>NZ_JAQRFK010000048.1 GCF_028598745.1 Xenorhabdus sp. IM139775
ATTAAGCTAAAATGATAGCCAAATCATTAATAAAAAACTCCACATATAGGCGTGATTACCTATAAAAACCCTCTTTCCCACTGATAAAGATTAAAATTAATACTTGTTGATTAATAATTTTTATATGATAATCCTGCCGCCTTCTATAACAACTTGTGCCAATGAAACAGGCATAGAGAAAAGTCAATTCAACAATTGCTATTCAGTAAAAATAAATCGGAAAAGATATGGATACTCATGATATGAATTTCAACTCAGGGGAGAACGGCGTTTCTCTGAGCAAGGAAAAAGATACATTCATTCCAGATGGCCGTGCCGTAGGCGCTGGAGCTGCGACAGAGTGGATTGGTAATGCGTGGGAAATGTTTAAAGCAAAGCCAGTGAAATGGATATTGATAGCCTTTATCTATTTTATCATTATATTAGTTTTACAGTTCATTCCTGTTGGCAATATGGTCAGCGCCCTGTTTGGCCCGGTATTTATTGCTGGATTTATTGCTGCCAGCGAAAAGCAAAGAACAACCGGTGATTTTGATATTGAATTACTTTTCCATGGGTTTAAGAATAAACTTGGCTCATTAATGGCTGTCGGCGGGCTTGTTATCGGTATATATATACTGGGTGGTATTGCTGCTGTTATGCTTGGAGGAACAAGCCTAATACAAATCATTTTGACTGGGCAAGATCCTGATCCGATGCTATTAGTGGGTGGCCTGTCTACTTTGATGTTAGCAATATTGGTTATATTACTCTTTAGCATCGTTGCCGCTGCATTTAGCTGGTTTGCGCCAGCCCTGATTATCATTAATGATTTAAAATTTGGTGAAGCAGTATCAATGAGCTTGAGCGCAGTCAGGAAAAACCTCTTCGGTGGTTTCCTCTTCTTCTTGCTGATGGGCATTCTGATGTCAATTTCTGCTATTCCATTGGGACTAGGTTTAATTGTTACTTTCCCTTTATATATGGCAACTTATTATACTTCCTATCGCAGTATCTTTTATGCGCCAGAATCCCAAGAGACAAAATCTCGCTTGATTAGCTAAATATTTCGAATAGATATTGATATGTAAAAAGCGCTGTTTTTAGCGCTTTTTTATTACTATTTGATGACATTGCATGTTGGAATGAAAACATTAAAGTTGAGTTAGAACCATTATTGATATAAGGAAAAAGTAATGGGTGATAAAAATCTTCTTCCTGATTTAGAAAAACCACATAATAACTCAGTTAATGAGAACACTATCTTTATTCCCGATGGTCAAGCCATTGGAGAAAGTGCAGCTATTGCCTGGATAAGTGATGCTTGGAATTTTATCTCTCCAAAACTGGGCATGTGGATATTAATGGGAATTATTTATGGTGTTATCACTTTAGGTATTTTACTCATTCCTAAATTTGGTTTTCTCCTGACTGATTTACTGGAACCACTATTCTTTGCCGGAATTATTGCCATTTGCGAAACACAAAGAACGACAGGTAAATTTAAATTAGGAAAGCTATTTTATGGTTTGCGTTATAAATTTAGCGCTTTATTGATGGTTGGTATCATTATTTGTGGAATAAGGATGCTGGGGAATGTTATTCCTGCTCTTCTGAACGGTGATAATCTCTACCCGGTTGTTTTCTATGACCTCTATTCATCTTTCAATTATGAACTAATGGCCATTAATGATAATTCAGAGATGTCATTTTTATCGCTTGGTGTTTCCCTCATTTCCTTGTTTTTCTCTACTGCATGCTCTTGGTTTTCGCCTGCATTAATCATATTAAAAGATTTTAATGTAGGGAAAGCACTTTCAGTTAGTTTCAATGCTATCTGGAAAAACTTCTTAGGTGTAATATTCTTTATTCTCCTTCTCTATTTTTTGTTATTTATTGCTGTGATCCCTCTGTTTTTAGGAGTTCTATTCATAGCTCCTGTGACTCTGGTAACATCTTACTCCTCTTATCGTCGTGTTTTTTATAAACAAGAATTTCAAAAAGATGAGATAGCCATAACAAATTAATTCATGATAGCGGAGCGGCCCGTAAAAAAAGCGCCATATCCGGCGCTTTTTGATGAAGAATAAAATGGCATTAGCCAATATATTCTAATCCATTCATATAAGGACGCAATGCTTCTGGGATTTCAATACGGCCATCTGCCTGCTGATAGTTTTCCATCACGGCAACCAGAGTACGACCTACCGCCAGACCAGAACCGTTCAGTGTATGCACCAATTGGGTTTTCTTGTCATCTTTACCACGGAAACGCGCCTGCATACGACGGGCCTGAAAATCCCACATATTGGAACAAGAGGAGATTTCGCGATAAGTATTCTGCGCCGGTAGCCAAACTTCCAGATCGTAAGTTTTTCTTGCGCTCGCACCCATATCACCCGTACACAACAGCATCTTACGATAAGGAAGATTCAGTAACTGCAATACCTTCTCAGCATGCCCTGTCAGTTCTTCCAGTGCTTCCATGGATTTCTCAGGATGAACAATCTGAACCAATTCAACTTTATCAAACTGGTGCATACGAATAAGGCCACGGGTATCACGACCATAAGAGCCTGCCTCAGAACGGAAGCACGGAGTATGTGCCGTCATTTTCAGCGGCAACATGCTTTCATCCAGAATTTCATCACGAACTAAGTTGGTGACGGGAACTTCCGCCGTTGGGATCAGGGCATAATGGCTGCCAGTTTCTTCTTCCAATGGCCGGGTGTGGAACAGATCTTCACCAAATTTAGGTAACTGACCAGTACCATACAGAGAATCATGGTTAACTAAGTAAGGCACATAAGTTTCCAGATAACCATGCTGTTCAGTATGCAGATCCAGCATGAACTGCGCGATAGCGCGGTTCAGACGAGCAATCTGACCTTTCATGACAACAAAACGTGAACCCGTTAATTTAACCGCTGCCGCAAAATCAAGGCCGCCTGTCAGCTCTCCCAGTGATACATGATCTTTGATGTCAAAATCATACTGGCGAGGTTCACCCCAACGACTTATTTCCAGATTATCAGTGTCATCTTTTCCATCCGGAGAAGCATCGTCCGGGATATTTGGCATACTTAATGCGATATGACGGATCTCAGCCTGCAAGGTATCCAGCTCAGCTTTTGCTGAATCCAGTTTTTCTCCCAACTGATTCACTTCCTGACGCAGCGGTTCAATATTTTCACCACGGGCTTTAGCTGCACCAATAGCCTTCGATCGGAAATTACGTTCTGCTTGCAGGGTTTCAGTTTCAACTTGTAAAACTTTGCGACGCTCTTCGAGTTTGCGCAGCATCTCCACATCAAGGGTATAACCCCTGCGAGCCAGTTTTTCGGCGACTGCGTCTAGCTCATTACGCAGTATATTTGGATCGAGCATGCTAGTCCTGTGCTTGTTGTTATTGAAAAAGTGTTATTGAAAAAGATTGTTAGATATATCCCTATAAGCTTCAAGTTTCAGCTCGCAAGATAAAAGCGGCTTATTATCTCCCTGCGACGCGGGGAAATAATCAATCCATCTTGAAGTACAACGAGTATAAACCTTACCGTATCAAGAAAATTAACGATAGCGTTTTATTGGGCTATTTTGATCCTGTTCCATTAACCAGTTTAATTTCTCACCAATCTTACCTTCCAGCCCTCTGGCAGTCGGATAATAATAGCGTGTTTGTTGCATTTCTGGTGGAAAATAGACTTCGCCGGCAGCATACGCATTCGCTTCATCATGCGCGTAACGGTACTCTTCCCCAAACCCAATTTCCTTCATCAACTTAGTCGGGGCATTACGCAAATGGACAGGAATGTCATAATCGGGTTTGTTCTGCGCATCCGCCATAGCGGCTTTGAATGCGGTATAAACCGCATTACTTTTCGGCGCACAAGCAAGATAGACAATGGCCTGTGCAATCGCCCTTTCCCCTTCGGCCGCCCCCACGCGCGTAAAACAATCCCACGCTGCAATCGCTATCTGCATTCCGCGTGGATCAGCATTACCCACATCTTCAGAAGCAATGGCCAGTAACCGACGGGCAACATAAAGGGGATCACCCCCTACGGTGATAATCCGGGCATACCAGTAAAGTGCCGCATCAGGCGCTGAACCACGGATGGATTTATGCAGGGCAGAAATTAAATCGTAATATCGATCACCTTTATTATCAAACCGGGCACTCCGTTCCCCGCTCACTTCTTTCAGCAATTCTGGTGTTAAAACCCGTTGCCCTTGTGCATTGGTTTCCGCCATGTCCGACATCATTTCGAGCAAATTCAGTGAGCGTCGTGCATCTCCCGCAGCCAGCTCTGCTATCATCTGGCGAGTGTTGTCCGGTAATACAATATCTTGCCCGCCAATACCACGCCCGGTATCGTTCATTGCCTGAATAAGCACCTGCTCAATTTCTGCTGTCGAAAGTGACTTCAATAAATAAACACGCGCCCGTGACAACAAGGCTGAATTTAATTCAAAGGAAGGATTTTCGGTTGTGGCACCAATAAATGTGATTGTACCGTCTTCAATATGGGGTAAGAACGCATCCTGCTGGCTTTTGTTAAATCGATGAACTTCATCGACAAATAAGATGGTTCTGCGTCCCGCATGACGGTTTTGCCGGGCTTTTTCTATGGATTCACGGATCTCTTTTATGCCAGAAGTGACTGCCGAAATACGTTCAATATCAGCTTGCGCGTAATAACCAATAATTTCAGCCAGTGTTGTTTTTCCTGTTCCGGGCGGTCCCCATAAGATCATGGAATGAAGGTGACCCGCTCGGATTGCCCGTGGCAACGGTTTTCCTTCCGCCAATAAATGTTGCTGGCCGATATAATGATCTAATGTGACTGGCCGCATTCTTGCGGCCAGTGGCTGAAATTCATTCTGTGAAAAATCGAGAGAAAGATTGTTCACTTAAACCTCACTGGCGTTGATCATCCAGCGTGACACCTTCTGGCACGATAAATTTGAATTTCGACGCATCCACGTTGGTATTTTGCTGCCCTTGCAATTGATAAGCACTTTTTTGCCCATCCTGTTCAACGGCAGTAAATTTTTGGATAGTTCCTTCTGGCGTCACGGTAATTGAAAAATGTTTTAAATTGCCATTGGTATTATAAGGCATGAGTTCAAAGTTATTGCCGTTTTGCACAACCTTGTACTGTTTCCAATCGGCAGGATCATTACGTGCAATGAGCATAAATGGCGTATTTCCTGTTGCTTCTTTTAACCAATTTGCAGTCACTTGTTCAACAAAAGGATTGTAAAACCACAACGTCTTACCATCAGAAACCAAAACACTCTCATCAGGTGATGTCATGTGCCAGTTAAACAAATTAGGACGTTTGATCCAAAGTTCCCCTTCTCCTTTTTGGATCGTAGAACCATCATTACTCGTCACTGTTTGCGTAAAACCGGCATGGAAGCTATTCACCTTTCCCAAACGCCCTTGTAGATCCTGCGTCGCATCAGCCCGGGCAGAGCCTATGCTCACACCCATTATCAGACAACCAATCAACATCAGTTTTTTCATGTGCGAGATACCTTCAATTCGTTTTATTATCAGCCATCAATTGCCGTACTGTATTACATTTCACAACGATAATTAATGTTCATGCGGCGGAGGTGCCAAAACTTCACGATTGCCATTATGCCCAGGCGAACTGACTATTTGTTGTGCCTCCATTTGTTCAACAATCCGGGCTGCCCGGTTATATCCAATACGGAATTGACGCTGCACTCCCGAAATAGACACACGGCGTTTTTCGACCACAAACTCAACCGCTTGATCAAATAAGGGGTCCAGCTCTTCATCGCTGTCAAACCCCATGCCGCCTTCACCGTCTTCTCCCCCTTTGACAATACTGTCTATGTATTGAGGGCGACCACGGGCTTTCCAGTCATTCACGACTTCATGGACTTCTTGATCGCGCACGAATGCACCATGAACACGGACAGGAATGGAAGAGTTTGGTGCCAAATAAAGCATATCCCCCATGCCAAGCAATGATTCTGCACCGCCTTGATCAAGAATGGTACGGGAATCTATTTTACTGGATACCGTAAATGCAATACGCGTCGGAATATTTGCCTTAATCAGCCCGGTGATAATATCAACCGAAGGCCGTTGAGTGGCCAATACTAAGTGGATACCTGCTGCTCGTGCTTTCTGGGCCAAGCGGGCAATGAGTTCTTCCACCTTTTTGCCGACGGTCATCATTAAGTCGGCAAATTCATCCACCATGACAACAATATAAGGCTCTTTTTTCAGCATGGGATGCGTTACATCCATGCTGTCACCCGGTTTCCAGAACGGATCAGGGATCGGGCGCCCCATATTTTCTGCTTGTTTGATCTTGTCGTTATAGCCCGCAAGGTTACGCACACCCAACGCGGACATCAGTTTATAACGTCGTTCCATTTCATTTACACACCAACGCAATGCGTTGGCTGCATCTTTCATATCGGTAACGACTTCAGTCAATAAGTGTGGAATGCCCTCATAAACGGATAACTCAAGCATTTTCGGGTCAATCATAATAAAGCGAACATCTTCTGGTTTCGCTTTATACAGGATACTGAGGATCATCGCATTGACCCCTACCGATTTACCTGAACCCGTCGTCCCTGCTACCAGTAAGTGGGGCATTTTACCCAAATCAGCCACAACCGGTTGCCCTGCAATGTCCTTCCCTAACACGATAGTTAATGGTGAAGGATTATCACGGAATTTCTCACAATCCAGAACTTCCCGCAGATAAACGGTTTGGCGTTTTTTATTGGGTAATTCCAAACCAACATAAGGTTTCCCCGGAATCACTTCCACGATACGGACGGCCACTGCCGAAAGTGAGCGAGCAAGGTCACGTGATAAGTTAGAAATGCGGGAAGCTTTCACCCCCGGCGCTAAGTCCAATTCAAATCGTGTGATGACAGGCCCCGGAGAAAATCCAACCACATCCGCTTTGACGCGATAATCATTCAAACGTGCTTCAATTAAACGAGAGATTTGCTCAAGCGCAAACATATCAACCGGTGCTTCCTCCGCCGGTGGCGCTGCCAACAGATCCAGCGAAGGCATCGGCGTTGTTGATTTTGGCAATGGTTGATCATTGCGCATCAAAAATGGGTGGAACAGGCTATCTTGCGGCGGTTGCTGCATGGGAGTAGCCTGTTGAATCGGTGGTGGTGTTGACACAAATTCAGCAGGCTCAGATTGATTAAGATCACTCGACTGAGGGAGATGATTGGGTTCTGGATTTTCATCCGGTGCTGAAACGGGTTCCGAAGAGACAGATTGATTCATCCGGTAACGTTCACGTTGCTGCTGCTCAAATGCTATCCGTAATGCTTCTTCCTGCGCTTTCTGGTCATCTACCTGTTCGTCGTCTACGCTATTTTTCGTCAACCCGGCTATCGTTGATTGCTTATGTGGCAACGCGCCTTCTCCGCGCGCCCCTCTATTCTCTTCTTCAAAATCAGTACCATAGCGTTCACGCTGTTGTTCAAGGAATTGCTGGCGCAATATATCTTGCTGCTGGACATCCATTTGCTGTTCATTAGCTTCTGCAATCAGCTCATCCTGTCTCTCTTTTTCTTTCCGTTGCATATGTTCTGCCAAACGGTAAGAAGGCACTTTGACACCATACAATTCACGGCGGGTTGGGATCCTGACAGGATTAGGCCGGGGCATTTCAGGGCCAATACCTTGTTTAACTTGAGGATTCCTCGCCACAACAACAGAGCTAGTGACACCCGTTGCCGTATTTTTCAAATTGGCATGAGGAGTGGCAGGAGGGGTAACTGTATCCGTTACATCATCCCTCTTTTCCTCTTCCCGATGTTGTAATTCCGGTTGCTCAAATTCAGGCCGGGCAAGTGCCGGAGCGGTTACGGTCGTCGATACGACTGGCTGCGCTGCATGTCCACGGTCAAGTGAATGTTCGGCGGTTTCGGATGATTCATGTTCTTCCGTCACCGGAGCCGGGGAAGCCGGTGCAGGCTGCAACGCTGGGTCGGTATTAGCTAACTCAACTACCGTTGGGATGGTGAGTAATACGTCATCCTCATCGGCGTCTGGTGTTTCAGTCGTCACCACGGAGTTAACTATTTCATGCTTATCAGCATGCTCCACGCGTTGCTGTTCACTGACTGGGCTTGCGGAAACTAACGCATCCTCTAAATCTTCTTCGTCATATTCAGCATCATTGCGGCCACGGTTGACGACAAAACTCAGTGAATCGAGAATAACCGCGCCAATTTTTTCTGCAATCGTGAGCCATGACCACCCGGTAAACAGGGTGAATCCCACGGCCCAAATACCCAGCAGCGCCAATGTTGCCCCAAGAATGTTGAACCAAGGCAGAATCGCATTGCTGAATAAATTACCAATGACGCCACCGGCAGCAAAATCATTTAAATCATCAATATTGAGTGCAGCCAAGCCACATGAAGTCAGCACCAAGGCCAAAGCTCCAATGACGCGTAATGCGAGTGTGAAGAAGTCAATGTACTCTTGCCTATCTCTCTGACGGAAAGCATTCCAACAGCCTAACAACATAAACGGCGGGACTGCATAGGCAAGAATACCAAATGCTGAGAACAGCGTGTCAGATAACCAGGCACCAACACTGCCACCCCAATTGTGGACGGGTTCATGCCATGAGGTCTGCGACCAACTGGGATCAGAGGGATTGAAGCTGATAAGTGCGACCATCAAGTACACGGCACAAATAGCAATAACCAACAGAATGGCTTCCAAAAGCCGGCGGCTACTGCTTATTTTTTTTAACTTAACACGTTTGTCTTCTGTATATTCCTGGTTCAAGAAAGGCTCTCCAGGTTTTCTTGTTGATTAAACGGAACAACGCTGAGGATAGCTCAGCGTTGAAACTGTATACATAAACAGGAGTGTACCTAAGTTTTTCCTGTTTTGCATCTGCACATTTTAGACAAAAGTTTAACGAGTCTTTATCACCAAGCGGTTACTCTGTTTCACTTCTTCCATTACAACATAAGTACGGGTGTCGTTAACACCAGGAAGACGTAACAGCGTTTCGCCAAGCAATTTACGATAGGCAGACATATCTGGCACACGCGTTTTCAGCAAATAGTCAAAATCACCAGAAACTAAATGGCATTCTTGGATTTCTTCCAGTTTCTGGACAGCAGTATTGAATTGTTCAAATACATCTGCTGCGCCGCGGTTCAGGGTAATTTCAACAAATACCAGCAATGATGCATCCAAATAATGAGGATTCAACAAAGCTGTATAGCCAGAGATAAAGCCCTGACGCTCTAAGCGACGCACACGTTCCAGACAAGGGGTTGGTGACAAGCCAACTCTCTTGGATAACTCCACGTTAGAAATACGGCCGTCTTTTTGCAACTCGTTAAGGATATTACGATCTATACGATCAAGATCTTTTCCTGGACGCTTCTTATTATCTATCATCTTATTGCTCTCTCTTTATATTCCTACACCTATAACATTTTCCCTATCTCTTTCAATCGGTTGAGCTGGAAAAGATGTCTTCAAAGGTTAAAGCTTAATCTGTAACCAAGGTTTGAGGCCTACTACCATTTCCTAAAATACAATTCCTAAAATACAATCTCCCAGAATCCGATTAATTATCCCTTTTACTTTCCAAATTGCTGCTATGTTAGCTATGCTCCCCCACCTCAATAACTCAGTCACCCTTATATCAGCCACTCATCGGGTTTCTATGTGTTTGAGGTTTCGTTCCCTTGCCGCCGCACTACAACTTGAAATCCATTAGACATATTATACGATTTACCAGAACATCGTTTTCCAGAACATGATTTCCCAAAACACGAATTCCCAAGTATCAGGTCTTTCAGAAAACAGCTTAACGGCTATTTTTAATATTCTATGAGAAAATCACCCACATTAATTGCTCTATTTTATAGAAACAATTGATTAGCGGGGTAGATAATTATCTCTTACACAGATGTTTTCGCAAATGCACAGCCGATTGTCAAAGTAAATGAACAAAAATCAGAACAACCTGCCAAACAAATTTCCAGTAATTCGCCTTAATAGCTTGTTTGATGCCTGATATGTATAAATGATGTTCAATTCAGAAAGTTAAACTATCTCCTCTTACAATCCGATTACATCATAGTTACTATCTATCGGTAAAATCGTTAATAACATGAATATTTTATCTGATAATTGCTTTTTTTAACTTATTATTTCTCCTACAATCCCTAAATCCGCAATATGCGATAATGGAAATGAGGTATTCATGAGCACAGCCAAACACAGTAAACTTATCATTCTTGGCTCAGGCCCTGCTGGTTATACCGCTGCTGTGTACGCAGCCCGCGCTAATCTAAATCCTGTCCTCATTACTGGGGTTGAAAAAGGCGGCCAATTGACCACCACGACTGAGGTTGAAAACTGGCCCGGTGATCCTGAAGGGCTAACTGGCCCAGATTTGATGGAACGCATGTTCCAACACGCTGAAAAATTTCAAACAGAAATTATTTCTGATCATATTCAGAAAGTTGATTTCTTAAACAAACCTTTCCGTTTATTTGGCGATGAGCAGGAATATACCTGTGATGCCTTAATCATCGCGACAGGTGCTTCTGCCCGTTATCTCGGGTTGCCTTCCGAAGAGGCTTTCAAAGGCCGTGGGGTATCTGCCTGTGCAACATGTGATGGCTTTTTCTATCGCAAACAAAAGGTTGCCGTCGTTGGTGGTGGGAATACCGCTGTTGAAGAAGCGCTGTATTTGGCAAATATTGCTGCTGAAGTCCATTTGATTCACCGTCGTGATACTTTCCGTTCAGAGAAAATCCTGATTGACCGTTTGATGGAGAAAGTGAAGAACGGCAATATCATTCTGCATACTGATCGTGCTCTGGATGAGGTGCTGGGTGATGATATGGGGGTTACGGGCGTCCGCATTCGTGATACGAAAAGTGACACTACCGAAAAACTGGATGTTACTGGTGTTTTCATCGCTATCGGCCATAGTCCGAACACAGGTATCTTTGACGGTCAACTGGAACTGGAAAATGGATATATCAAAGTCCAGTCTGGATTGCATGGTAATGCCACCCAAACGTCTATTCCGGGTATCTTTGCCGCTGGAGATGTTATGGATCATGTGTACCGCCAAGCCATTACTTCAGCCGGTACAGGCTGTATGGCTGCCCTGGATGCTGAACGTTTCCTTGACGGGTTGGCAACCAAATAATCCATCTTTCCCCAAGGCGCTATTTCGGTAGCGCTTTTTAACAGGTAACATACAGCTTGTTTTGATATTCCGTATCATCACCACTAATCAGAAATTTTTCTTATGGACAAAGCAAGACAATCTGAACTTGTTCGATGGCTGAAACAGCAAACAGCGCCTGCCCGTCGGTGGCTTCGTTTATCAATGCTGCTTGGCCTAATCAGCGGATTGCTGATCATCTCTCAGGCTTGGCTTCTGGCGACGATCCTGCAAGCCCTGATTATGGATAATGTTCCCCGCGAAAACCTTATCACCCCGTTTTTAATGTTGGCAGCCACCTTTGCATTAAGGGCGATTGTCAATGCCGTTCGGGAGCGTATCGGATTTATTTGTGGCAAGGTTGTCCGCCAACAAATCCGCAAGATGGTACTGGATAAGCTCGAACAGCTAGGCCCGGTGTGGGTTAAGGGAAAACCAGCCGGAAGCTGGGCGACCATTATCCTAGAGCAGATAGAAGACATGCAGGATTTTTACTCCCGCTACCTGCCTCAAATGGCGCTTGCTGCGATGATCCCCCTATTAATCCTGGTTACCGTGTTTCCCGTTAATTGGGCCGCAGGGCTGATTTTATTTGTTACCGCACCATTAATTCCCCTGTTTATGGCCTTGGTTGGATTAGGTGCCGCGGACGCCAACCGACGCAATTTTGTGGCTCTCAGCCGATTAAGCGGTAATTTCCTCGATCGGCTGCGGGGATTGGAAACTTTGCGCCTGTTCCATAGAGGGGAAGCCGAAGTTGCACAAATCACGCAGTCAACAGAGCACTTTCGCCGCAGGACGATGGAAGTTCTGCGCATGGCATTCTTATCTTCAGCCGTTTTAGAGTTTTTTGCCGCAATATCCATCGCCGTTGTTGCAGTTTATTTTGGCTTTTCCTATTTGGGAGAATTGCACTTTGGCAGTTATGGCATGGGGGTTACGTTGTTTGCAGGTTTCCTTGCGTTAATCCTCGCCCCTGAATTTTTTCAACCCCTGCGTGATTTAGGTACGTTTTATCATGCCAAAGCTCAGGCAGTCGGCGCGGCAGAATCGCTTTTCACTTTACTTGGCAGTGATGGAGAACCCGTCGCCAATAACGGTGAAAAAAGCCTATCCGGTAAAATACTGTCAGATAAAGAACCCGTCACTATTGAAGCCCACGAGCTGGAAATTATGTCCCAAGATGGGCATCGCCTTGCCGGCCCCTTGAATTTTACGCTGGATAAGCGCCAGCGGATTGCCTTGGTTGGAAAAAGTGGTGCGGGTAAAAGCTCCTTGATCAATGTATTACTGGGATTCCTGCCTTATCAGGGTTCCTTAAAAATTGATGGCATTGAGTTACGGGAACTCAATCTCACTCAATGGCGCGAACAGTTGAGTTGGGTTGGGCAAAACCCGCATCTGCCAGAACAAACACTGCTCGATAATATTCGCCTTGGTCGATATGATGCAACGCAAGAGCAAATCAATGATGTGATGGAACGAGCCTATGTCAGTGAGTTTATTCACGACCTGCCAGATGGAATCAATACGGTGATAGGTGACAATGCGGCCCGCCTGTCTGTCGGACAAGCCCAGCGTATCGCTGTGGCACGTGCGTTATTAAACCCCTGCCAATTATTGCTATTGGATGAACCCGCGGCCAGCCTTGATGCTCATAGCGAACAGCGTGTGATGATGGCCTTAAATCAGGCTTCTCACCAACAAACCACATTACTGGTGACTCACTTGCTGGAAGAAACACTGTCATATGACCAGATTTGGGTAATGGAGAATGGCGTATTCATTGAGCAAGGTGATTATCAAACTTTAAGCCAGTCCCAAGGTGTCTTTTCCCGTTTGTTGTCTCACCGTAGTGTGGAGCTTTAATCATGCGTGTATTACTTCCATTTCTCGCACTTTATCGCCGCCATTGGTTTCTCATTAGCTTAGGCATGGTACTGGCGGTCGTGACACTACTTGCCAGTATCGGGCTGTTAACACTATCTGGTTGGTTCCTTGCTGGCACGGCGCTGGCTGGATTCGCAGGATTATATACATTCAATTATATGCTGCCTGCCGCCGGTGTCCGTGGCGCTGCCATTTTTCGTACGGCTGGCCGTTATGGCGAGCGGCTTGTCAGCCATGATGCAACATTCCGTGTATTGGCTCATTTACGTGTTTTTGCCTTTCAAAAAATATTGCCACTCTCTCCCGGGGGCATTGCCCGTTTTCGTCAAGGTGAGTTATTAAATCGGCTTGTTGCGGATGTCGAAACACTGGATCACCTGTATTTGCGAGTGATTTCCCCTGTCCTCGCCGCATTCGTCGTTATTCTGGTTCTGACATTTGGCTTGGGCTTCCTTGATATTACCCTTGCCTACACCATTGGCGGCATTATGTTAGGGCTGCTGCTGCTATTACCTTGTGTGTTTTACCACGCGGGAAAACCTTACGGCAAGGACATCACCCTGCAACGCAGTCAGTATCGTACATTACTGACCAGCACCTTGCAGGGGCAAGCCGAATTAAGCGTGTTCGGCGCACTCAAACGCTTTCGTCAATCCATGACAGAGATTGAAAATAATTGGTTGAAAAGCCAACAGAAACAAGCTAACTTAACCGGGCTCTCGCAAGCCATCATGATTTTTTCCACGGGCATGACAGTAACGCTGATACTGTGGTTAGCGGCGGCAGGCGTGGGAGAACCTAACGTAGGTGAACACAGTCAGGCGGGTGCATTGATAGCGCTGTTTGTATTCTGTACCCTTGCTGCGTTTGAAGCCCTTGGGCCAGTCACCGTTGCCTTCCAGCATATGGGGCAGGTCATTTCATCTGCGATTCGTGTTTCTCAGTTGATGCACCAAAAACCGGAAGTCATTTTTCCTGCGCATGGGCCTCAAACGAATAGCGAACTCAATCTGGAAATAAAAAATGTCGATTTCACCTATCCTGGTCAACCTTTGCCAGTATTGAAAAGTATTTCTCTATCTCTGACATCAGGCGAGCATATTGCCCTATTGGGAAAAACAGGATGTGGTAAATCAACACTCCTGCAATTATTAACTCGCGCTTGGGATATCAATAGCGGTGAGATCCAGCTTAATCAACACCCTATCTCCCACTATGATGAAGCGACACTGCGTTCAATGATGTCTGTCGTCCCGCAACGGATACATGTATTTAGCCAGACCTTACGTGACAATCTTTTATTGGCAAAGCCAGATGCGAATGACGATGAATTAACAGCCGTGCTGCAACAAGTCGGTTTGGAGTACTTGCTAGACACTGAAAAAAAGCTAAACTGTTGGATGGGTGAAGGCGGGCGTCAACTTTCTGGTGGGGAACAACGTCGTTTGGGTATTGCCAGAGCATTGTTACACAATGCCCCTTTAATGCTTCTGGATGAACCCACTGAAGGACTCGATGCAGATACAGAGCAACAAATTCTGTCACTGCTACACCATCATTGCCAGCATAAGACTCTGATTGTCGTTACTCATCGGCTCACAGGTTTGCAACATATGGATAGGATCTGTGTTATGGATGACGGACGTATTATCGAGCAAGGCAAGCATACCGCGCTACTCGCTCAACAGGGGCGTTACTATCAATTTTATCAGCGACAACAATTTCATCAGTTGCAGAGCTATCCTGAGCAAGGGTGATGCAATTTATGTCGATAGCTCAATTGGATAACTCATATGAGTTCCCCCACCCCGCTAATGCGCTCGCTGAACCGAATGGTTTATTGGCATTTGGAGGAGATCTAAGTGCAGAACGTTTGCGAGTAGCGTATCATGAGGGTATTTTTCCGTGGTATTCGCCTTATGAGCCACCGTTATGGTGGTCTCCTGACCCTCGGGCTGTGTTGATTCCGGGAGAATTACATATTGGCCGAACACTACGTCGTTTTATTCGCAAACATATTTACCAAATTACGGTAAACTATGCTTTCGATGAAGTGATATATCATTGCGCCCAACGACAAGAAGGCACTTGGATTGGGCCAGATGTTCAAAAAGGTTATCAAACCTTGCATAAAGAAGGTTTGGCTCATTCCATTGAAGTCTGGCATGACCATCAACTTGTGGGCGGCTTATACGGCGTTTGTGTCGGTACACTATTTTGCGGTGAATCGATGTTTAGCAAAATGGAGAATGCATCCAAATGTGCTTTTGTCGCATTCTACCACCATTTTTTACGTCACAGCGGCCAATTATTTGACTGTCAGGTATTAAATCACCATACAGAATCATTGGGCGCTAAAAATATTCCGAGAGAAAAGTTTCTCCAGCATCTTTATCAATTAAGAAAGCAGTCATTGCAATCAGGCTGCTGGTCTGTACAAAAGCTGGATTTATAATTATCTCTTAGAAATACATGCTGTTCATGGCGGGAATGTCATTAGCCATCATATTATCGTATGTAAAATGATGGCTTAAAATACGACATTCCTTTACATAATGATGGTTTTTCGGCATTATCTTGCCGGTTAAAAACTATGGTTGTTACACTTAGAGGATTAGATGGCCAAAGAAGACACTAATTTTGAAATGCAAGGTACTGTGTTAGAAACACTGCCAAATACTGTGTTTCGCGTTGAATTAGACAACGGACACGTTGTCACTGCTCACATTTCAGGCAAAATGCGCAAGAACTATATCCGCATCCTGACTGGAGACAAGGTTACAGTTGAGCTAACTACATATGATCCAGAAAAAGGACGCATCACCTTCCGTAGCCGCTGATTAAGATACCTTAGCACCACAGGTGATCGTATTTTTCAGCATTCACCTGTGGTGTGGCTATTGGTTTTTACCACTAGTTACCAGTTTCTACCACTGATACCGTTTATGATTATTCCGTTTTATACCGTTTACCCATAACGTTATAACACGGCATCTTCTGATCTCTTTTTATTCGATTTTTGTGCGCTCTTAAAATCGTATATCAATGCCTGCTTAGCTTTATCAAGTTTAATCTTGACTGAGCCTCCATGCACTAAAGAGCCAAATAACAATTCATTCGCCAGTGGTTTTTTGAGGTTGTCCTGAATGACACGAGCCATAGGACGTGCTCCCATCGCCTTATCATAACCTTTGTCACATAACCATTGGCGAGCATCTGCACTGACTTCCAGAGAGACACCTTTTTCATCCAATTGGGCTTGTAATTCAACGATAAATTTATCAACAACTTGCTGAATAACTTCAGAAGAGAGTGCATCAAACCAGATAATGCCATCAAGACGATTGCGAAATTCAGGTGTGAAAATCCGTTTTATCTCTTCCATGCCATCCGTACTATTATCCTGTTCAGTGAACCCAATAGATTTACGCTGCGTTTCACGAACCCCTGCATTGGTTGTCATCACCAAAATAACATTGCGGAAATCCGCCTTACGGCCGTTATTGTCGGTCAATGTACCATTATCCATCACCTGCAATAAAAGGTTAAATACATCGGGGTGGGCTTTTTCAATCTCATCCAACAACAGGACAGAGTGAGGGTGTTTGATGATCGCATCAGTCAATAATCCTCCCTGATCATACCCAACATAACCCGGCGGAGCACCGATTAAGCGACTGACAGTATGGCGTTCCATATACTCTGACATATCAAATCGCAATAACTTAACATTCAATACCTTGGCAAGTTGGAGGGTGACTTCCGTTTTGCCGACCCCCGTAGGCCCTGCAAACAAGAAAGATCCGACTGGCTTATGATCCTGCCCCAATCCAGCACGGCTCATCTTAATGGCTTCCGTCAAGGCAGAAATCGCTTTGTCCTGACCAAAAACCAGCATCTTCAAACGATCATCCAGTGTTCTCAATACATCTTTATCACTGGCTGACACGGTTTTTTCTGGAATACGGGCGATACGGGCAACAACTGACTCAATATCAGTGACATTGATCGTCTTCTTGCGACGACTAATCGGCACTAACCTTGTCCTCGCCCCCGCTTCATCAATGACATCAATAGCCTTATCCGGTAAATGCCGATCGGTAATATACTTCACAGATAACTCAACAGCGGCACGAATGGCTTTCGCGGTATAACGGACATCATGATGAGCTTCATATTTAGCACGCAGCCCATTGATAATCTGTACCGTTTCTTCAGAAGAAGGCTCAAGAATGTCAATTTTTTGGAACCGACGCGCTAACGCGCGGTCTTTTTCAAAAATATTGCTAAATTCGTGATAAGTCGTTGAGCCAATGACCCGTATACGCCCACTGGACAACAGCGGTTTAATGAGATTAGCTGCGTCCACCTGCCCCCCCGAAGCAGCACCGGCACCAATAATTGTATGGATCTCATCAATAAAGAGAATACTTTTCCTGTCCTGTTCCAATGTTTTTAACAAAGACTTGAAGCGCTTCTCAAAATCACCGCGATACTTTGTACCTGCCAGCAATGAACCAATATCCAGAGAATAGATGGTACAATCCTGCATCACTTCGGGAACACTCTTCTGGACAATACGCCAGGCAAGCCCCTCAGCAATAGCCGTCTTACCCACACCTGATTCGCCAACAAACAGAGGATTATTCTTGCGGCGACGGCACAATACCTGAATTGTTCTCTCCAATTCATTCTGACGGCCGACAAGCGGATCAATTTGCCCCTTCTGTGCCAATTGATTCAAGTTAGTCGTAAAATTCTCCAGTCGATCTTCACTCATCACCTGCTCTTCTGGAACCGGATTGATACTGTGGTGGGAATCATTATCTGGCTCATCTTTGCGCGTTCCATGAGAGATAAAATTCACCACATCCAAACGACTGACGTCGTGCTTACGTAATAAATAAGCGGCCTGGGATTCCTGTTCACTGAAAATGGCAACTAAGACATTCGCCCCAGAAACTTCCGAGCGTCCTGAAGATTGAACATGGAATACCGCACGTTGCAAAACACGCTGAAAACTTAATGTAGGTTGGGTATCCCTGTCATCATTCTCAGATAACAAGGGAGTGGTTTGTGCAATAAAACTTTCTAATTCTTGGCGTAACATCGCCAAGTCGACTTTACAAGCCTCCAGTGCTTCTCGCGCTGATGTGTTACTTAACAACGCCAGCAACAGGTGCTCTACAGTCATAAATTCATGCCTGTTATCCCTTGCTTTGGCAAAAGCAATGTTGAGACTAAGCTCCAGTTCTTGATTGAGCATAAGCACCTCCTCCTCATTTTAGTAAGCCAGATCAGACCTTTTCCAGCGTGCAAAGTAACGGATGCTCGTGCTCCTTAGCATACATGTTCACTTGCGCAGCTTTAGTTTCTGCGACCTCTGCCGTGTAAATTCCGCAAACTGCCTTCCCTTTGTAATGGACATCCAGCATTAGTTGCGTTGCTTGTTCAACATCATAAGAAAAGAACTTTCGCAATACGTCAACCACAAACTCCATAGGGGTATAATCGTCATTGTTAAGAATAACCTTATACATTGATGGTGGTTGTAGTTTTTGTTTTGCCTCATTCTCAATAAATTCTTCAACTTTCAAATTGTTATAAAACTCAGTCATTATTCTTCCGCTGGGTATTCACTTTCCGCTGGATTTGAGTATGAACTAATTCATTCTACTGCTATATATTTTATCACTACATCAGGCACTCTGCTTACCCACCTTGATGATTAACAGATCAGGATTTTGCCTAAAAATCAGATACCGTTATCTATATCAAACTTTAGCCATTTGAGACAGCTTGACGTTGTTTATATGCTTGACGACGTAATGAATTTCACTACAGTATATTTTATGAACACCGCTTCCTATCTGGGCGTGTGTTCATATTTCAATATTTTTTTGTGACTCCTAAACCCGAAATCGTGATACGAGGGATAGAGAAGTATGGAAACAGGTACTGTAAAATGGTTCAATAATGCAAAGGGCTTTGGATTTATTTGTCCAGCCAGTGGGGGCGAGGATATATTTGCTCACTATTCAACCATTCAGATGAATGGTTACAGGACGCTGAAAGCAGGGCAAAAGGTGAATTTTAGTGTTAATCAAGGCCCTAAGGGTAACCACGCCAGCCTTATTGTGCCTCTGGAAGATGGCTTAAAATCAAGAAATAGTAACTCGATAAACTCGTAATTTCCACGCCACAAATAAATAATCAGCGTATTTGTGGCGTGCTATTTTATTCCCTTGCCAGAGCTTCTATAGGATCGAGGCGAGCGGCATTTCTCGCGGGCAGGAAACCAAAGATTACCCCTATTGCCGTTGAACAACCAAACGCGACGATAAATGCAATGGGGTTATAAGCAAAATCCCATTTCGGCAACATCCACTGTGCCATCAGAGAAAGGCTGCATGACAGGGTAATCCCCAATATCCCCCCGATCAAACAAACCAAAACGGCTTCAATAAGAAATTGCTGCATAATGTCACTGGTTCTGGCACCCACTGCCATGCGAATACCAATCTCCCGAGTCCGTTCGGTCACGGATACCAACATGATATTCATGACACCAATTCCCCCAACAAGCAAGGATATGACGGCAACTAATGTTAAGAATATTTGCATCGTCCGTGTTGTTTTATCCATTATTTCAATGGTTCTATTAATACTATAAATGTGAAAATTCTTTTTACCATGACGGAACATTAACAAATTGCTCAGTTTTTCCTCAGCCTCATTAGAGTCATAGCCATCTCTTAGCCTGACAACAATCGCAGTCAAGTAACTTTGTTTTATCAAACGATTATTCATCGTACTGTAGGGCAGCCAGATTTGTAATGAATTACCACCATAAAAACTTTGCCCGTGACCAATCACCCCAATCACGGTCAAAGGAATATTGGCCAACAGCAACTCTTTGCCTATCACATTATTCTGGTAAGGAAAGAGTTTCTTACGTGTATTATCATCAATGATGACCACTTGAGACTGGCGCTCAACCATTTCTGAAGTAAAAGGGATACCTTGGGCAAATTTCATGGCATATACCTGAAAAAAATCACTTCCAACACCAGATACCTGTGCATTAGTATCTATATTGCCTTGACGCAAACGCCCACTGCCCATGAATTGAGGGGAAACAGCCTGAATATAGGGTTGAGACTGTATGGCCGGAATATCGCCCAGTTTCATTGACTGCGTATCCAAAGAATCATCACTGCCAAAGTCTCGTCCTGGATAAATTGATATGGAGTTAGTGGCAATAGATTTAATATGTGATAGCACCATTGATTTTGCCGCATCACCAATCACGATAATGGTTACGACAGAAGCGATGCCGATGATAATCCCAAGCATTGTCAGCAGCGTGCGTAATTTATTCACATTCATGGCACGCCATGCCATCAATAAGGCTTCATTAAAACGACCCCAGGCTTGTTGAATTAAAGACGTTTTTATATTGACGCTTTTTGCATCCACAGAAGAAGCATGAAGCAGAGTTTGATATTCAGGAGAGCGTGAGTCACTCATAATACGCCCATCTTTTATTTCAATCACTCTTTGAGCCTGTGCCGCAATATGCGGATCATGAGTAACAATAACGACGGTATGCCCTCGTTGACAAAGCTCCTTCAAGATCTCCATCATTTCCTGACCGGAAGTACTATCCAATGCCCCCGTCGGTTCATCAGCAAGAATGACTTGCCCACCATTCATCAGTGCTCTGGCAATGCTGACCCGCTGTTGCTGTCCGCCTGAAAGCTGGCTTGGCCGATAGTTAATTCGGTTTCCTAATCCAAGACGCCCCAGTAATTCAACCGCCCGCTCACGACGTTGTGTTTTGGAAGCACCGGAATAAATTGCTGGGATCTCAACATTTTGTTCTGCTGTTAAATGGGTCAATAAATGATAGCGCTGAAAAATGAACCCGAAATATTCCCTGCGCAACTCTGCCAATTGATCACTATCCAAGTCAGCAATATTTCTCCCTGCAACCCAATATTCTCCGCTACTGGGTTTATCCAAACAGCCAAGTATATTCATTAAAGTCGATTTACCAGAACCGGAAGCCCCAACAATAGCCACCATTTCTCCAGCCTGTATGGATAATGAGATATCTTCCAAAACAGTTACTTGCTCTTCCCCAGCCTGATAGTGGCGGCTAATGCCTTTTAATTCCAGTAACGTACTCATTATGACTCCTCTACGCTACTATCACTGCGACTGGTGACCACACGTTCGTTTTCCTTCAACCCAGAGAGTACCTCAACATTGGTGTTATCAAAGGCGCCTATCGTGACTTTACGTTTCTCTGCTTTGCCATTACGCAAGATACTGACTTCATATTGCGGTGAAGATGAAAGTGACGTTGAGGTTGAAGACTGAGAAGGCTGATTAGACAACACTTCTAAAGCCGAAATCGGGATCATCAATACATTATGCAGGGTCTGAAGCTCTATTTTTACTTGTGCAGTCATCTGCAAACGCAAAATATGTTGGGGATTAGGGACTTCAAAACGGGCAGAGTAGAAATTAACATTATTCACAACTTGCGGTGTGGGCAGAATATCTTTCAAAATGCTGTGAAATTGTTTCCCTGGCGCCCCTAAGATAGTAAATGATACTTTCTGGCCGGGTTTTAAACTGACAACATCAGCCTCCGATATCTGAGTGTTAACAATCATGGTATCGAGATTAGCGAGCGTCAGGATAGTGGGAGCTTGCTGTGCCGCAATCACGGTTTGTCCCTGAAAGGTTTTAATATCTGCCACAATGCCCTCGATTGGGGCAGTAATTCTGGTGTATTGCAAATTCGTCTTTGCTGAATCCAGTTTGGCCCTGTTTTGCCTAATTTGCGCAAATAAATCATCAAGTTTAGCGACCTTAGCCTGCATATCTGTTATGTCGGAATCCAAGTCTTGATGGGAAATTAAATGTGATTTAAATAAATACTTCTGACGCTTCACTTTAAGTTGCGCAAGTTTTAATTCAGCCTGTGCCCCGCGGAGATTAGCCTCCAGTGATTTTGCTGTTTCCTGAATTTCTTCCACCGTATTTTTTGCTGTTTGTGGATCAATCAATGCCAGCAATTGACCCTGTTTAACCTTATCCCCCATTTTCACATAGAGTTCTTTCAACTGGCCACTTACCTGAGCGCCTACATCAACTTTACTGACCGCATCCAACTGACCTACCGCCTGAACATTTCTTGCGAAATCGCCCCTTACCACGGGGCTTGTCTGATATGTAATGGGTTTTGGTCGATAAAAGAAGTAGAGCAATGCGGAAGCAATGGCTATAAAGATAAGCCCTGATACAAGCCAACGATATTTGATAGGAAGAAGATTCATTAATAAATACCCACCATGAATATGCCATCTAATGACTTCACTTTACTTCACTCGCACTTTACTGTAGAAGACATAAACAAATCCTATCAACGGGATATTTCTGATAAGAAAAATTTCTGATATATCTTCTATTATTATCCTGAAAAAAAACCAAACAGAGGCGAGTAAAATTCCATAAAGGTTAAAAATTCGTTGAGTTTCAGTGTGTTTCCTTTTACCCTGCTTGTTATTTTAATGTAAATTTTTTGTTTATAAGCATTTGTCGGCCTGTTTGACTGGTTTTTGTTACTGGAACCAGATAAAAAAGACATTTTTTATCGGATAAGGATGTGGATCATGTATTCAGGATTATTAATTATTCTCCTGCCTTTAATTCTGGGCTACCTTCTGGGCTACCTTATTTATTTGAATAACAAACCGATGCTGGCCCTCGTGCATCGGCTACTCAATACTATGGTTTATATCATTCTCATCTTGATGGGTATCAACCTCGCCCTGCTGGAAAACTTGAGCAATAATTTACTTTCTATCTTGCTGTATGCAACGACGTTTTTTCTGTGCATTTTTGTGGTTAATATTATAGCGCTTTTCCTTTTGGATAAACGAGAACCGTGGATTACTCATGCACATAAACAAGAAAAACCGCCCTCACGATTACATATGGCATTAGATTCTGTCAAATTATGCGGCGCATTAGTATTGGGATTCCTGCTTGGGTTAACAGACTGGTCATGGTTTCATTTTTCCAACCGTGCCAGTGAAATTGCCCTGATTTTTTTGCTATTTCTCGTAGGGATTCAACTGCGCACTAACGGTATGGATTTAAAGCAAACACTATTGAATCGCCGTGGTACGATCATTGCCATAACCGTTGCCATAAGTTCTCTGCTGGGCGGTGTGTTGGCGGCATTTTTATTGGGATTACCGACCAAAACAGGCCTTGCTATTGCATCAGGATACGGTTGGTATTCCCTTTCCGGCATCTTAATTTCCAACGCTTACGGCTCTGTACTTGGTAGTGCGGCTTTTTTCAATGACTTAGCTCGTGAATTAGCATCAATCATACTTATTCCCATGTTAATCAATCGCTACCGTTCAACCTCATTAGGTTTAACAGGTGCAACTTCAATGGACTTTTCTTTACCGATCTTACAACGCTGTGGTGGTGTCAGTATCGTGCCAGTCGCTATCGTTCATGGTTTTATATTGAGCTTATTGACACCTTTGTTCATTGCATTGTTTACTCAATAAAAAATAATCTGAAAAAATGCCGGCAATTTGATTAGTTAGCTTATTAATATGATTAAAATAACAATTTTATGCAGATATCATTGCATAGTTATGCTCGTGGGATTAATATCGCATCAGTCAATTAACTATTCATATTCTGCGCATGAGCATTCAATTAAAAAACATAAATTGTTTCTATGGTCCACAACAGGCTCTGTTCAATATCAATTTTGAATGTACATCGGGTGAAACTGTCGTGTTATTAGGACCCAGCGGCGCTGGAAAAAGTTCTTTGCTGCGGGTCTTGAATTTACTGGAGATGCCTCGCTCTGGGCAGCTCAATGTGGCAACACACCAATTTGATTTTAAACAACAGCCTAATCACAAAGAAATTCTGGCATTGCGCCAAAAAGTTGGCATGGTTTTCCAACAATACAATCTGTGGCCACACTTAACCGTGATGGATAATCTGATTGAAGCGCCTTGCCGAGTATTGAAGCAATCTAAACAGCAAGCACGGGCAAAAGCGGCAAAACTGCTTTCCCGACTTCGTTTGGAGGAATTTTCCAACCGTTTCCCACTGCACCTTTCCGGCGGACAGCAGCAGCGGGTTGCTATTGCACGTGCATTAATGATGGAGCCTCAAGTTCTATTGTTTGATGAACCCACTGCTGCACTCGATCCGGAAATTACCTCTCAAGTTATTGAAATAATAAAAGAACTGGCAGGAACCGGTATCACTCAGGTTATAGTGACCCATGAAGTGGAATTGGCTCGCAAAACAGCAAGTCAGGTTGTATACATGGAACAAGGACACATTATCGAAAAAGGTGACACCACTCACTTTATGTCTCCTCAAACAGAAGCCTTTGCTCATTATTTGTCACACTGAATCCAAACATCAACGCAGTTATCAAGCATAAAACTCATAAACAACAGGATATTGCTATGAAAAAATTATTGTTTGCAGCCTTGTTAAGTGCAGTGACCTTATCCGCAACCGCAACAGAGAAAGCCACCCTCCGTTTCGCGACAGAAGCAACTTATCCGCCATTTGAATTTATTGATGCGAACAATAAGATTCAAGGATTTGACGTCGATTTAGCGGATGCGATATGTGCAAAACTCAACACCAAATGTACATTCACCAATCAGGCTTTCGATAGCCTCATTCCCAGCCTAAAATTCCGTCGTTTTGATGCGCTGATGGCGGGAATTGACATTACACCAGACCGCCAGAAGCAAGTTGATTTCACCCAAACCTATTATGATAACTCGGCTATTTTCATTGCTGTCAGAGGAAAATTTGCTCAAATTGCCGATTTCAAAGGTAAGCAAGTGGGTATTCAGAATGGCACGACACACCAGAAGTATTTGATGGAGCAACATAAAGAACTCAAGACCGTACCTTATGACAGCTACCAGAATGCCATCCTTGATTTAAAAAATGGTCGTATTGATGCGGTGTTTGGTGATACTGCTGTTGTCAATGAATGGCTGAAAAAGAATCAAGAATTAAACACGGTTGGTGATAAGGTAACAGACAAAAACTACTTTGGCATCGGTTTAGGCATTGCCGTTCGCAAAGGCAATACTGAGTTATTGGGTAAGCTGAACACAGCATTAGCGGAAATTAAACAAGATGGTACTTACGACGCTATCTACAAAAAATGGTTTAAACAATAAACTCAATCCTAATGAATGAATTTCAATCTTTAATCAGTGCCGCCGGAATTACCGTCGGCCTTGCCATCTCCTCGCTTGTTATCGGCTTGGTGCTGGCAATGCTTTTTGCGGCCTGGGAATCCATGCGCTGGAAATCCATCGCTTTTTTAGGCTCCTGCTGGGTGACATTGATCCGAGGATTGCCTGAAATTTTAGTTGTTCTCTTTATCTATTTTGGCAGTTCACAACTGCTGATTACGCTGTCAGAAGGTGTTGATATCAATCTTATTGTCTGGCACCTTAAAATACAGATGGAAATTGAAAACTTTGATGTCAGCCCTTTCCTGTGCGGCGTTATTGCCCTGTCCCTGCTCTATTCTGCTTATGCTTCACAGACGCTGCGGGGAGCATTAAAAGCGGTTCCAATCGGGCAATGGGAAGCGGGTCAGGCGCTGGGATTAAGTCAACGCCGCCTCTTTTTTCGCCTGATCATGCCCCAAATGTGGCGCCATGCCCTGCCGGGGCTTGGCAATCAATGGTTGGTTTTATTGAAAGATACCGCCTTGGTTTCATTAATCAGCGTTAATGATCTGATGTTACAAACAAAAAGTATCGCAACCCGCACTCAGGAACCGTTCACATGGTATATGATTGTTGCTGTGATCTATCTGATCATTACCCTGATCAGCCAATTTATTCTCAAACAGCTTGAAATGCGCACCACCCATTTTGAACGGAGTGCTTCATGATGTTTGAATATATCAAGGAAATTTTACCCGGCTTGCAAACCAGCCTCAGTTTAACTTTCTCAGCACTGTTGGTTGCATTTTTGCTGTCCATTGTCTTGACCATGATCCTGACAATGAAATTGCCTGTGCTTTCTCAATTAGTAAGAGGCTATATCACGCTATTTACCGGAACCCCGCTCCTCGTTCAGTTTTTTTTAATTTACTATGGGCCGGGGCAATTTCCGTCGCTCAAAGAATATTCATGGATTTGGCAACTGATGTCAGAACCGTGGCTGTGTGCAATGGTGACACTGGCATTGAATAGTGCAGCATACTCAACCCAATTATTTTACGGCGCGGTCAAAGCGATTCCGGCGGGACAATGGCAATCTTGCCAAGCTCTCGGTATGTCCAAAGCGCATTCTATGCGCATTCTGTTACCTTATGCACTTAAGCGAACACTCTCTTCCTATTCCAATGAAGTCGTGCTGATTTTCAAAAGTACTTCGCTGGCCAGTACAATCACCTTATTAGACATCATGGGATATAGCCAACTGCAATTTGGTCGCAGTTACGATGTCACGGTATTTGTTGCCGCAGGAATTATTTATCTCTGCATAAATGGCCTTCTGACACTGCTGATGCGGATAATTGAACGGCGGGCCTTATCATTTGAACATCGCAATTAATTACCTGACTTCATATTACCCGACCCCGTGCTAGCTTATCGTTATCACGGGGTACACAGAGTCATTGAGTAAAATCAGGTTATTAATTTACATCAA
>NZ_JAQRFK010000049.1 GCF_028598745.1 Xenorhabdus sp. IM139775
ACCACTGGATGCTTTGACTATCTTTTCCCGTAATGGCTGTTCCCTTATTCAGGCTCTGCCAGCCATTATTCAACGTATCAGTCAACAGCATTCTGCACCGATTACCCGTATGGGCCTCGCTCCACTACTCAACAGTTTGTTGCAAACCAGTCAGCAAATCATTGACGATTTAGCTGCCGAACCACTGAGCTGGCCGGCTGTTCCGCAACGTATTTTGTTTGGTTTGCAACGGTATGAATGGCTCTTTATAGCAGCTAGCTGTCTGTTGTTCTGGCTTAACAATCCAGACAAAGATAATTCATTATCCCGAAGCAAGCACTGGCTGCCGCTGTGTCTGACGGTGATCGCCCGTAATCTGGGTCTTACCTGGACACTTGAACAATATCCTGCCTGGCAATCGTTGAAGCGCTCGTTCGCAGACCAGCCCCTTTCCTCTGCCGACTCACTTCTGGCGCAGGAGGTACTCTATGGACACTGAAAATATGTTGACCATCGCCCGCCTGGAACGACAGCTCACACCCGCTGGCTATGAAAATTATGTATCCTGGTCAGCCCGCATACTGGCTGCAGATAACGCCGGAAAAATGTGGGAGGAAGGGGAAGCGTTGCTGGATGAGATTGGTTTTAACCGCTGTCTCATTCCTGAGTCGTTGGGGGGAGAATGGCGCGGTATGGATACTCTGATGGATCTATTTCGCGTGCTCTACCGTAAAGATCCCTGTTTAGGGCTTGGCTATGCCGGAAGCAGTTTTATCGCTTGTTGTAACATTTGGGCGGTAGGCTCGCCGGTTCAGCAGCAATCCGTTGTTCAAGCCTTGTGCAGAAATGAAAAACTTGCGTGTTCATACTATGAGCCTGAACATGGTAATGATTTGTCTGCCGTCACCTTCTCCGCTGCACTTGAACAAGAGCAATGGGTGTTAAATGGGGAAAAACAGGTAACTTCAAATATCTCGCGCTGCACGCTTTTTGTCGCCTTTGCGCGCACATCTCCGAAGCCAGGAAGCCGGAGCCATACGCAAGTACTGGTTTCTAAGGCACTGTTACCTGATGGATCACTACGGGATTTACCGCGCCATGAGAGCGTCGGTATGCGGGGTGTACAACTGGGAGGGATTCAAATAAATCAGGCTCGTCTGCCCGCGACAGAAAAAGATCATTTACTTTTGGGCGAAGAAGGTAAAGCGTTGGAAACCGCAATGCGATCTTTCCAAGTCACTCGTACCCTCCTACCCGGTATGTTTGTCGGCATTCTGGACTCAGGTTTACGACTGGCGCTGCGTTTCAGTCTTGAGCGGTATCTATACGGACATTGTCTGGCAGATTTTCCCGCAACTCGTCAGACCTTAAGCCTCGCCCTGCTCGATCTATTACAGGCAGACGCTTTCAGCAGGTTGAGTGCCAGAGCACTTCATTTGCATCCGGAGTTCTGCTGTCTGTACGCCCCGTCTGTTAAAATTGTTGTCCCAAAACTTCTGATCGGTGCAATGAACCGTCTCGCCGATCTTCTGGGTGCTAGTTTTTACCATACTGAAAGCGAGTATGGTCTCTTTCAGAAGCTTCTGCGAGATGTAAAGCCCGCCGGTTTTGCGCATATTGGCCGACCAGCATGTCAACTCACACTGTTGCCATTGTTATTTATACTTGCACGTAAAACAGCCGCGATTTCTTCGCCGGCAACATTGTCTGAACAGCTGGCTTCAGAGAAACAAATTGAGTCGGCTATTGAGTTTGACCGACTTCAGATTGCACCTAGCGGACGGGACCCTCTCCTCGACAGCCTGCTGCAAAACGCAGACTTGCTGGATGAGGCGCTTGCATCACAAGTTCTCGCGGCCAGAACACAGCTGTTAGATAGCCTGCGAGAGATAGAGCCGAGGGATATTTCTGCCTTTGCAAGTGCTGAACATTATCACCTCAGTTCGCTTTATGCCGGATTAATTGCCATAGCAGCCTGCCTGGAATGGCACCGTACCACCCCAAAAAAATTACCGCTGATTCTCATGCAACTGATGGTTAAACGCCAGTTAGTCAATTTGCAGTTATTACCCGATACCGGTTTGGAAGAGTCAGACGCCGAAGTGGTTATTCAGCACCTGCGCGATGCGTATCATCGGCGGGTAAGTTTTGATTTGATGCAATACCCGTTACAGGGTTGGGAGAGTTAGTTTGATGAAAAATACATACAATATCTTAGGTATCTCAGGTAGCCTGCGCAACGCGTCACTGAATATGCTTTTTTTGCGCGCGATGGGTCGGGTTTGCCCTGACAATATGAACTTTGAGATCTATTCAGGTCTGGGCGCAATTCCCTTATTTAACGCAGATGACGAAGACAAAAGTTTTCCTGAAGTCTCGCACTGGTGTAATGCGCTGGCACGGGCAGATTTGGTTCTGCTGGTCAGTCCGGAGTATGCACATGGTGTGACAGGAGTGATGAAAAATGCGCTTGACTGGATAGTTAGCACTGGAATATTGATCGACAAACCACTGGCGTTTCCCAACATCTCGATTCGTGCCGAACTCGCGCAGTCACAACTCGCTGAAACGCTGCAAACTATGGGGTGCCGTCTGATAGAGGAATGCAGTCCCCGTGCAACACTTGCTGCACCTTACGTTATCCCTGATGCCACAGAGCATATGTTAGTTGATCACCCTGATATCGGGCCCAGATTGAAAATCCTGTGGAGCAACATTGAACACAGCCTGACAGCATCACCCTGAATGCTGGTATTTTTTTGTACTTAATGTAATGGTTGAGGAAAGAAGATGAAACTCGTACCCAATGATTTGAAACAGTGGCTGATCGAATGCATCGCCAGATACTGCCGTCTTAACCCTTCAGAGATTAAAGACAACGTCAGCTTTACAGATTACGGCATGGATTCGGTATTTACCCTGACTATGATCGGTGAAATCGAAGATCAATTTGGTATTGAGTTGGCACCCACCGCGATTTGGGACAACCCTACCGTCGAAAAATTGTACATATTATTGGACGGTGAAATAAACAATACCGCATCTTGATTATCTTTAAGTGATCTAACTATTGGAGTCGTGACTTGATCAAGCTATCTCTTGGCTAAAGGAATGCAGGTTATCTTCTTGCGAGCTGGCTCGCATATTTATTTTGTTATTGCCTTTTTTGCTAAAAATTGATTGCCAATAGCCGGAATGAAAAATTAATATTCATCTTGTCCTGATTGCGGTCAGGAAATAAGGAAAGAACGCAGTAACAGGGATGTTTTTATAAATGGATTTTGATTTCATTACAGGTGAAAAAAGGAAGGGACTCTATTTTAAATAACACGCCAAAATTGTAGGGCATTTCCTTACTCCTCGCAACGCGAGGAGTAAGGAATCTTCATAAATTGAGTGTGTCACTATTATGATGAATTATTTAATTAACGTCGATTACATAATAATTATGTTTTTCTGTAGTACCTTATTGTTATTGGCTGTTATCGACATTAAGACATATTGCTTGCCGGACATTATCACATTGCCTTTATTATGGATTGGGCTTTTATTTAATGTTGATGGTCATTTGATTTCGATAAAGAGTGCAATATATGGCGCCATATCAGGGTATCTTTTTTTGTGGTTTTTATATTGGTTATGCCGATATACCTTAAATAAGGAGGGAATAGGTTATGGTGATCTTAAATTAACCGCAGCGATCGGCGCATGGTTGGGGGTGGAAATGATACCCATATTGATGCTGATGGCTTCATTATCCGGGCTGTTTGGATTTTTCATGATTGGCGTGAAAAGAAAATCTTTTCCTGAGTTTATCGCATTTGGGCCTTATTTATGTTTATCCGCGATTGTGTTATTAGGCTGTAGTGTTGGTAGAGATAGTGTTGGCAGAGATAGTATTTGGTAAGGCATAAGTATTTATAAAATATCAAGATGGATTTTGATGAAAATATTATCAGAGACGAGTGCAAGTGTTTTTTCTACGTTAGTTAAGGGGTATTTAAAATGTTATTATAATGCTGGTTTTATTTGTTGGAATTGGTGTGGTTTATACGGGCGCCTGCAACGCCCGTGATAACTTTTAATTTACTGAGGCCACTTCATTTCGCCTTTTAAGACTTTGGCACTCAGTTCAAGGCTGGATTCATCAGCAAGATCAGGGTAGTGCTTCTTCATGGCGGCAATCAGTGCATTGGAATCTTTTGCTTTCGGTAACTCTTTTTCCAATGTGGTCAGATAATTCTGGGTAAATGTCACTGAATCCAACGTCATTGAGGAATTCCCCAGATAGTGGCCTGGGACAACCGTGTCAGGTTTCAGGCTCTTGATGCGATCCAAGGTTTGTAGCCAATGTTGGCGTGACGCTTTGGTCTGGGTATCAGCAATCCAGACATGAATATTGTCAGAAACCGTCACACCACCGACAACCGCTTTCAATTTAGGCACCCAGACAAAAGTACGATCTGCGGCTGGGCCATTTAAACCTTCAACAATCAGTTTTTCACCATCAACAGTGAAGGTGTTTCCTTGTAATGGTTCTGGTACGACGATCTTTTTGGGGGCTTGATCAGCAAGAATGCCGCCCCAATAAGCCAGCTTACCGTCTTTGGTTGCATTGATCTCTTTGATGGTTTCAGGTGAGGCAATGACTTTGGCGTCAGGGAAAGCGTCAGTGATCACATCAAGGCCAAAGTAAAAATCGGGATCAGATTGGCTGATATAGATCGTTGTCAGTTTTTTGCCTGTTTGTTGGATCATGTTTACCAACGCTTGGGCATCACTTTTCTTAAACTGGGCATCGATCAGAACAACTTCATGATCACCACTGATAATTTCAGAAGAGACGGGGAAGATGCCTTTTTCACCTGGATTGTAGATATCCAACTTGAGATCAGCGGCTTGAGCCAGTGATGCCATTCCCAAAGAAAGGATCGCTGCCAGAGCGGTATTGAGTGTAGTTTTGCGAGCCATCGTCGAATTCCTGTATCAAAATGCGTGTGTGCTTGAATGACATGTATAATAAGTTGCATATTTCGATTTAAAAACCGCATAATCAGCAACTATTTGTTGCGTAAATCGAGCTAATTAAAGCGAAAATAGGTTGGCTGACATGGATAGGATCACAGCAACACAAGTGTTTGTGACGATTGTTGAACAAGGCAGTCTCATTGCGGCAGCAGAACGGTTGGATATGTCGAGGGCCATGGTATCGCGATATTTGGCTGAGATGGAAAAGTGGGCGGGTGTCCGCTTATTGCATCGTACAACACGTAAAATTGGCCTGACTTCAGCGGGCGAGAGTGTTTATCAACGCAGCCTTAAGTTAATGGAATTAGCTGAAAGTATTCCGGTGCAGCAATCTTTGGAAGCGCAAACCCTGAGTGGATTGTTGCGCGTCAGTTGCTCCCAATCGTTGGGCATGAGTGCACTGGCGGTTGCCATTCCTGAGTTTATGCGGATATATCCACAGATTGCCGTCAATCTGCAAATGGATAATAGGGTTGTCAATTTGGTAGAAGAACGCATCGATTTGGCGATCCGGATTACCAATAATCTGGAACCCAATCTGATCGCCCGTCCATTATCGACTTGCCATTCCATTGTTTGTGCCGCGCCATCTTATTTAGCGGGAAAATCTCTTCCTAAAAATCCGGCAGATTTAACCCGGCATAACTGCCTGACCTATAACTTTTTCGGTAAGAGTTTATGGGGATTTGAAAAGCAGCATGAGCACTATTCAGTGCCTGTCAGTGGTACGTTAAGTGCCAATGAATCCACTGTATTAATGGAGGCTGCTTTGCAGGGGGCAGGGATTGCAATGCAGCCTTACTATTCTGTTTCTGCTTATCTGATGTCAGGGCAGTTAGTGGAACTGCTACCTGATTATCAACCTCAGGCAATGGGGATCTATGGTATTTATGCCAGCCGCCGGAATATGCCAGCAACGTTGCGGGCGCTGCTGGATTTTCTGGTGGATTGGTTTGCCACATCACCTCACTGGCAGCAATTAATGTTGAAACGCTGAGGCCAATTTTTCGGCAAATAGAACAGCCTGTTGTTTTAAATGCGTAATAAAAGCCTCAACGGATTCTGAGGAGGGGCGATGGATAGGTTTGATTAAACTGACGGTGAATGGAATGTCGATACTGAATGGCCGGAGGCAAATTTTTGCGTTGTTGTCTAAATAATCCAGGGCAGTTAGCGGGTTGACGATAGATATACCAATGTTTTCGTTAATCATGGCACAAATGGAGGCTGCGCTGTGGGTTTCCATCACCATCTTGCGATTGACCTGATGCTCAGTAAAGATCGTATCAATAAGTTGCCGATAACTGTCTGTGATCGAGAGACTGATAAAGTTTTGATGGTGAAAATCGGCGGGTGTCAGTTGTGATTTTTGACTGAGTGGATGAGTCAGGGGTAAGACACAAACTTCATTTAAGGTTATTAACGTCTCTCGCTCAGTACCTGCCGGCGTCTGTAAATGTTCAGTTAAGCCAATATCATGGCGCTGCGCTGAAAGCCACTCTTCCAACAGGGGGGACTCTTGCGGAATGATGGTCAGTTTGGCTTCGGGGTAGTGCCCGATAAAGCTGCAACAGGCTTTTGGCAGCAGGGATTGGGAGAACATGGGCAGGCAGGCGATGGATAATTGTGCCTGTTCAAATTGCCGGATACTGTCAGCCGCATTGATGATCCTTTCCAGACCGTAATAAGAGCGCTGTACCTCTTCAAACAGGCGCAACCCTTGGGCCGTGGGAAACAGGCGTCCTTTAATCCGGTCAAATAATTTAAATTTCAGTACGTGTTCAAGGCGTGCCAGTTCACGGCTGACAGTTGGCTGGGAAGTTTTCAGTAATAACGCGGCATCCGTTAAATTTTTGGTGGTCATTACCGCATGGAAAATTTCAATGTGCCGCCATGAGCAGGAGTGCATAGATGTGTCTCTTTGAGTAAAAAACAGACATAACGATATCACAAATGAATAGATTATGGCTAAATGGATATTTTTCTTCCTGTCTTATTATTGCCAATAATGAAGGTTCTGCTGATTTTGTGGGGTGCTTCAATGACTATATCGACTTTTACTCACGGTTTGGGGGAACCTTTTACCCCTGAAAATTTACGCCGTTTAGCAACGCAGTATGGAACACCATTATGGCTTTATGAGGGTGACAGCATCATCAGACAAATCAAAAAATTAAGACAGTTTGATGTGATTCGGTTTGCACAAAAAGCATGTTCCAATACCCATATTTTACGCTTGATGAGAGAACAGGGCGTGAAAGTTGATGCAGTGTCATTGGGCGAAATCGAACGGGCGCTGTATGCAGGTTTCAAATCCGGGCGTGATAAAGCAGACATTGTGTTCACTGCGGATGTGATTGATGAGGCAACCTTGGCGCGCGTCATTGAGCTGGATATTCCGGTCAATGCCGGTTCTATTGATATGCTGGCACAAATTGGTGAGCGTCGGTCGGGGCATCCGGTTTGGTTACGCATCAATCCCGGATTTGGTCACGGGCATAGCCAAAAGGTGAATACCGGTGGGGAAAATAGCAAACATGGGATCTGGTTTCAGGATCTCCCCCTGGCAATTGAAAAAATTCATCAGTATGGCTTGAAGTTAGTGGGTCTGCATATGCACATTGGCTCAGGGGTGGATTATCAGCACCTCTCCAATGTCTGTGATGCCATGGTGGAGCAGGTCATGCTGTGCGGAGAGGATATTCAGGCCATTTCAGCAGGTGGTGGCTTATCCATTCCCTATAAAACCGGGGAAGAGCTGGTCGATACCGAACATTACTATAGCCTATGGCATGAGGCCCGCCAGCGTATTGAGCAGCATTTGGGGCATCATGTTGAGCTGGAAATTGAACCCGGCCGTTTTCTGGTTGCCGAATCAGGTATCCTGATGACGGAAGTTCGGGCAGTGAAAGCGATGGGTAATCAGCACTATGTGCTGGTGGATGCTGGTTTCAATGAGTTAATGCGGCCGGCAATGTATGGCAGCTATCACCATATTTCGGTGTTGCCGGAAACGACGATCCCATTAACGCCCCCCCCATTAACGCCATTATTAGAAACCATTGTTGCGGGGCCGCTGTGTGAATCGGGTGATGTGTTTACGCAGTTAGAGGGTGGGGAGGTTGTACCACGCATGTTGCCCCGCGTTCGGGTCGGGGATTATCTGATTTTTCACGATACGGGGGCTTACGGCGCTTCGATGTCTTCGAATTATAACAGCCGTCCTTTGATCCCTGAGATATTGTTTACCGGGGGAGAAGCTCGTTTGATCCGCCGTCGCCAGACAATTGAAGAGTTGTTATCACTGGAGTCCATTTAATAAAATACGGGGCGTTTTATGTCCCCGTATCTTGGCTCCATTTAGGTTTAATCAGGTTTTCCAGCCAGCATCAGGCGGCTTTATTTTGACGCTGACTTTCAGGCTTTTTTGCTGAATTGGGTACAGCAAATGCGTCAGGCTCAAATTCATCGACATTGATTGAACGCAGTCGGCTGATTTCAGCCCGTTTCAGGATATCGGCTTCTTCCTGAGAGATTTTGTGATCGGCCAATGCTTGATCAGCTAATTCAGTCAACCGTGTGAAGCTCAGTTTTTTACCTGCTTCGCGGCTCAAGCGAGCATGGATTGGCTCTGCGGCGATGATATCGTGCAAGGCATCTTCCAGTAACCCGTGAGGATTGTGTTCGCTTGGTGTCAGGTATTGCCCCCGTCCAATCCGGCTACGGGTGGCGGAAGGGGTTTGTAATAACTGGGCCAGCTTGTGATCCAATTTATCAGAGGGTGCGGCATGTCCACGGCCCAATGGCAAGACAATCACCCGCATTAAACCGGCAACCAAACGGTTAGGGAAATTGCGCAGCAAATCATTCATGGCCTGTTCAGCTTGATTCAGACTGTCTGCTACTGCCCATTGCACCAAGGGTAAATCTTCTTTCTGGCGCCCTTCATCTTCATAGCGTTTCAAGGTGGCAGAAGCGAGGAAGATTTGGCTCAGAATATCCCCCAGACGCGCTGAAATGCGTTCACGGCGTTTCAGGCTACCGCCCAATACCCCCATTGAAACATCAGAGAGCAGGGCAAGGTTGGCACTTAAGCGGTTGATCTGTTGGTAGTAACGACGAGTCGCATCCTTGACTGGTGAATGGCTGGTTCTGCCTTTGGTTATACCAAGCCACAAGCTGCGCAGGGTGTTGCTGGCAACATGACCCAAGTGACCAAACAGCGCTTTGTCAAAGGCTTTCACATTGTTGTTTTCTGCGGCGGCGATTTCAGCCAGTACATAAGGATGGCAACGGATGGCACCCTGACCAAAGATAATCATGCTACGCGTCAGGATATTTGCCCCTTCAACGGTGATAGCAATTGGCGAACCCTGATAGCCGCGGGCCAGGAAGTTGGATGGGCCAAGGCAGATACCTTTACCGCCGGCGATATCCATCGCATCAATGAAGGAACGTTGACCTCTGTGTGTACAGTGGTATTTCACGATAGCAGACAGAACCGCCGGTTTTTCGCCTAACATGATACCGCTGGTAATCATCGTTGCGGCCGCATCCATCAGGTAAGCGTTACCCGCAATACGTGCCAACGGTTCTTCAATGCCTTCCATTTTCCCGATAGGCAGCTTGAACTGACGGCGAATGTAGGAATAAGCACCGATTGCCATGGCCGCACTTTTTAATCCCCCGGTTGCGTTGGATGGCAGGGTAATGCCACGGCCAACAGACAGACACTCAACCAGCATCCGCCAGCCTTGGCCTGCCATTTTCGGTCCGCCAATGATGTAATCGATAGGGACGAAAATATCTTTACCACGGGTTGGGCCGTTCTGGAATGGGACATTCAGGGGGAAATGGCGGTGACCAATTTCAACGCCCGGTGTATTGGTCGGGATCAAAGCACAGGTAATGCCCAGTGATTCAGTATCGCCCAGCAGATGATCAGGATCATACAGTTTAAAGGCCAATCCCAGCACGGTAGCGATAGGCGCGAGGGTAATGTAACGCTTATTCCAGTTCAGGCGCATACCCAGCACTTGTTCACCTTGCCATTCTCCCATGCTGACAACGCCTGTATCGGGGATCGCCCCGGCATCTGAACCGGCTTCCGGGCTGGTCAGGGCAAAGCAAGGGATCTCTTCGCCACGGGCAAGCCCCGGCAAGTAATGTTCTTTCTGTTCATCAGTGCCGTAATGTTGCAACAATTCACCCGGCCCCAAGGAGTTAGGTACGCCTACTGTAATTGCCAGAATACCCGATACGCCAGACAGTTTTTGCAACACCTGAGATTGCGCGTAAGCGGAGAATTCCAGACCACCGTATTCTTTTTTGATGATCATGGCAAAGAAGCGATTTTCTTTCAGATAGGCCCAAAGTTCTGGTGGTAAGTCAGCCAATTCATGGGTGATTTGGAAATCATTTGCCATGCGGCAGGCTTCTTCTACCGGCCCATCAATAAAGGCTTGTTCTTCGGCAGTTAACTGCGGCTTTGGATAATGATGCAGTTTTTGCCAGTCAGGGTTACCACGAAATAAGTCGCCTTCCCACCATGTGGTGCCTGCATCAATAGCTTCTTTCTCTGTTGTGGACATGCTTGGCATCACCTTACGGAAGGCTTTGAGTCCGGGTGCAGAGAACAGAGAAATACGGACTGGGGTAAAGACCAGCGGGAATAGGACAATAACGAGTGGTAACAGCAACCAGTAGCTCCAAAGGCCAGTAATGCCCATCACGAAAGTATAGGCAACAAGCAGGAGGCTACTCAGTGTCAGGCTGACTTTGTGGTAACAAAGCCCGCCAATCAAGACTAAAAATAAAATAATGCTGAAAGCGGTCATAGTAAAACTCCTGTAAATCTCAGGTTGAGTTGTCAGAGGTCTGACCTGTTGTCGTGTCCTTCTTTTTTAGATGAGTAGAACGCATTTATCAATATGATTACATCTTAATTACAATCTAGCTCACAAAGTCATTTCAGTTTTGCAAACGTTAATGCGCTCAAGCTGTGATGATGTCTTCTTTCAGGGGGGGGAATCCGTTACACTGTTTGGCTGATATTATTAACATCCCCGAAGACTTTTCAGGAGTATGAGTTCCATGTATCAAGAACTGATCCGCAGTGAGTTATCCGAAGCCGCAGATACGTTGGCTAACTTTCTCAATAATGACGCAAATATCGATGCCATTCAAAAAGCCGCGGTTTTACTGGCGGACTCATTCAAGGCCGGGGGAAAGGTACTTTCCTGTGGTAATGGGGGTTCGCATTGTGATGCCATGCATTTTGCGGAAGAGTTGACAGGCCGCTACCGTGAAAATCGCCCGGGATATCCGGCCATTGCGATTTCCGATCCTAGCCATTTATCTTGCGTGAGCAATGACTTTGGTTATGACTATGTTTTTTCCCGCTATCTTGAGGCTGTTGGCCAGCAAGGTGATGTATTGTTGGGTATTTCGACTTCAGGAAACTCTGGTAATATTATTAAAGCGGTTGAAGCCGCTCGCGCCAAGGGAATGAAAGTTATTACGCTAACGGGCAAGGATGGCGGAAAAATGGCAGGAACGGCAGATGTTGAAATTCGGGTACCTCATTTTGGTTATGCAGATCGTATTCAGGAAATTCACATCAAAGTCATTCATATCTTGATTCAATTGATTGAAAAAGAAATGATAACGGCCTGATTATTGTTTATCAGGCATCGTTGTCAGGAGTAGGTAGGGGTAGGCAATGTGTGAATTACTTGGCATGAGCGCCAACGTGCCAACAGATATCATTTTCAGTCTGAGTGGGTTAATTCAGCGTGGTGGGCATACCGGTCCTCATAAGGACGGTTGGGGAATTACTTTCTATGAAGGATTGGGATACCGAACGTTTAAGGATCACCAATCCAGTTGTCACTCACCTGTGGCTCAATTTGTCCAAGGCTATCCGATCAAATCAGAAGTGATTGTGGCTCATATTCGTCAGGCAAACAGTGGTAATGTTTCTCTGGTCAATACCCATCCATTTACCCGTGAGCTGTGGGGAAGATATTGGACCTATGCCCACAATGGTCAACTTCAGGGATTCAATAAGCTGAAAACGGGGAGTTACCAACCGGTTGGTGAGACAGACAGCGAATGGGCATTTTGCTGGATATTGCATCAATTATCGTTGAAATATCCCAAGCGGCCTGCCAATTGGCCTGCGGTATTTAAATTTATTGCCTCGCTGGCGGAGCAGTTAAGAGAAAAAGGGGTTTTCAATATGCTGTTGTCCGATGGGCAGTTTGTCATGGCTTACTGCTCGACTCAATTGCATTGGATTACCCGCCGTGCGCCTTTCGGCACGGCTAAATTACTTGATCAGGATGTTGAAATTGATTTCCATCAGCACACCCAGCTCGGGGATGTTGTATCAGTGATTGCCACCCAACCTTTAACCGGCAATGAAGTCTGGCACCGTATTGAATCCGGTGACTATGCCCTATTTCATCTTGGCGAGAGAATAGCTTGATTCGTTGTTCCAAAAGGATAACGGTTTTTTTGATTTTACATTAATCGCATATTGCCCGCCTATTACGCTGACAGTAGCCGGAATGCTATGTTGGGCAAAATACTCGTAGGCGGGCTGTAATTGCTTCCAGAACGAGTAATTATCGTTATTTTGGTGCCGCCTCATATTTTGCCGGGTCATCCTGAAAGGATAAATATTGATTTTGATTTCATGTTGTCCATGATGAAGGGCACTTTCCACATACTGGTATATTTCATCCATGTAGCGATTGGTCATGGCATAACAGCCAATGGATTTACAGGCACCATGGATCATTAAATAACTGCCGGAATACCCCCTGGATTTATCAAACGCATTGGGAAACCCCAGATTAATGGCGCGATAATAGCGGCTATCCGGTTTTAACTGCTTGTGGCTGACATGGTAAAACCCCTCCGGGCTTTTGAAATCACCTTGCAGTGTCTTTGGGCCAAGCCCGCCAGAGTAACGACAAATAGGGTAGCTTTGGGTCAATTGATAATGTCCTGTTCTGTCTTGTGTATAAAGCTCAAGACGTTTTTCTTCTTTGAATATTTGAATGAAAATTCTGGCGCCCATCCGTTGCAATACCACAGCAGAAAGGGGCACAGGTAATAGGCATAATGCAAGACCAAAAAACGTTTTTTTCATAGCATAACCAGACAGTTTGATGAAATATCGGCGTTAGGATTGCAATTTGGGGCGCGGAAATTTTGGGGCAAAACAGTGAGTAAAAGATAGCAGTGATCGCGTGTCCTTGTGAAGGACTTCCGGTTAAATATTGAGCCATTGTAGAGAAAAGTGATGAGAATGCTCGTCTTTCTCGAGCAGTTAACCGTTTTGCAGAGAAATTATTTTTATTTGCTTGAGCTAAGTCACTTGATTAATCAGACAGTCAGTAGGGGAGATGCTAGAATGACCCCGCGAAAATGATGTATTACCCAAGGGAATACCGCAAGGTAATCTGTAGTCTATGATTTAACTAATAAACTTGTGCAAATCTTATGATTAAAATTAAAAAAGGACTCGACCTCCCGATCGCTGGAGCGCCTGCCCAAGTTATAGAAGATGGTCCGACAATTCGCCGTGTTGCTTTATTGGGTGAAGAATATGTTGGAATGCGTCCTTCTATGCTGGTTAAGGAAGGTGAGCATGTCAAAAAAGGGCAAATTCTTTTTGAAGATAAAAAAAATCCAGGGGTTGTTTTTACGAGTCCCGCCAGCGGGAAAGTGATAACCATTGGTCGTGGTGAACGTCGTGTCTTGCAATCTGTCGTCATTGAAGTGGGGGGTGATGAGAAAGTCACGTTTGATCGCTATGAGCGTGCTGAACTTGCTGGCCTGAGCCGTGAACAGGTAGAAAAAAACCTGCTTGCGTCAGGGCTGTGGACAGCATTGCGTACCCGTCCTTTCAGTCGTTCCCCTGTTCCCGGTTCCACACCAAAGGCAATCTTTGTCACGGCAATGGATACGCAGCCACTGGCGGCTGATCCACTCGTCGTTATTGCAACGCAAGAAGAGGCTTTTGTTGATGGCCTGAATGTTCTGTCAACATTGACAGATGGGAAAATCCACGTCTGCCACGGCGCTGGAAATATCCCGACAGCAGGAAATAACGCCCAAATCACCCATAACCAGTTTGTTGGCCCCCACCCCGCGGGTTTAGTGGGGACTCACATTCATTTCATTGAACCTGTCAGTGCGCAGAAAATGGTATGGCATCTGGGTTATCAGGATGTCATTGCCATCGGTAAATTGTTTACCACCGGCGAGCTTTACACTGATCGCGTGGTATCCCTGGCCGGCCCGCAGGTTAAATCCCCGCGTTTGGTACGTACCAGATTGGGCGCTGATTTGCTGGAACTGACCCAGAATCAGCTAAAAGAGGGTGAAAACCGGATTGTTTCGGGTTCCGTACTGTATGGGATGAGATCCGATGACGCCCGACATTATCTTGGTCGTTTCCATACGTTAGTTTCTGTGCTGACCGAAGGCCGGGAAAAAGAGCTGTTCGGTTGGATTGCGCCGGGCGTTAATAAGTTCTCCATTACCCGCACCACCATCGGCCACTTCCTGAAAAAGAAACGTTTTGCTTTCTCCACCACAACCCATGGCGGGGAGCGTTCCATGGTGCCGATTGGCAACTATGAGCGGATCATGCCACTGGATATTATGGCAACCCACCTGTTGCGTGACTTGCTTGCAGGTGATACTGACAGTGCGCAGGCGCTGGGTTGTCTGGAGCTGGATGAAGAAGATTTGGCATTATGTACCTATGTTTGCCCCGGCAAATATGAGTACGGTCCAGTACTGCGTGACGTGCTGACTAAGATTGAGCAGGAAGGGTAATTCATGGGCCTGAAAAATTTATTTGCAAAAGTAGAGCACCACTTTGAGGCCGGTGGCAAACTGGAAAAGTATTATCCTCTCTATGAGGCAGTGAGCACCGTTTTCTATACGCCGGGCACAGTGACAAAAGGAAATGCCCACGTCCGTGATGCCATTGATCTCAAGCGCATGATGATCTTGGTGTGGCTATCTGTTTTCCCTGCCATGTTTTGGGGGATGTATAACGTCGGGAATCAGGCGCTACCTGCCCTGACTCATTTATATCATGGTGATGCCTTACAGCAGATCCTGGCTTCTGATTGGCATTACGTCCTTGCCCAGTATCTTGGTGCATCGTTAACACCCGATGCGGGGTGGGGCAGCAAGATGTTGCTGGGAGCAAGCTACTTCCTGCCAATTTATGCGGTTGTTTTTATCGTGGGGGGGTTTTGGGAAGTTTTATTTGCCATTATCCGCAAACATGAAATCAACGAAGGCTTTTTTGTCAGCTCCATTCTGTTTGCCTTGATTGTCCCACCCACACTGCCATTATGGCAGGCGGCTTTGGGGATTACTTTCGGTGTCGTGATTGCGAAAGAAATCTTTGGTGGTACAGGGCGTAACTTCCTCAACCCCGCCTTGGCTGGCCGTGCTTTCCTGTTCTTTGCTTATCCGGCTCAGATCTCAGGTGATTTGGTCTGGACTGCGGCTGATGGCTTCTCTGGTGCAACGCCTTTGTCCCAATGGGCAGCCGCGGGTAGCCACGGCCTGATCAATATTATTACCGGGCAGCCAATGACTTGGATGGATGCTTTTATTGGTAACATTCCCGGTTCAGTGGGTGAAGTCTCCACTTTGATGATTTTTATCGGTGGTGCCATCATTCTGTTTGCCCGTATCGCGTCATGGCGCATTGTTGCCGGTGTGATGATCGGGATGGTTGCCATGTCGTACCTGTTTAATGCGATTGGTTCTGCTACTAACCCCATGTTCGCCATGCCGTGGTACTGGCATATGGTTCTGGGGGGCTTCGCTTTCGGTATGATTTTTATGGCGACTGACCCGGTATCCGCCGCGTTTACGGATAAAGGGAAGTGGGCATACGGTATCCTGATCGGTGTGATGTGCATTTTGATTAGGGTCGTCAACCCAGCGTATCCAGAAGGAATGATGTTGGCGATTTTGTTCGCTAACCTGTTCGCGCCACTGTTTGATTATCTGGTCGTACAGGCCAACATTAAGCGGAGAAAAGCCCGTGGCTAATGATAATAAACCCAAAAATAATGATAGCGTCGGCAGAACATTCCTCGTCGTTTTTGTGTTGTGCCTTGTCTGCTCAATTGTGGTTGCGGGATCAGCCGTCGGTTTGAAAGCGCAACAGCAGGAACAAAAACTGCTGGATAAGCAACGTAATATTCTGGATGTGGCCGGTTTGCTAAAACCTGCCATGACAGCAGCAGAAATCAACGAAATCTATCGCAGTCGCATTCAACCTGAATTGCTTGATTTGGAAAGCGCAACGCTGAAAAAAAGCAGTGGCCATTTTGACCTGAATAATGCCCTGCGCAGTGATGAAACCAGTATGGCTTTGCCACCAGAGCAGGATCTGGCGAAAATCCGCCGTCGTGCCAATATGGCAGAAATCTATCTGGTTAAGGATGACAGCGGCAAAACGACCGAACTGGTTCTGCCCATATACGGCTCTGGCCTGTGGTCAATGATGTATGCCTTTATTTCCATTGACGTAGATGGCGTGACCTCCCACGGCATCAGTTACTACTCGCAGGGTGAAACCCCGGGGTTGGGGGGTGAGGTGGAGAACCCACAATGGCGCAAGCAGTGGATAGGTAAAAAACTCTATAACCCGCAAGGTGTCCCAGCCCTTAAAGTTGTCCGTGGCAGTGCCGGTGATAACCCTTATGGTGTCGATGGCCTGTCCGGCGCGACCCTGACGTCTAACGGTGTTCAGCATATGTTTGATTTCTGGCTGGGGGATAACGGTTTTGGTCCGTTCCTGAAAAAAGTACGTGAGGGAGCCTTGAAAGATGGCTGATAGTAAAGAGATAAAACGCGTCCTGCTTGGGCCGCTGTTTGATAATAACCCAATTGCATTGCAGGTCTTGGGGGTTTGTTCAGCGCTGGCTGTGACCACCAAACTGGAAACTGCGCTGGTCATGACGCTGGCTGTGACACTGGTCACCGCGTTCTCTAGCTTTTTCATTTCACTTATCCGTCACTATATTCCCGGCAGTGTGCGGATCATTGTACAGATGGCGATCATTGCCTCTCTGGTGATCGTTGTAGACCAGATCCTGCGGGCTTATGCCTATGAAATCTCCAAACAGCTATCGGTGTTTGTGGGGCTTATTATCACGAACTGTATTGTCATGGGGCGTGCTGAAGCCTATGCCATGAAAGCGCCACCCGTTGAGAGTTTCATGGATGGCATCGGTAATGGTTTGGGTTATGGCGTCATCTTGTTGCTGGTGGGTTTCTTGCGTGAACTGTTTGGCTCAGGAAAATTGTTCGGCATGACGGTGTTGGAATCGGTCAAAAATGGCGGTTGGTATCAACCCAATGGCTTATTCCTGCTGGCACCGAGTGCATTCTTTATTATTGGTATGCTGATTTGGGGTTTACGAACCCTGAAACCTGCACAGGTTGAGAAGGAGTAACAAACACAATGGAGCATTATATTAGTTTGTTTGTCCGCGCCGTCTTTATCGAGAATATGGCGTTATCTTTCTTCCTCGGTATGTGTACGTTTTTGGCGGTATCAAAGAACGTTAAGACGGCTTTTGGCCTGGGTGTGGCCGTCACTGTCGTATTGGGCATTTCCGTTCCTGCCAATAACCTCGTCTACAATCTGGTGCTCCGTGATGGGGCCTTGATGGATGGGGTGGACTTGAGCTTCCTAAATTTCATTACCTTTATCGGGGTCATTGCGGCATTGGTACAGATTTTGGAAATGATCTTAGACCGTTATGTGCCGGCACTTTACAATGCGTTGGGCATTTTCCTGCCGTTGATTACCGTGAACTGTGCCATTTTCGGTGGCGTTTCATTTATGGCACAGCGTGACTATAACTTCAGCGAGTCCGTCGTATACGGTTTCGGTTCAGGCATGGGCTGGATGCTGGCTATTGTTCTGATGGCGGCTATCCGTGAAAAATTGAAATATGCGGATGTTCCGGCAGGTCTGAAAGGATTGGGGATCACCTTTGTCACCACCGGTTTGATGGCATTGGGTTTTATGTCCTTCTCCGGTGTGCAGCTCTAAAGGCGGGAAGAATTCATGGATATAATTATTCTGGGTGTAGTCATGTTTACCCTGATTGTGTTGGTACTGACGGCAATGATTTTGTTTGCAAAATCTAAGTTGGTCAACACCGGGGATATTAAAGTTGAAGTCAATGGCGATGAGGATAAGAGTTTCTCGGCTCCCGCTGGTGACAAGTTGCTGAATATGCTTTCCGGTCAGGGGATTTTCGTTTCCTCTGCGTGTGGCGGCGGTGGTTCTTGTGGTCAGTGCCGGGTGAAAATCAGTGAAGGCGGTGGGGATATCCTGCCAACGGAATTGTCCCACATCAACAAGCGTGAAGCGAAAGAAGGTTGTCGTTTGGCCTGTCAGGTCAATGTTAAGCAAGACCTGAAAATCGAACTGCCGGAGGAAATTTTCGGCGTTAAGAAATGGGAATGTGAAGTTATTTCCAACGATAACAAAGCCACGTTCATTAAAGAATTGAAGCTGAAAATTCCTGACGGGGAAATCGTCCCATTCCGCGCGGGTGGGTTCATTCAGATTGAATGTCCTCCACACGTTGCCCGTTATGCTGATTTTGATGTACCTCAGGAATACCGCGAAGATTGGGATAAATTCAATCTGTTCCGTTATGTCTCTGAGGTTAAAGAGCCGACGATCCGGGCATATTCCATGGCGAACTATCCCGAAGAGCACGGCATTATCATGTTGAACGTGCGTATCGCAACACCACCACCAAGAAACCCCGATGTTGTGCCGGGCATCATGTCTTCTTATATCTGGTCACTGAAGTCCGGTGATAAGGTCACGATTTCTGGCCCATTTGGTGAATTTTTCGCGAAAGACACGGATGCAGAAATGATCTTCATCGGTGGCGGCGCAGGTATGGCACCCATGCGTTCACACATCTTTGACCAGCTCAAGCGCTTAAACTCCAAGCGGAAGATCTCCTTCTGGTATGGTGCGCGCTCTAAGCGTGAAATGTTCTATACCGAAGATTTTGACCAGTTGGCAGCAGAAAACGAGAACTTCACATGGCATGTGGCCTTGTCAGATGCCATGCCGGAAGATAACTGGCAGGGTTATACCGGTTTTATTCATAATGTCCTGTATGAAAATTACCTGAAAGATCATCCGGCACCGGAAGACTGTGAATTCTATATGTGTGGGCCTCCGGTCATGAATGCGGCGGTGATTAAAATGTTGAAAGATCTTGGCGTAGAAGATGAAAACATCATGCTGGATGATTTCGGCGGCTGATGGTATGCCTGATAAATTTCGGGTAGTCGCCGGCAACGTTGCTGCTTGAAAGATAAACGGTATACAACGCTTTGATTTTTACGACAAGCGCCCACATTTTGTGGGCGCTGCGATTTAGAAACAGGCAAAATAAGTCAGAAAGAGTAAGCTATGCTGAATAAAAAAATGATCAACTGGGGAGCCTTGCTGTTTGCCACAATGATGCTGGCGGCATGCGGTGGCCCCAAACAGCAAAATCTGGATGGGCAGACGATGGGGACGTATTACTCCGTCAAATATGTTGCTGATCCGTCTGCACCAACCCCGGAAAACCTGCAAAAAGGGATTGATCGATTGCTGGAAGAAGTGAACGATCAGATGTCCACTTATCGGCCAAATTCTGAATTAAGTCGTTTTAATCAAAGCCGTGAAGTGAATAAACCGTTTCCGGTATCTGCCGCTACGGCAAAAGTGGTTAAAGAAGCGATTCGGATCAATAAGCTGACAGGCGGTGCACTGGATGTGACGGTTGGCCCAGTGGTGAATCTGTGGGGGTTTGGGCCAGAAGGGCGCAATACTAAGGCACCGACGGATGAAGAATTAGCAGTTCGCCGTGTCTGGACGGGGATCGATAACTTGTCTGTTGAAGGCAATAACCTGATTAAATCCATCCCTGAACTGTATGTCGATCTCTCTTCCATCGCCAAAGGTTATGGCGTTGATGTTGTTGCTGAATATCTGGCATCTCAGCATATCCAAAATTACATGGTTGATATTGGTGGTGAAGTTCGTACCTCGGGCAACAATGGCAAAGGAAGCCCTTGGCGGATAGCGATTGAAAAACCCTCGGACAATGGCATGGAACAGAGCGCTCAGGAGATCATTGCGCCGGGCAATATGTCTGTCGCCACATCGGGTGATTACCGCAACTATTTTGAACAAAATGGCGTGCATTACTCGCATACCATTGATCCTAAAACCGGCAGGCCGATAACCCATCATTTAGCTTCCATTACCGTGATAGCACCGACGTGCATGAGTGCGGATGGCTTTTCTACCGGACTGGATGTATTGGGGCCAGACAAGGGCATGGAAGTGGCAGAGAAGCTGAATATTCCGGTCTTTATGATTGTCAAAACCAAAACAGGTTTTGAAGAGCGTTATAATACCGCCTTTAAAGCCTATTTACAGAAAAAATAAGAAGGGGGAAAGGTGATGGAAGTCTTTGCTATCACTTTTATCTTTTTCCTGCTGGCTTTTGCGGGAATGGCATTGGGCTATATTGTGAAGCGCAAGAGCATTCAAGGAAGCTGTGGTGGTTTGGGAAGCATTGGTGTAGAAAAAGTCTGCGATTGCCCTGAACCTTGCGATGCCCGCAAAAAACGCATGGCAAGAGAAGCGGTTCGTCAGGCACAACTGGCGAAGAACCGTATCCTTTGATGGGCAAATTTATTGTAAAAAATGACCCGCTGCCAGATAAACAGCGGGTTTTTGTTGCCTGTTGAAGGCGTTTTAAAGAATATTGAAAGGGTGACATTTTCTGTGGGCTTGATGTAAGTAATTCTTTACTGAGCTGATTTAAATACCCAAATTTTCCGCAGCCTCTTTATAACGCAGCCCTTGGAGTTGAGTGAGCAGAAATGCCTGCCGGACTTTTAGCGGCAGTTCATCCAATGTCTTATCTATCTTTTCTAACTGGTCTAACAGCACAAGTTGATGTTCAGAGGAATGTGATGAGATCACAGGAAGTTCACCGAGTGATTCCAGATAATTGTCTTCCAGTTTTTTCCGGCGCCAGTAATTGGCAAGCGTTCTGCGGGCTATCGTGATTAAAAAAGCCCTTGGCTGGCGGATATTTTCCAGATCCGAAGATTGCATCAACTTGATAAAAATCTCATGGGCGAGATCTTCGGCATGATTTGGATAAGCACTGTTTTGTCTGATCCAGCGACATAACCAATGATGGTAATCGGAATAGAGTTTCTGGGTGATTTGATGGTGCCCAGATGGGCTTTTTTGCACCGCCATAATGTGACTGCCTGATAGGAGAAGATAAATCTGATAATAATAATTATTTGTATTTGATGGGGCGAAGTCAACGCCGTGTTTTGGATCTAACCCCCTTAAAAATTAAGAGGGTTAGGGATTGGGCAGCTAACTGTCAGTTAGAATTGTTGTGAAATGCTGAACTTGTAATTACGGCCAATACCTGAGATGGCGTCTCCGACATCTCCTAAGTAAGGCACATAATCTCGGTTAAATAGGTTATCGATGGTGACTCGCGCTTCAAATCCTTTGATAGAAGCAGGACGCCAGCTGGCAAACAAGCCATGCAAAGCATAACCTTTGCTTGCCGGGAATGCCCAATTACCAGCTTCTGGATCATCATCTACAGGTGAACGATCTTGTTTACGGATAAAGTCACCTTTCCAGCCCATTGTCATTTGCCATTGGGGTATTTTGAAACCTAACAGGGCCTGTGCCGATGTTGGTGGAATTTCCGCAATCCACGTTTTGCGCCCGAGCCACGGATCACGTAGCGAAGCATCACGTTGGCCGCGCATCGTGGAAAAAGAGAATTTTCCGAACAGTGTATTACTATCGTAGAAAGTTTCTATCTCTAGTCCCTCAATGGTATATCCCGGCAAATTACGATTGTTTCCCAGAGGTTTTGCACAATTTGCGTAATTTACTAAACCATCAGCTTGTGCTTTACAATAAACTCCGCGTCTTTTAAAGATTTCGCCTTTACCACGATTACGGAACAAGGTGGTACGAATTTGCAGGCTGTCATTCTCAAGCATCAGATTATCGAAATCAAGAATGGCACCGAGGCGTATACCTACCATTTTTTCAGTGTCCAGATCACGACTAGAACCCGGCAGGCTGGTTTCTCCTGACTGAACTTCATATTGTTCATCAACCACCGGGGCGCGCCATGTATGGCTGATATCTGCAAATAAAGAAAGGTTTTTGTTTGTCTGCCATATAACCCCTAAATGAGGAGACCAGCCAGCATAAGTGACACTACGATAGTCGTGGTTGACTGCTGGAGACATATCGTTATAAATACGCGCACTGTTTTTTCTGCCATTATTTTCAACGTGATCGTAGCGAACGCCGGGTGTGACAGTCACATTGCCTATTTTCAGCGAATCTTGCAGATAGAAACTATAGGTTTGTTGTTCCCCGGCAGGCATATAACCCGGCTGATAATAGCCATAATTATAATCAGCGTATTTTTCCTTACTCTTATCGAACATTAAAATGTTGCGTTGAAGTTTATGCCAACGGGTACCTAGCAGTAATTCGTGTTCAATAACGCGGGTTGAAAATACGCTTTTATTGTTGATATCAATCAGATTATCGGTGTAATCAACCCAGCTTTTATTACCCATTGTTCTACTAAAATAAGAAGACGCATTTTCCGGGCGGCTATCGTCTTGTTTCGTTTTGGAATAGGCATAAGTCATCGTTAGGTTCAACCACGGATTGTCCTCTGGCGCAATATTCCATTTGGCAGAGTAGTTCTGGTCAATTTGATCCCGAAAGATCAATTTTCTTTTCCATGCACCATCCAAACCGTATTTTCTGATATCTCCGGCGGAAGGGAAATCCATTTTATCCCGTTTCACCGCCCACGGCTGCCAGCCATCCGATTCAGAGCGCATGGCAGACAGACTTACCGTATAGGCATCACTGGGATAAAAATTGGTTTTTAATAAATAGGACATTTGATTGTTTTGTGAAAATACAAAACGTGTCCCATCAGGGCGTTTAATATTATGCCCATCCCGCTTGCTCACATAGAGCAAGCCATCAGCAAAGCCGTTGGGATCCCGGCCGTATACTGCGCCACTACTGATCCACTGCCTGTCATTGGTGTGGTAGCTTTGCTTGATAAATCCACCCCAATCTTCATCAGGGCGCAGCAAATCGTTCGCGTCTTTTGTCACCAGTTTGACAGAGCCACCAAATCCACCATTACCATCAAGTAAATTGTGTGGCCCTTTATTGACTTCTACCCGTTTGATTAACTCAGGCTCAATAAAGACAGAACCCTGACGATATTTCTCAAATCCTTTTGGCGCATCATCCAGCGTGATTTTGATATCTTCCTGATCTCCCATGCCCCAGATATTCAGCGTTTGCCCGCCGGGACGCGGCGAGCCTGACATTGAAACACCGGGAAGTTGGTCGAGTAATTGAGCAATGTTATCTGCCTGAGTCCGGTCAATATCGGCTTTTTTGAGCACGGAACTTCCCGCACTGTTGCTGCTGTCTAAACTTTCAACAACCGAAAGTGTAGGTAATTTCATCACCTCATTTTTCTTTTCAGTCTGTTGCCCTGTGGGATTTTCGGTCGCGTAAACCGGGCTGGAGAATGCCGTGCCCAATACCAATGTCCCGGAAAGTGTGCCGGTTAAAATTTTCTGAATTGTGGTCGCGATTGGGCGTTTCTCTAATTTTTGACTATTATTTGCCATAAATTTCCTGAAATGTAACCAAGTAAAATATTTCAATGTAATAAGTCACCTGAGGAAGTAAAAAGGGGTAAATAAAAATGAGAATTATTTTTATTTTATAATGGGTTTCTGAAGCATACCATAAGGTGATGAGACTTATCCCATTGGATTATAAGATTTTTATTTATCACAGATGTTTGAAGGATAGGTTGTTGAAATAACTGTCTATTTCGTTACACCATCTCAATTTCCTTAAGTACAAGGGGTTAGTCAATGAAGAAAAAGATCCTTAGTTCTCTGATCTTGGCAGGTATCGTGGCACTGCTTGCTGGCTGTGATGATGCGTCTAAAAAAGCAGAAGATACAGCACAGCAAACAGAAGAAAGCGCGACACACATGAAAACTGATGCTGAAAAAACGATCACGGATGTAACGGATAATACAAAAGAAACATCACAGGAGATCAAGGAAAACGCTGTGCGTGAAGGTCATGGTTTGATTGATAAGTCCAAGGAAGTGCAAAATCAGATCACGCATTCTGCCAATGAGGTCACTGAGCAAGTGAAGTCCAAGCTGGCTGATATGCAGGGTCAAGCGACGAAAGCAGCAAATGATGTGATGGACAATGTGAAAGCGAAAACGGGAGATCTTCAACATCAAGCGGGTGACAAAATTGACCAGCTTTCAGAAGCAATGAAATCGAAAACGGAAGACATAAAATCTGAGGCTGATAAAAAAACGGATGAGTTAATCAGCAGTTTTAAAGATTATCATCTTAAAGATGATAAGGATAAAAAAGAGGAAAAGTAATTTATCGGCTTGATATCCTGCCAGCATAAACAGGATTAATATCGTAAGGGTGATCTGTCAATGATTACCCTTATTTTTTTGCATGGCTTCAATGAATTATCTTCCTATTCTTTCCACTTGACTGACTTATCATGCCTAACCATTTTATGCAAGCCTTGGTTATCAAGCCCATGGTGAAATTTATTTGGAAGAGGGCGCAGAACATATCTTTATGGCATTGAATTTAACCTGATTATTCTTTTTGATGGGCTTGAAATATCAATATGGGAAAAGTGATTGTGCAAACAGTATCATACGGATCACTTAATTTTTCCCATATTTGCAGGTGATGACGATATCATTATTGTGCGCAATAATGCTACTTTCGTTGACTGGGGAATCCCTTGTTCATAGAGCAATGACAACTGTAGTGTTCATTCATTTTTTTGGGATATCGATCACAAATATAATCATCATTTTAGCATAATTGGTTTAGTTATTGTTTATCTTTATGGTAACAAAATATTAACATTAAGTTCAAGGTGGTGATACATTACTGGCATAGTGGAATTTAATAAATAATTAACAATGATATTTTGGAGTTCTAATTCTTTATGTAATTATTTAATTTTCAAAAGGATATCATTTTATGCTGAAGAAGTTACTCGAAGAGAAAAAATCACTGACTTTTATTGAAGCGCATAATCCGCTTTCAGCACTTATTATCAAAAATGCAAATTACACAGATAATAATGGCTATATCCATAAATTCGATGGTCTCTGGTCAAGTTCTTTGAAAGATTCAGCTGTTAAAGGTATTCCTGATAACGAGATATTAGATATTAATAGCCGTTTGCAAAATATTAATGAAATAAAATTAATGACTGGAATGCCAGTCATTATGGATGCAGATACTGGAGGACGTGTTGAGCACTTTGTGCATTATGTCAGAAAAATGGAGAAAATAGGATTAGATGCGGTCATTATTGAAGATAAAACAGGAGACAAAAGAAATTCTCTATTTGGTACAAGCGTCAAACAAGAATTATCAGATATTAAAGAATTCAGTAATAAGATAGCCAGAGGTAAAGCTGCACTGCAAAA
>NZ_JAQRFK010000005.1 GCF_028598745.1 Xenorhabdus sp. IM139775
ATAATACTGTGATTTTTCACACTGTTTTGCTTTTCATCATCTTATCTGCGACAGGCAGCTTTTGTCATTATTTTGTGATAAAGGTGGAGTTTTACTCTGTGGTGATTGCATTTTGTTAAAATAATGTTTATTTTCTATTTTGTCATACTTCATGAATATCGCCTTGGGGTAATAGAATAAAATCTACAATTATCACTGTGTTGCATTAATTTTGTAAATTCATTGTACACAGGGGTAATGAGTAATATTAATGTTTTAATCAATTTATTATAAAAAACAGATAACAATTATTATGCAGGCAGAGGTTTTTAGTAGGTTAATGACCTTTGTTAACGTGATAAGTAAATTATTCGAGTTAGTAGATTAAAAACGATTTTATTTACTGTTTATAACTTGGAGTAAAGAATGAGGAAAAAACCATCAAAGTTAGGCCAGTTGATTTCGAGTATCGTTTTATTCTCTTTTCCTGCCGCACAGGGCATTGCTGCAACGGTTCCGGCAGGCGTTACGCTCGCTGAAAAACAAGAAGTCACCGTTAACAATGGTGTTGAAGTCACTTCGTTAGACCCTCATAAAGTTGAAGGTGGTCCAGAAACGATCATTATCCGCAATTTGCTGGAAGGGCTGGTTACCACCGGGCCAAATGGTGAAATTGTGCCCGGTGTGGCAGAAAGGTGGGAAAATGAAGGTTATAAAGTTTGGACATTCTATTTACGTCACAATGCCAAATGGCGCGATGGTAAGCCTGTTACTGCGCAGGATTTTGCCTATAGTTGGCGTCGTCTCGCTGATCCAGCTACGGGATCGCCTTATACCAGTTACTTGCAATATGCTTATATTCAGCATGCTGGCGATATACTGAAAGGAATAAAATCACCGGAACAATTGGGGGTTAAAGCGCTGGATGATCACCGCCTCCAGATCACCCTTAGTCAGCCAGTGCCTTATTTGGTCGATATGCTGAGTCATACAGCAATGAAACCTGTCAGGCAAGATGTGGTGGAGAAATGGGGAAATAAATGGACATTACCCGAAAATTATATTGGCAATGGCGCTTATAGATTGGAAGATTGGGTCGTCAATGAGCGAATTGTTTTAACGCGTAATCCTCAGTACTGGAATGATAAAGAATCCATCATTGGAAAAGGCACTTTTCTGCCCGTTGTCTCAGGCGTTAGTGGTGTTAATCGTTATCGTAGCGGGGAAATTGATATCACTGACAATGCCATTCCCCCGGATCTATACCAAAAAATAAAACGGGATATTCCTGACCAATTACGAATTTCACCTTACCTGTGCACGTTTTACTACGAAATTAACAACCATAAGCCACTGTTTAAAGATAAACGGGTGCGTGAAGCGATAAAACTGAGCCTTGACCGGGATATCATCACGGAAAGAATTATGGGGCAGGGGCAGATACCGGCATATGGATTTACGCCGACTTATATTGACGGGGGTTTGACCATTAACCCTGAATGGGCAAATTGGACACAGGATCAGCGTAATCAACGGGCAAGGGAATTGTTGAAAGAAGCGGGTTTTGATGCCAGCCATCCTCTCAAATTTACCTTGTTGTACAACACCTCCGAACAAAATAAACAACAGGCCATTGCTGCGGCTTCGATGTGGCAGAAAAATATTGGTGCCAGAGTCACCTTACAAAATCAGGAATGGAAAACCTCTCTCCAGAACCGCCATCAAGGAAATTATGATGTTGCGCGGGCAACATGGTGTGGCGATTATAACGAGCCTTCTGCTTTCTTGAATGTGTTGCAGTCAATGAGCAGTAACAATACCGGTTTCTATCAGAGCGCAGCCTTTGATCACTTTCTTAAGCAGGCTCTGATGGCTAAAGATGATGCAGCACGTAAGGCATTTTATCAGCAATCGGAGGCCCAACTGGATAAAGATTCGGGTCTGATACCTGTTTATTACCGGGTCAGCGTGCGTCTTATTCGCCCGACGGTTGGCGGAATGACAGGAAAAGATCCGCTGGATTACGTTGACTTAAAGAATCTGTATATAAAAAAAGTGAATAACTGATCACCGTCACAAAATATTGTCTTACCGTAAACAAAACAGTGATTTTTGGATACGGATAATAACCATCCTAATGTGTGAATATGACTTTAATGGGTTAAATGATATCAATTGGAGTAAGGATAAGATGATAAACACAACAAAGAAAAAACTGGCTACCGGTATTACGGTAGCATTAGGCATGATGATGGGGTGGCAGGCTTTTGCCGCGCAAGTGCCTGCTGGCGTACAACTGGCAGATGCAGCGAAACAAGTGTTGGTCCGCAATAATGCCTCTGAACCGCAATCATTGGACCCGCATAAAATCGAAGGCGTACCGGAATCTAATATCGCTCGTGAGCTGTTTGAAACGCTGGTGATTAATGACCCTGACGGTAACATTATTCCGGGAGTGGCAGAGAGTTGGGAGAATAAGGATTTTAACGTCTGGACATTCCATTTGCGTAAAGACGCAAAATGGTCCAATGGTGACCCTGTCACTGCGCAGGATTTTGTTTACAGTTGGCGTCGAGTGACAGATCCAAATACCGCATCTCCTTATGCCAGTTTTCTTCAATATGCCCATCTGCTTAATGTTGACGATATCATCAGAGGTAAACAAAAACCGGAAACATTGGGAGTTAAGGCATTAGATGATCATACGTTACAATTAACCCTCAGTGAACCAGTCCCTTATTTGGTCAGGTTATTCGTTCACCCGACGACATCACCCGTCCATCGTGCAACGGTAGAAAAATATGGCGAGAGATGGACGCAACCACAGAATTTTGTCGGTAATGGCGCTTATAAACTGAAAAGTTGGGTGATCAATGAACGTCTGGTTTTCGAACGTAGCCCGACCTATTGGGATAATAAAAACACCATTATTAACCAAGTGACTTTCCTGCCTATTTCATCTGAGGTCACGGATGTCAATCGCTATCGCGCTGGCGAAATTGAGATGTCCTATACCAACTTACCCGTCGAACTCTTCCAAAAACTGAAAAAAGAAATTCCCGATCAGTTACGTGTAAATCCGTATTTATGTACTTATTATTATGAAATAAACAACCAGAAACCCCCATTTAATGATCCCCGTGTACGTACCGCACTGAAGTTAGGCATGGATCGCGATATCATAACTTACAAGGTTAAAAATCAGGGAGACTCATCAGCTTATGGTTATACTCCACCCTATATCGCTGATTTTAAAGATGTAAAACCTGATTGGTATGTCAAGCTGAATCAGCAGCAGCGCAATGAAGAAGCGAAAAAGTTATTGGCAGAAGCTGGGTTTACCAAAGATCATCCATTGAAAATTAAGCTATTGTACAACACGTCTGATCTGCATAAAAAGCTAGCCATTGCCGCTGCTTCCCTTTGGAAAAAGAATATCGGTGTTGACGTTTCCCTCGAAAATCAGGAGTGGAAAACGTTCCTTGATTCCCGCCATCAAGGCAATTATGACGTTGCCCGTGCCGGATGGTGTGCTGATTATAACGAAGCTTCTACCTTCTTGAATCCCATGTTATCCAACAGCAGTAATAATACAGCTCACTATAAGAGCAAAGAATTTGATGCTTTGATGAAACAATCCCTGCAAGTGAAAACGGATGAAGAACGCGCTGAAATTTATGCCAAAGCCAATGCGCAATTGGATAAAGACTCAGCAATAGTTCCTCTCTTTTATTATGCGAGTACCCGTTTAGTAAAACCTTATGTAGGGGGCTATACCGGCAAAGATCCATTGGAAAATCTCCATACCAAAGATCTATACATTATAAAACACTAGGAATGTGTGGGTGATCCGATGGGTCACCCGCTTGTCAGATAATTAAAAGCCACGGTTTGGCTAAACAGTAGGAACGGGCAATGCTAAAATTTATTTTACGCCGCTGCTTAGAGGCGATCCCGACACTCTTTATCCTGATTACGATTTCGTTTTTTATGATGCGGCTTGCGCCGGGTAGCCCATTTACCGGGGAAAGGAAGCTACCGCCGGAAGTGATGGCAAATATTGAAGCGAAATATCACCTGAATGATCCTATCTATAAACAATATTTCAATTACTTAATCCAACTCTCCAAAGGGGACTTTGGTCCTTCATTCAAATACAAAGACTACAGCGTCAATGATTTGGTTGCAGAAGCGCTGCCGGTGTCGGCTAAATTGGGATTTGCCGCTTTTATCATGGCGGTAATATTTGGTGTCAGTGCCGGAGTGATTGCCGCATTGAACCAGAACACGAAATGGGATTACACGGTGATGGGGTTTGCCATGACCGGGGTTGTCATCCCCAGTTTCGTGGTCGCCCCCTTATTAGTGTTGATATTTGCCATTACACTAAAATGGTTGCCGGGAGGAGGCTGGAATGGCGGGGCACCTAAATACATGCTTTTGCCAATGGTGGCACTTTCCCTCTCTTATATCGCCAGTATCTCCCGTATCACCCGTGGTTCCATGATAGAAATCTTGCATTCCAACTTTATTCGTACCGCACGGGCCAAGGGTTTGCCATTGCGAGCGATTATTTTCCGTCATGCGTTAAAACCCGCCTTATTACCGGTTATCTCTTATATGGGGCCGGCTTTCGTCGGCATTATTACGGGTTCAATGGTGATCGAAACGATTTTCGGTTTACCGGGTTTGGGGCAATTGTTTGTGAATGGCGCATTAAACCGGGATTACTCACTGGTACTGAGCCTGACGATCCTAGTGGGCAGCTTGACCATTATGTTTAATGCTATCGTTGATGTGCTGTATGCCGTCATTGATCCGAAAATTCGTTATTAAGACTTGGAGCACGCAATGTTACTGAATAAAAAAAATAGCGAAGCTCTGGAAAATTTTTCTGAGCAACTGGAAATTGAAGGCCGCAGTTTGTGGCAAGATGCACGCCGCCGTTTTATCCATAACAAGGCAGCGATTACAAGCTTATGTATTCTTTTCCTGATCACACTATTTGTTATCTTAGCGCCGATGCTGTCCCAATTTACTTACGATGATACCGACTGGAATATGATGACAATGCCGCCGGATTTTGAATCCAAACACTATTTCGGCACCGATTCATCTGGGCGTGACCTGCTGGTACGTGTTGCGATTGGTGGGCGTATTTCATTAATGGTCGGGATTGCCGCAGCCTTGATTGCCGTGCTGTTTGGCACGTTGTACGGTGCGATGTCAGGCTATCTTGGCGGCAAAGCGGACATGTTCATGATGCGTTTGCTGGAAATCCTTAACTCTTTCCCATTCATGTTCTTCGTTATCCTTCTGGTGACGTTCTTCGGTCAAAATATCCTGTTGATTTTCGTTGCGATAGGCATGGTGTCATGGCTGGACATGGCACGTATTGTCCGTGGCCAGACATTGAGTTTAAAACGCAAGGAGTTTATTGAAGCCGCGTTGGTTTGTGGTGTTTCCACCCGCCATATTGTGTTGCGCCATATCGTGCCAAATGTATTGGGCGTTGTGGTGGTTTATGCCTCGTTACTTGTACCGAGTATGATCCTGTTTGAATCCTTCTTGAGCTTCCTTGGTCTGGGGACTCAGGAACCCCTGAGTAGTTGGGGCGCCTTGTTAAGTGATGGCGCCAACTCAATGGAAGTGGCGGCGTGGTTACTGTTATTTCCGGCAGGCTTTCTGGTAATGACCCTGTTTTGTTTTAATTTTATTGGTGACGGCCTGCGAGATGCCCTCGACCCGAAAGACCGTTAAGGAGAGCCTATGAACAACGTAGAAACTTCAAAAAATGTTGAATCACTCTTATCGGTAAAAGACCTGAATGTGGTGTTCAGCACGCCTGACGGCAATGTGACTGCCGTGAATAAATTGAATTTTGACTTACAAGCCGGAGAGACACTGGGGATAGTGGGAGAATCTGGTTCAGGTAAATCGCAGACAGCGTTTGCGTTAATGGGATTATTAGCCAGTAATGGTTCTGTCAGCGGTTCTGCCACGTTTAACGGACGAGAAATCCTCAACCTGCGAGAGAAAGAGTTAAACCGGATGCGGGCAGAAGAAATCTCGATGATATTTCAAGATCCCATGACGTCCCTTAACCCTTATATGCGAGTGGGTGATCAATTAACGGAAGTGTTGATGCTGCATAAGCGTATCAGCAAAAGCGAAGCTTTTGAAGGCTCCATCCGCATGCTGGATGCGGTTAAGATGCCAGAGGCGCGTAAGCGCATGAAGATGTACCCACACGAATTCTCTGGTGGTATGCGTCAACGGGTGATGATTGCCATGGCGCTGTTGTGCCAGCCGAGGTTATTGATTGCCGATGAACCGACAACGGCCTTGGACGTCACTGTTCAGGCACAGATCATGATGTTACTTAATGAGCTAAAAAAAGAGTTTAACACCGCTATTATCATGATTACCCATGACTTGGGGGTGGTTGCGGGTATTTGTGACAAAGTATTAGTGATGTATGCGGGAAGGACGATGGAATATGGTACAGCGCGAGACGTATTTTATCATCCTACTCACCCATACTCGATTGGATTATTGAATGCGGTTCCTCGTCTGGATGGTGAGGCGGAAGCATTGGAAACGATTCAAGGCAATCCTCCCAACTTATTGCGTTTGCCCAAGGGATGCCCATTCCAGCCACGTTGTCAATTTGCCACTGAGCATTGTGTTCGTGAGGAACCCCAGTTGGAAAAATTTGGGCTTGGGCGTTTGCGCGCCTGCTTTAGACGTCAGGAGGAATTGGTATGAACACGATGGCTGAAAAGCGTGTCTTATTGGAAGTTGACGATCTCAAAGTCTATTTTGATATTAAAGATGGAAAACAGTGGTTCTGGCAACCGGCAAAGACCTTAAAAGCGGTTGATGGCGTGACCTTAAGGCTCTATGAAGGTGAAACACTGGGCGTTGTGGGAGAATCTGGCTGTGGGAAGTCAACGCTTGCCAGGGCCGTGATTGGATTGGTGAAAGCGTCTGGCGGTACAGTGACCTGGCTTGGCCAAAACCTGTTGGAGATCAATGACAAACAATGGCGGGATATTCGCAATGATATCCAGATGATTTTCCAAGATCCTTTGGCATCACTGAATCCGCGTATGACCATTGGCGATATTATCGCAGAGCCATTGAAAACTTATCATCCCAAAATGAAAGATGGGGAAATAAAAGAAAAAGTCAAAAAGATGATGATGAAGGTAGGGTTATTACCGAACTTGATCAACCGTTATCCTCATGAATTCTCTGGAGGTCAGTGCCAGCGTATCGGTATTGCCCGCGCCTTGATCCTCGAACCTAAATTAGTTATTTGTGATGAACCTGTTTCAGCACTGGATGTTTCTATTCAGGCACAAGTTGTTAATTTATTGCAAAAATTACAGCGGGAAATGGGGCTTTCCCTGATATTTATTGCGCATGATTTGTCGATAGTAAAACATATATCAGACCGCGTATTGGTCATGTATTTAGGCAATGCGGTAGAACTGGGTACTTACGACGAGGTCTATCATAATCCGTTGCATCCCTATACCAGAGCACTCATGTCGGCGGTGCCGATCCCTGATCCAGACAAAGAGCGCAACAAGCATATTGAATTGTTGGAAGGAGAACTGCCTTCACCGATTGATCCCCCGTCTGGATGTGTATTCCGTACGCGCTGCCCGATGGCGGATGCCGAATGTGCCAAGACCCGGCCACTGCTTGAGGGGAGTTTTAAACATGCGGTGTCTTGTCTTAAGGTTGATCCACTCTAATCAATCAGTGACAGGTGGATAATGTGACGCTGTCACGAATTTAAATTCAATGCCCTCACAATGAGGGCATTTTTAGCGTTCAGGGAGATATAAGAGATATTCCAGACGGAACCGGATGGTTATTTTTTCCACAGAATTCGGCAAATAGGGTGAGATTTTTCCCGGCAGATCAAAATACGGGCAAAGATATCATCAATTTCGGCATCGTCTGATTCTGCTAAACCAATAATAACTTCCGAAAAAAAGTCTGGGTCTAAATCAAAATCTACATGTTCAAGCCAGACGCCTGAAGGTTCCCACAATTCAGCGCCGCCCCGTTCTTCAAATTGTAAGTTAAATAATAAGCTATCAGCCGGATCGAGATGAGAGAGTGCTTGTTCTAAAAAGATATCGTAAGCCTTTTCAAGCGCTTCATCTTCAGTCATTCGGTTGTTTAAGTCCAATTGCATAGGATGTGTCGGTTGATTTTCCATGGTAGCAATATCCAAAATTAATCACTAGGTGAAATTAAAACATGTTCTGTATTGAATGAATACTTTTATTACGGGTCAATTTGCATTCTGCCTTTTTTCTGCCATGAATTATAAAAGCGGGCTGAAAAAATAACAGACGCGTTCAAGGATACGGTGCCACACAGGCCGTTTTTCCCATTGATTATTTGCCAGCAATGTTGAACGCATAATATAGTCTTGTTGAACCAGAGTTAAATCTTGGCCGAAGTGTTCATCATCAATCACAACCGTAATTTCAAAATTCAGCCACAAGCTGCGCATATCCAAATTGACAGAACCGACCATACTCAGTTGCCCATCAACCAAAACACTTTTGGCGTGTAACAAGCCATCTTCAAATTGATAAATCTTTACCCCCGCTTCCAGCAATTCTGTAAAAAATGCACGGCTGGCCCAGCGAACAAGAAATGAGTTGTTTTGACTTGGCACGATGATACTGACATCCACACCGCGCATCGCCGCAGTGCAGATCGCGTGCATTAGATCATCACTGGGAACAAAATAGGGGGTGGTAAGAATAAGCTGGTTGCGGGCAGCAAAAATAGCGGTCATTAAGGACTGTTGGATCAATTCATCCGGGAACCCCGGCCCGGAAGCGATAACCTGAGCGGTATGGCCACTGGCTTGCTCGAAGGGAATGATAACACTGTCAGGCGGAGGAGGAAGGTGACGTTGCCCGGTTTCCATTTCCCAGTCAAAGGCGTAAATAATCCCCAGTGTTGTCGTCACCGGGCCTTCCATTCTGACCATGATGTCGACCCATTGACCGATACCGGCGTCTTGTTTAAAAAAACGCGGGTCAACCATATTCATGCTGCCGGTGTATGAAATATGGTTATCGATCAGAATAATTTTTCTATGCTGGCGTAAATCCATGCGCCGCAAGAATAAACGGAAGATGTTGACTTTTAATGATTCGACAAATTCAATTCCTGCTTTTCGCATAATATCAGGATAAGGGCTGCGGAAAAATTGCCAGCTTCCGGCCGAATCCACCATGATGCGACATTTAACACCGCGTTTGGCAGCACACATCAGGGCATCCGTGACCTGATCAACCAACCCACCGGATTGCCAGATATAAAACACCATTTCGATATTGTACTTGGCGTTTTCAATATCATGAACAATCGCTTTCAGCGAGTTGTCATAAGATGTCATTAATTGCATTTTATTGCCTCTGACACCTTTGATCTTTTGCCGCCGTTCACACAATTGAAACAGTGGGGTAGCCACTTCACTATTTTCATCGGCAAAAATTTGCGGGGATTTTTTTAACTCTGCTAACCATTTGGTTACTGATGAGCGCATTTGTCTGGCTTGTTCACCCCGGCGTTTACCCAGATGCAATTCACCGAATGACAAATAAGCAGCGATACCGACTAAGGGAAAAATATAAATGATGAGTAACCAAGTCATTGCTGATGTCACAGGACGGCGTTTCATCAAAACTCGAATGGTGATACCGGCAATAATCAGCCAGTAAAAAAAAATCGCCAGCCAGCTCAGTACAGAGTAGAAAGTTGTCATACGTGGCAATCAATCCTGTTTATTTAAGTATTTTATGCAGTCATTACCGCAAGTTTCTAGAAATTTGGGTAAATTATCAACTAAATATTATTAATTGAATAGAGAACAAGTTTAGCAAGGTTGCAAGCCGGATGGGCAATGGGTTGACATCGCGAATCGTGGCGATTAAGAATAATGTTATTCATTCAATGAGAAAGTCAGCTTGGAATATCTAATGAAACACAGCCGAAGAGAAGTAGGGCGCTGGAGAATGCTCCATCAAAGTGTCCGCCGCCGCCGTTGGTTTGAAGGACAGTCACGGCGTAACCTGCGCATCTATGCTCTGCGTAAGGCCGATGCTTATCAGCGCCGTAGCTCGATTCTATTCGCCCAGCATGCAGAATGGAGTTAACTTGATGTTCGGCATGATATGTCTCTGGCAGGTTGCAGTACAGCCAATAAAGCAGCAACTTGAAAGATGAAAAGAGAGATGTTTTCGAATCTTTATTGAATATGATAGTCATTTGCATTTAAACTAATATCTATCTGAAAACTGACTATCATGCTGTTAAGCAAGAATTCTCTTATGCGTTGGATACATTGGCCGATATTATTTTCCGTTTGTTTACATGTTTCTATTGCTACGGCGCTCCTCCATGCCATTAAACCTGAAAAACAGGTGCAAGCCGTACCTATGTCTGTTGCCATGATCCAGTTGGCGGCTGAAGAGGCACCAGTCTCTAAACCTGCCATGTCTGAATCACTTCCTGAACCTGAACCAGAGCCAGAACCTATTGCGGAAGTTGCTCTGCCTAAACCTGAAAAGAAAAAAATTGTTAAAAAAGAACGTAAGCCAAAAGAGAAAAGAGCAGAAAAAGTTTCAGAACAACCGCTGAAATCTATTTCTGATCAGGAACCTCAGATGGCAAAGAACTTGGATGATCAAAAATCAGTGCAGCCTGTCATTAGTGAAAAAGGCAGCGTAAGAAATGGCCCTAAAGCACTGAACAGGCCAGAACCCACCTACCCATCCAGAGCACTGCAATTGGGAACAGAAGGGACGGTAAAGGTGAAATTTGATATTGATGAAAATGGCCGTGTTAAGAATATTGAAATTGTCTCGGCAACACCCAGAAATATCTTTGAGCGTGAAGTGAGAAATGCCATGAGAAAATGGCGTTATGAAAAGATCCCCGCCACGGGACATATTACAACTATTGAGTTTCGGACGACGGGGATTTCACAGTCCTAACGGACTACAATATAAAACGCCTGATGAAATGTATCATCAGGCGTTAGTTATGACTAATCCATTTTCTTGTGTGGTGATCGCTATTGTAGTAGAAACCAAAGTCCGATAACCGGACTTTGGATTTTTGAGCTGACCAATTTTGGGGAGCTAAGACCTTCTTTTTTATCTTGTACTTTTATATCAACGATGAGTTCAATGCCAACAGGTTAGTTACCAACGTACAAATCAATGGTTATGTGCGGTATTGAGTACGTTTTCTGTTTGTGCATGAATGTGTGCATTTTCTGATTAATTAAAGTAATTTTTCATATAATTTTTTGTTTAAAATAAATATGTTAAGTTTCACTGCTCTCCAACTTAAAATGTCTTTTACCTTCAGGCAAAGGACGGGAAGCATTATTTTCATTCACGGCAACATAGGTGAAAACAGCCTCTGTTGCACGGTAACGCTGGCCGACTGGCTCAGACGCGACTTTTTTCACCCAAACTTCAATATGGATAGTGATCGATGAATTTCCCGTTTTGAGACAACGGGCATAACAGCATACGACGTCACCCACCGCAACCGGTTTCAGGAAACTGATGCCATTCACGCTAACAGTGACTACGCGCCCCAGAGCAATCTCTTTTGCTAAAATTGCGCCGCCAATATCCATTTGAGACATCAGCCAGCCACCGAAAATATCCCCATTAGCATTAGTATCAGCAGGCATGGCCAGTGTACGGAGAACCAATTCTCCGTTTGGTAAGCATTGTTGTTGTGTCATTAGAAAACTTGCTTTATTTGGTGAATACAACAATACCTGCCGCTGCATCGGCAGGTATCCATATGAAGGTCATGATATTATTATTGTTCGCGAGGCAGATGACGGTAGATATATACCACACTCAATACAGTAAAGACCAGAGTCAATGCCGTTAACCCGAACACTTTAAAGTTTACCCAAACATCCTGAGGTAGCCAGAAAGCGACATAAATATTCGCCAATGCGCAGGCAATAAAGAAGATTGCCCAAGCCATGTTCAGTTTGTTCCAGACGAAACCAGGTAACGTTAATTCTTTGCCTAGCATCCGTTGAATCAGTGGTTTTTTCATCACCCATTGGCTGATAAGGAGAACCAGAGCAAAAATGGCATAAATTACCGTGACTTTCCATTTAATGAATAAATCACTGTGGAAGGCTAGCGTCAGAGTGCCGAAAACAGCAACCATGACAAAGGTAATTAAGGAGGATTTCTCAACTTTACGATAAATGAGGTAAGTAATGACAACAGCTAACCCGGTTGCTGCAATCAAAGCGCCAGACGCATAGAAAATGTCATACATTTTGTAGACGATAAAGAAAATGACCAGCGGCAAAAAGTCTAAAAGTTGTTTCATAAGTTGAACCCATTGTGAAGTCAATGATGGCATGTTTCTGAATTTGTGCCAGAGTGTATCAGATCTTAATGAAATGGTTTATTTATCAGGTAAAAACATTTTCACAAAAGGATATAAAAGCCATGTTGTGGGAAAGATTACATCGCTGGATGCCGGGCTTGGGCAATATCTGTCATTATCGTCGAGATTATTTTAGCCATGATATGCGGGCGGGGCTTTCAGTTGCCGCGGTCGCACTGCCTGTTGCGATTGCTTATGCTGAGTTAATGGGAATTAGCGCCATTATTGGCTTATATGCTTGTATTTTACCCATGTTCGCGTATGCGCTGTTCGGCACTTCCCGGCAGTTGATTGTTGGGCCAGATGCCGCAACCTGTGCTGTGATTGCTGCGGTTGTGACACCGCTGGCATTGGGAAATGAGCATGTTCGTTGGCAGCTTGCCATCATTATGACCCTGATGACCGGAGTTTGGTGCGTCTTGGCCAGCCATTTTCGACTGGGCGCTTTTGCTGATTTTTTATCCCGCCCCATTTTAAAAGGCTTTATTAATGGTGTTGCGATTACCATCATGGCGGATCAGCTGGCTAAAGTGTTTGGGCTGTCTGGTTTGCCAGCGGAATTGATTGAACGATTGATTGCACTTCCCCATAAATTATTGGGATCTCACTGGCCGACTGTGGGGATGTCAGTGATAACATTATTGGTGCTGCTCAGCGGACATCTCCTCCGCCCAAGTTGGCCTGCGCCACTGGTGGCAATGATCGTATCGACATATATCAGTTGGCAATTTGAACTCAGCCAATATGGTATCCAGATAGTGGGGAGTATGGGGAGCGGTTTGCCCATTGTTCCAATGCCAGAATTCGAATTTGGTATCATCCGTGATTTGGTTGTTCCTTCCATTAACTTAGCGGTGATCAGCTTCGTCAGCTTTATGATGACCGCCCGTAGTTTTGCCAGTAAAAATGGCTATCAGGTTGATGCAGATTTAGAACTCAGGGCGCTGGGGATCGCCAATATTGCTGCATCATTATCACAAGGTTTTGCGGTCAGTGCTGCCGGTAGCCGTACCGCAGTCAATGATGCACTTGGTGGTAAAACGCAAATGGTGTCCGTAATTGCGGCTTGCACCATTTTGCTGGTATTGCTGTTTATGACAGAATTGCTGGTTTATATCCCGCTGTCATCACTGGGTATTGTCTTAATCTTTTCCGCATGGTCTTTATTGAGTTTAAAGAACATTTGGGCTTATCGAAAACGTAACAGCCAGGCTTTTATACTGTCAATTTTCACGTTAGTTGCCGTCTTGCTGGTGGGCGTGATCGATGGTATCGGTTTTGCCGTTTTGTTGGGGCTATTGCAATTTTTGCGGGTGGTTTTCCGGCCTTCGGATCAATTGTTGGGTGTGAATGATCAAGGTATGGTGCGTTCCATCCATCAACATAATGATATCAAACCTGCGGATGGCATTATGATGTACCGCTTTAACTCTCCGCTTACTTATTTTAATGCCGGGTATTTCAAAAAGCGGGTCTTACAGCATGTGAACAATGCTGCCATTAGCCCTGTATGGTTAGTCGTCGATGCGACAGTCAGTTTTACTTACGATGATGTCAGTGTTTTTGCCGTGCTGGATGAGTTAATCACAGAATTAAAAAAGAGAGGCGTGACATTAGTCTTGGCGGGGCGCAGAACAGAGCTGAATCGCTGGATTAAACAAAACAAACTGAGTCGCAGTGATGAAGATCTGATCGTTGTGCCGGATCTCTATTTTGCCATTCGTTTAATTCAAAGTAAGCAGCAAGTTGAGGAAAAACAGGAAGGGTAATCGCAGTTCATCTCGCCACATTTGCAGCGAGGTGAACGATTGGCTGATGATTGCTTAAGTGTTTACTGCATCCCGTTTGTGGTTTTATTTTGTGGTCTGGCCAACATATACAAGCGGAATAGATAAATCAGCAATAAGGATGACAGCAGGTTATCCAGCACGGACAGCAAAATAACCGGCATTTTTGCCAGCACAAGAACCAGTATGAGCTTGGCGGCCAGCCATAACAGCATCGCTGGGATCAACAAACGCATATTATTGAATGCCAATTTCCAACTACTCTGCATGGCGGCGAAAATGCTTTTGCCTTTTTCAAACAAAAAAATAGGAGCCAGTGCAAACGCAATAGAAAAGAGTATTCCTGGCAAGACCATTAAGGCGTAACCAATCTGAACCAACAGGGTACAGAGAGACATTAACAAAAACATTTTAGGCAGGAGTGTTACGGATGAGGTGCAGGCATGAATCGCATTTGTCTGCTGGCCGCCAGAGATGGCATTGATGAGTGCCAATATACTGGCCGCCAACAAGCTATTGCCAAATACGTTGATAAAGAAAATCCCAAACACTGAGTGTATTAACATTGACATCTCATCTGGCGTTAATTGCATCACAAAACGTTGGATCTCGGTATTGCCCGACTCTCTGACGATATTTTGCATCTCGGCCAATAAATTGAGTTGTTCATCATTCGGCATGAATACATGCCCTAGCAGGGTTGTTACCAACGCGGCCAAAACAGAGAGGATGACAATATTCAACAGTTGATGCTTTAAAAAGCTGATGCTGTCACGATACAGGGTATTTGCCGTGATGGGCATGAAAGTGGCTCCTATCAAATAAAACAACACAAATAACACAACAATAGTATGCAATTGTACCTTGTCCGACGGATTGTTGGATACCTAAGATTTACGCCCGTACCTGATCCTGTCTCTTGAAGCCGGCAGGAGGAAAAATTTCTTACTGAAAGCCCTGAGGGGGAATTTTATAAAAATGAATAATTCATTAATTTTGTGTTAATAAATTGCTGGGGGATGTAAATATTAAATAAAGGCTCTTAGTATAGGGCTTCTATTATTATTTATTGTTAGTCACTCAAAAGCTGATATCACGATATAAATCATGGATGGCAGTAAAATTAATACGCAGCGAATTTTGACTTGGATCAATTTAAAATATCCAGCAAATGAAATAATAAAACAGTAAATACCTTACTTTGCCAAAAATCTTTAAAAGATGTGATCTGTCTTAGATCACAACAGTAAACAAACGGGTATATTTCGGATTATTTTAAAACCACACAAATGGGATGGATAATGAAAAAAATTTCTGCGCTTGTATTGGCTGCTGCGACGTTAGCTCCGTCATTGACTTTTGCTCATGAAGCCGGTGATTTCCTGTTGCGGGCTGGTACAGCAACGGTAAGACCCCATGCCGGTTCTGATAATGTAATGGAATTGGGATCTTTTGATGTCAATAATAATACCCAACTGGGTTTAACTTTTGGTTACATGATCACCGACAATATTGGTGTTGAGTTATTGGCGGCGACCCCATTCCAACATAAAGTCAGTTTACCGGGTGCGGGTGAAGTCGCTGAAGTTAAACAGTTACCACCAACGCTAATGGCACAATATTATTTTGGCACGACAGAAAATAATTTACGTCCTTATGTTGGAATTGGTGTTAACTACACGACATTCTTTAGTGAAAAATTTAATAATAATACAACGGTAAAAACGGCTGATTTAAATAGTCTGGATCTGAAAGATTCTTGGGGAATAGCCGGTCAGGTTGGCCTGGATTATAAACTGGACAAAAACTGGATGCTGAATACTTCACTTTGGTGGATGAATATTGAAACGGATGTGAAATTCAAGGCCGGTGATGTCAATAAAGAATATAAAACCCGCCTTGATCCATGGGTCTTTATGTTTGGTGTTGGTTATAGTTTCTAATAGAAAGCGACGTGTGTGTTTGACTTTGACATAAGAGAACCAATGGGGCGTGACTGCCCCATTTTTGTTTTTTGTATAAGGCTACAGTGGGATCATCATTGCGTGGCGCTTTTCATGGCACGTACAAAATCGATTAATCTTTCCAACATGATTTTCGGTTGATGCAGGTTATCTTCAATGATTTTGACGATGGCTGAACCTGAAATCGCACCGGCCGCGCCGCTATTGAGGGCGGTCGTGACCTGTTCGGGTTCGGAAATACCAAAGCCTTGCAGGGCTGGGGCTGCATGATACTCTTTGAGTTTATTGACGAGATGATTTAATGGCTGTTTGGCGCGATTTTCACTACCGGTGACGCCCGCCCTTGATAGCAGGTACGTATATCCACGCCCAAATGAAGCAATTTCGCGCAGTAAATTGTCATCTGCATTGGGAGGACAAATAAAGATCGGGGCAATATCATGCTTTATGGCGGCGGAACGGAAAGGTGATGACTCGGATAACGGCACATCAGCGATAAGCACGGAGTCAACACCGGCCTCTTGGCTGCGACGGTAAAACTCATCAATGCCATTGTGAAAGACCAGATTGGCGTAAACTAACAGGCCAATCGGTGTATCGGGGTGTTTAGCCCGAACTTTAGCCAGCAGGTCAAAACATAATGCGGGAGTCACCTTTGATGATAAAGCACGCAGATTGGCATTCTGGATGGTTGGGCCATCGGCAAGGGGATCTGAGAATGGAATACCCAATTCAAGCGCATCGGCACCCCCTGCAATTAAGGTATCAATAATTTCCAACGACAGTTCAGGATGCGGATCGCCGAGAGTAACAAAAGGAACAAAAGCGCCTTGATGTTGGTTTTGCAGCTTTGTAAACAGTTGTTCGTAACGTTCCATCAGATTTCTCCCCTTGATTTTAAAATATCGTGAACGGTAAAGATGTCTTTGTCACCACGGCCAGATAAGTTGACGATTAATAATTGCTCTTTGTCTGGAGACTGACGGATCATTTTTAACGCGTAAGCCAACGCATGAGAGGATTCCAATGCAGGAATAATGCCTTCATTGCGGGAAAGTTCTTGAAAGGCTCCGAGTGCTTCATCGTCAGTGATTGAAACATAATCGGCTCTGCCGGTACTGTTTAAATAGGCGTGCTGGGGGCCAACAGAAGGAAAATCCAAACCAGCCGAAATAGAATATGATTCTTCAATCTGTCCGTCTTCTGTCTGCATAATTGGCGATTTCATGCCAAAGTAAATGCCTAATTTTCCGTGTTTCAATGGTGCACCGTGCTCTCCTGTTTCAATGCCATGCCCCGCAGGTTCAACACCGATCAGACGAACACGCTCTTCTGGAATGAATTCAGCAAACAAACCGATGGCATTTGAGCCACCACCAATACAGGCAATGACTGCATCGGGGAGACGACCTTCTTTTTCCAGAATTTGCGCTTTGGCTTCTTCGCCAATCATACGCTGGAATTCCCGCACCATTGTCGGATAGGGATGAGGGCCGGCAGCGGTTCCCAATAAATAGTGTGCCTTTTCATAACACCCAGACCAGTCGCGCATGGCTTCGTTACACGCATCTTTCAAGGTTGCTGAACCGCTGTGGACAGGGATCACTTCAGCCCCCATCAAACGCATGCGGAAGACATTGGGTGATTGGCGTTCAATATCTTTCGCCCCCATGTAAATGCGGCATTTCAGCCCCAGCAGGGCACATGCCAGCGCGGTTGCCACACCGTGTTGACCCGCACCGGTTTCAGCAATGATCTCGTGCTTTCCCATGCGTTTTGCCAACAAGGCTTGCCCTAAAACCTGATTGGTTTTATGGGCGCCACCGTGGAGCAAATCTTCCCGCTTCAGGTACAGGCGTGTTTTTGTCCCTTTAGTCAGGTTTTGGCACAGCGTTAAGGCAGTCGGCCTGCCGGCATAATTTTTCAGGAGATCCTGAAAAGTACGCTGAAATTCAGGATCTCTTTGTGCATCAATAAAGGCGTCTTCTAACTGGTTAAGTGCCGGAACTAAAATTTGTGGAACGAATTGCCCACCAAAATCGCCAAAATAAGGATTCAATTTACTCATGATTCTACTCATCCATTTTGTCTGAAAAATTTATCTGGAAAATTAGTGATAACAGCGTAATTGTTGAAATACCTGCCTGAGTTTTTGATTGCTTTTAATGCCGGGAGACACTTCCACGCCTGAATTAAAATCCAGCCCATGACAACCAAACGTTGCCGCTTGTTGGCAATTTTCAGCATTCAGGCCACCAGCCAAAAGGCTATTTTGTTGAATCTGTGGGTTGATTAACTGCCAGTCAAACGGTTTTCCCGTTCCTCCCGACCCGTTATCCAGCAATAAGTGATCAACCTTAGGAAGATCGGAAAATTCCGTGGCCTTGGACATATCAATTGCTTTCCAAATTTCACAATGTTCAGGTAATACGGAACGCAGGGCATTAATGTAGTTTTCATCTTCATGCCCATGCAGTTGAACTGCGCTGAGTGAAAGTACTTGGGCGGTATCCCGGACAAAATCGATGGGTTGATTTTGAAATACACCAACGTATTGCAGGGAAGCTTCATTGATGATCTGTTGGGCTTTTTGCAGACTGATTCTGCGTGGTGATTTTTCAGCGAAAATTAACCCGCCGTAAACAGCGCCCATCTGCAACGCTGCTTTGGCATCTTGTGGGCGAGTCAGTCCGCAAACTTTATTGTCCCCCAAAATCAGACGGCGTAAAGCAAGGTCTAAATTTTGTTGTGCCATCAAAGAACTGCCAATCAGAAAACCATCGGCAAATTGGCTTAATTCCCGCACTTGGCGATGCTGCTGAATGCCAGATTCACTGATAACGATAGTCCCTTCCGGCAAACCCACAGACAGTTTGCGTGTGCGCGCTAAATCAATGGACAAATCACGTAAATCCCGATTATTGATACCGATAACCTTTGCCCCCAATGCTATTGCCCGTTGTCGTTCATCTTCATTGCTGACTTCGGTCAGGATACCCATATCAAGACTATGTGCCAGTGATGACAGTTCGCGATACGCATCATCATCAAGGACGGAAAGCATCAATAAAATGGCATCGGCCTGATAATAACGCGCGAGATAAACCTGATAGGCATCAATAATAAAATCTTTGCACAGAACAGGCTGATGAACGGCAGAACTGACCATCGGGAGAAAATCATAACTGCCCTGAAAATATTTTTCATCGGTCAGGACAGAGATTGCGGCAGCATAAGGCTGATAAGTTTTAGCAATGCGAACAGGATCGAAATTTTCACGAATTACCCCTTTTGAAGGGGACGCTTTTTTGCATTCTAAAATAAAAACCGTTTGCTTGTGGGTCAACGCCTGATAAAAACGGCGGTGACTGGGAACGATAGCGTCAATAAAACTCGCCAGCGGTTGCTCTGCCTTACGAGTTAACAGATACGCCGCTTTATCATCAACAATTTTTTGTAATACGCTGGATTTCATGATTTAGTCCTTGCCGCCAAAGCGGTGACTTTTTCATAAGCCTGACCGCTGTAAATAGTATTGAGAGCCAACTGCGTATTTTCCCGTAGATCTTCCCGCCCATGAATTTTCATCAACAGGGCTACATTGGCGGCTACGGCATGGGCATGCGCTTTGTTACCGTGACCTTGTAATAACATAGCCAACATATTGCGATTTTCTTCCGGTGTTCCGCCTTTCAGGGAAGAGATGGGATGGCTCGGCAAACCAAAATCGGTTGCCGTTAACTGATATTGGGTAATTTCACCCTGATTAAGTTCTGCAACCTGAGTGGGGGCATGTAAGGCAACTTCGTCCATGCCTCCGCAGTGTACAACAGCAGCACGCTGATAACCCAAGGCCTGTAAAGTATGGGCGATAGGTTCAACTAACTCAGGGACATAGACTCCGATGAGCGACACCGAGGGCCGGGCTGGATTGATCAACGGGCCAAGCACATTAAATAATGTTCGCGTTTTTAATTGCTGACGAACTTGCACTGCATGCCGGAATCCACTGTGATATTGAGGGGCAAACAGGAAACAGACACCAATATCATCAAGGGCACTGCGTGATTCTTCTGCTCGGGAATCCAAGGCAATGCCGAATGCAGCTAATAAATCAGATGATCCCGATCGGCTGGAGATACTGCGGTTTCCATGCTTTGCCACCTTAAGGCCGCAGGCAGCAGCAACAAAGGCGCTGGCCGTTGAAATATTGATACTATTTGTGCCATCTCCACCGGTGCCGACGATATCACAAAATGGGTAATCAGGACGAGGGAAGGGAGCGGCGTTTGCCAAGAACGCTTGGGCTGCGCCGGCAATTTCTTGTGGCTGTTCACCACGCAGTTTCAGGCTAATTAATACCGCAGCCAATTGTGCATCGCTCAATTCCCCCCGGATCACGGCGGTGAATAGTTGTTGGCTTTCTTGTTGAGTCAGTGTCTGAGCACTGAATAATTTGTCGAAAATCAACTGCATGTTCCCATTCCTTTATGTTTAACGCCTTTAATTTGATACTTTTAAACTCACGACCTTTAAATCCAAATGATTAGTTCAAGGCCCATGTCAGAGTTTGTTCAAGCAGTTTGGCTCCCCGTGCGGTCAAAATAGATTCGGGGTGGAACTGAAATCCACAGACTTTGTGCTTATCATGGCGTACCGCCATCACGGTATCACCACATGATGCAGAGACAGTCAGCGTGGCAGGAACCTCCATCGCCGTAAGAGAGTGATAACGAGCGACAGGCAAAGGATTTGGCAGGCCGGAAAACATCCCTTTACCATCATGGGTCGCCGGCGTCGCTTTGCCATGCAGGATCTCCTGGGCGGCAGAGATTTTTCCCCCATAAGATTCAATAATCGCCTGATGTCCAAGACAAATGCCGATGATCGGGATCCGGCCTGTGACTTGCCTGATTAATGCAGGCATGCAGCCCGCGTCTGAAGGTTTCCCCGGACCAGGGGATAACATTAAAAGAGGGGATTCCATTTCGCTAAGTTTGGCAATAATGATGTTTATCGGCACCGTATTACGGTAAATAACGACATGGTGACCATGGGTGCGCAATTGATCCACGAGGTTATAAGCGAACGAATCGATGTTATCGAGCAGGAGAATATTAGCCATTAGAATGTCACCTCTACATGATGGGCTTGGGCTATCGCATGAATCACGGCCCTGGCTTTGCTGTGAGTTTCATCGACTTCTGACTGGGGAACGGAATCCAAGACTACGCCAGCGCCAACCTGAACTATAGCTTGGCCGTCTTTCACATAGGCTGAACGGATCACAATACAGGTATCAAAATCCCCCTTGCCAGTGAAGTAACCGACGGCCCCGCCGTAGCTGTCTCGCCGTTCACCTTCATATTCTGCAATGAGCTGCATGGCCCGGATCTTAGGTGCTCCCGTCAGGGTGCCCATATTCATGCAGGCTTGATAGGCGTGAAAAATATCCAAGTCATGGCGGAGTGTCCCGACAACACGGGAAACCAGATGCATAACAAATGAATAGCGATCGACTTTGGTTAAATCGGCAACATATCGACTGCCCGGTTCACAGATACGGGCTAAATCGTTGCGGGCCAGATCAACCAGCATCACATGTTCAGACATTTCCTTGGCATCTGTACGCATTTCCAACTCAATTCGGCTATCGAGATCGGCGTCCAGTTCCCCGTTGTCATTTCGCCCACGTGGCCGAGTACCCGCGATTGGATAGATTTCAATCTGGCGGTTACTGGCATCGTATTTAAGCGCGCTTTCCGGTGAAGCACCAAACAGACAAAAATCCTGATCTTGCATAAAAAACATATAGGGGCTTGGATTTTGTTTCTTTAAAGCATGGTAAGCGTTCAGTGGAGAAGGGCATGGCAAGATGAAGCGACGTGATGGCACCACCTGAAAAATATCGCCCTGACGGATAAATTGCTGTAATTTCCGCACGATATTCGCGTATTGCTCATCACTTTGATTATCATCAATCGTAATGTCGGGCAATGTGACAGGTGAGAGCGGCGGAAGTGATCCTGAAATGGTTGCGGCTAGCGTGGTCAGGCGTTCGTTAAGGCGTTCTCTTTCTGCATCGGATGTGCCAAATAGGGTAGTTTGCAGGCGTGAATACTCACTCCGATGGTCGATCACCAATAACGTTTCGGCGAGATAAAAACAAAAATCAGGGCAGCGTTGGTGATTTTTGACCGTGGGTAATCGTTCAAATCCTGCGACTAAATCATAAGCAAACAATCCACCAACGAAAATGGCGTCGGGCGATGCCGAGAAGGTGGCCAATGCTGCCAGAGCACGCAAGGCGTCAAAAATGGAACCGGATTTTAGCCGGCTGTCTTCGTCCAGATTGTGCTCAACAGCAGGAAATTCTGCTCGCATAAGCTGAGGCTCTATAGCTAATTGGGCTTTGCCTGAAAGTAAATCAGCGAGTACAGGGATCAGGTTTTGGCCATTTTCGCTGAGGGCTTCGAAAGTCACTTGACGCCCGTTGGCGGTAATGCGCATGGCACTATCGATGATCAAGATGCTTTTGATATTATTTTTACTGCGAATTTCAGCCGATTCCAGCAATAATGTTGACGGACGATCACGGCAAAGTTGATGAAAAAGTAGTGTTGGATCTGTCTGATAGTGAGTATCTATCTGATTTATGGAAATATTAAATTCTTTGTCAGTCATTTTTATATCCCGTCTTTGATTTTATCCGTAAAACATATGTTATAAAAAACGTTATAAAAAACCCGCCTCTTTGGGCGGGTTTTGGCACTTGCGTATCTGCATTTATGTGCGTGAGCCAACCGCCCTGAATGGGAAGTTGTGCCACCAACGACTGACTTGTATGGTTTGCATAAATAAGCTCATTTTCGAGTGCCCTATCTGTTCAATGTTTTTTTGGTGAAGCGTGTTTTAGTTAACTATTGTACTAGTAAATTGGATCACCATTCACTTGTCAATGATTTTTTATGTCTTATGTCTGTAGAAATGAGATAAGGTGAAGGTTATTATCCCCTCCCACCCAATAAGACAGGTAAAAAAACAATGATTGAAGCCGCCAGTGAAATGACAAAACGCTATGACCTTCATAGCCATACGACTGCTTCAGATGGCGTTTTATCACCTGAGCAGCTCGTGGATAGAGCCATTTCTATGGGTGTTGATGTATTAGCCATTACCGACCATGATACGACGGCAGGTATTCCGTCGGCTTTAAATCATATCCAGCAAAATAATTTGCCATTAACGTTGGTATCCGGCGTTGAAATTTCGACATTATGGCAAAATCTGGAAATTCACATCGTTGGTTTAGATATTGATGTCAACGAGATTTCCTTAAGAAATCTTTTGGCTAATCAGGTTGATTTAAGAAAACAGCGCGGTGTTGAAATTGGGCGTCGATTAGCCAAAGCAGGTATTCCTGACGCTTGGGAAGGTGCATCTCAATTAGCGAATGGCGGGCAAGTCACCCGTGGCCATTTTGCCCGTTATTTGATTGAAGCCGGCATTGAACCCACGATCCAGAAAGTGTTCAAAAAATATCTGGCAAAGGGAAAAATCGGTTATGTCCCTCCGCAATGGTGTACAATTGAGCAGACTATTGAAACCATTCACCAAGCCGGTGGACAGGCTGTCATTGCCCATCCGGGCAGATATGATTTATCAATGAAATGGCTGAAACGATTAATAGCTTGGTTTAAACAACATGGCGGTGATGCAATGGAAGTTGCACAGTGCCAGCAAGCCCCTAATGAAAGGCAGCAACTTGGTCGATTGGCAAGAGAATATGGACTGAAAGTATCATTAGGATCGGATTTTCACCAACCTTGTTCATGGATAGAACTTGGGCGCAATTTGTGGTTACCCGGTGATGTTGTACCGATATGGCACGATTGGTCACGGATTGGGACTGCATAGAAGTATAGAGGTTATGTTATGAGCCAGTTTTTTTATATCCACCCTGACAATCCACAAGCCCGTCTTATCGACCAGAGTGTGGAGGTACTGAAAAAGGGCGGAATTGTCATCTATCCTACGGATTCGGGTTATGCCATTGGTTGTTGCCTTGAAAATAAGGATGCTATGACTCGTATATGCCGTATTCGCCAATTGGAAGGACGTCATAATTTTACCTTGATGTGTCGTGATTTGTCTGAAATTGCCACTTATGCCCATGTGGATAATCAGGCGTTCAGGTTGATTAAAAATAATACGCCAGGCAATTACACCTTTATTCTACAGGCGACAAAAGAAGTTCCGCGTCGCTTAATGAATGAAAAACGCAAAACTATTGGTCTGCGTGTTCCTTCCAATCCTATCGCGTTGGCATTATTGGAAAAGATGAGTGAACCACTGATGTCATGTAGCTTGATTCTGCCCGGAAATGATTTTGCTGAGTCTGATCCTGAAGAGATTAAGGATACTTTGGGTAAACAAGTTGATTTAATTATTAACGGTGGTTATCTTGGGCAGCAACCGACGACGGTAGTGGATTTAACTGGGGATTCCCCCGCCATTCTTCGCGAAGGCGAAGGTGATATAATCCCTTTTTTATAAAGTATACAATTTAATTTTTATTTAATATTACGACGCCTGTGAAGGCGACAGTAGAGGTTGCTCAATGAGCGATAAAACAGAAAAGTTACAAAAAATTCTCGCGCGTTCTGGTCATGGTTCCCGTCGCGAAATCGAAGGGTATATCCAACAAGGACGTATTAGCGTTGATGGTAAGCTCGCAACGTTGGGTGATCGAATCGAAGTTAAGCCCTCAATCAAAGTTCGTCTGGATGGACGGATCTTAAATATCAAGGAACCACAGAAAACAGTTTGTCGTGTTCTGGCTTATTATAAACCGGAAGGTGAACTGTGTACCCGCCACGATCCTGAAGGTCGTCCGACTGTGTTTGATCGTCTGCCCAAAATGCAAGGCGCACGCTGGATTGCGGTAGGGCGTCTGGATATCAATACCAGCGGGTTGTTGCTGTTTACGACCGATGGGGAATTGGCTAACCGCTTGATGCACCCAAGCCAGGAAGTTGAGCGTGAGTATGCAGTTCGCGTGTTTGGTGAAGTGGATAATGCAAAACTCCGTCAATTAACGCAAGGTGTACAACTGGAAGATGGTCCGGCGTCATTTAAAACTGTCGCGTTTAAAGGCGGAGAAGGGATCAACCAATGGTACAACGTCACGTTGACAGAAGGTCGTAATCGCGAAGTCAGACGTTTGTGGGAAGCCGTTGGTGTGCAGGTTAGCCGTCTGATCCGTGTGCGTTATGGCGATATTGATCTGCCGAAAGGGTTGCCGCGTGGTGGCTGGACTGAATTGGGATTGGAACAGACTAACTATTTACGTCAGTTGGTGGGTTTGGGCGAAGAGATGGTGACCAAAGTTGCTGTTGGGCGTGATCAACGTCGCGTCAAGGCTAATCAGATCCGTCGTGCAGTAAGACGACATGCTCAGGTTGCATCCCGCCCGGCGGGGAAACGTCCTGCAAGCAGCTCTCGTCAGAATGCAGGGAAGAAGACGACATCTAAAGGTCGTTAACACCCTTAAGCCGCTGTTTCAGTCTGTATCAGCATTTATGCTAATCAATATTGAAACAGCGGGTTCATTTACCAATCAACGCCTTTTTGTGCCTTGATTCCGGCATTAAACGCGTGTTTTACCGGACGCATTTCTGTTATCGTATCAGCATATTCCAGTAGTTCTCGGTGGCATCCTCTGCCGGTAATAATCACACTTTGATGGGCAGGGCGCTGTTTGAGGGCGGCCAGAACATCGGTAAGCGCTAAGTAACCGTAACTGACCATATAGGTCAATTCATCCAGTACAACAAGGTGCAATGAGGGATCAGATAACATTGCCACCGCGTGTTTCCATGCCGTTTGGCAGGCAGCCGTATCAGATTCACGATTTTGCGTCTCCCAAGTGAAACCGGTTGCCATTACATGAAATTCAACCCCATGCTGTGCCAGTAAGTTCCTTTCGCCGCTTTCCCATGTCCCTTTAATGAATTGGATAACTCCGGCACGCTGCCCATGCCCGATTGCACGCGTTACTGTACCCAATGCCGCCGTGGTTTTTCCTTTACCGTTTCCGGTGAATATCATGACAATCCCCCGCTCTTGTTGTGCTGCTTCAATGCGGGCATCGACTTTTTCTTTCAGGCGTTGCTGCCTTTTCTGGTACTGGCTGTTATCTCTGATCATTATTCGGCAGGCCCTGCTTTGCGACCGGGTTGGGCATCAAAACTGATGCCGGAATCATTTCGGCTGTCATCTCCCATGACATAAAGATAGACAGGCATAATATCCGCGGGTGTCTTTAACTTAGCGGTGTTTTCATCAGGAAAAGCACTGGCTCGCATATTGGTGCGTGTTCCACCCGGATTGATGCAGTTAATGCGCAGGGAAGTATTCCGATATTCTTGTGCCAAAACCTGCATTAGTCCTTCGGTGGCAAATTTAGAAACAGCGTAAACTCCCCAACCACTTCTGCCTTCGCGACCGACACTGGAGCTGGTAAATACCAAAGAGCCACGGGGGGATTTCAATAATAAAGGGAGCAATGCCTGAGTCAGCATAAAAGTGGCATTGACATTCACTTGCATCACTTCATGCCAGAGTTGAACAGGTTGTTCTGCAATGGGGGCAACAATGCCCAGAAGCCCGGCGTTATGCAAAACACCATCCAGATGTGAATAACGCAGCGCCAGATCGTTAACGAAAGTTTGACACTCTTCTGCGGTGACCATCAGCAGATCCATCGTATAAATATCAGCAGGTAAACCGCCATCACTTTCAATTTTCTGCCTGACGGCGTCCAGTTTTGCGGTAGTACGTCCCAGTAAAATAACCTGTGCACCGTAGCGGGCATAAGTCAGTGCGGCTTCACGGCCAATGCCATCACCGGCACCGGTCACGAGAATAATTTTCTGTTTCAGCAGATTGCTGTTGGGTTGGTAATCAAACATCGGACAATCTTCCTGTATTGCTTGTGGATCTATGACTTGCCATTTTAATAAAAAAACAGCAAAAGAGTAGCACTCCAATTGAAGCGGGGTTAAGTAAACTGTTAGAGCAAGGCCCCGGGTTTTTAGTTAGAATGAAAAATATTGTTCATCATAAATTAATCAAGGTGGATCTGTGGAATATTTATCTCTATACGGATTGTTCTTAGCCAAAGTGCTCACGGTAGTCTTGGCAATAGTCGTTCTGGCAGTCGTTTGTATCGGATTAGGTGTACGTAAAACAATGCAAAAAGGGGAGTTAAAGCTGACTAATCTTGGTGAGTCATACAAAGAAAAGCAGCGTCAGATGCAGCAAGCGCGAATGAGCGAAGCAGAACAAAAAATCTGGCAAAAGGCATTAAAAAAGCAGCAAAAACAGGATGCCAAACAGAAAAAAACGCAAGCCAAAGCAGGGCAGAAAGGTTTACAGAAACCGAACCTTTATGTTTTGGATTTTAAAGGCAGTATGGATGCTCATGAGGTGGAATCTCTCCGCGAAGAGATCAGCGCAGTACTCGCGGTGGCAGACAAAAAAGATGAAGTTTTACTGCGTCTGGAAAGTCCTGGTGGTGTGGTTCATGGGTATGGGCTGGCAGCCTCTCAATTGGTGCGTTTGCGGCAGAAAGGGATACGCCTGACAATTGCGGTGGATAAAGTCGCAGCAAGTGGTGGTTATATGATGGCTTGCGTGGCGGATCGCATTATTGCTGCACCGTTTGCGATTATTGGTTCTATTGGTGTGGTAGCTCAATTACCCAATATTCATAAGTTATTGAAGAAAAATGATATTGATGTGGAACTGCATACGGCTGGTGAGTACAAACGCACTTTGACTGTTCTGGGCGAAAATACTGAACAGGGACGCAAAAAATTTCAGGAAGATCTGAACGAAACGCATAAGTTATTCAAATCATTTATCCATCAACATCGTTCCTCTTTGGATGTGGAAAAAGTTGCTACGGGTGAATATTGGTATGGCACACAGGCAAAAGAGAATGGATTGATTGATGACGTGGGTGTCAGTGATGATTTTCTGATTGAAAAAATTGAACACTGTGACGTGATTGGCGTCAATTATTCTCGCCGTAAACGTGTTATGGAACGTTTTATGGGAAGCGCGATGGAGAACGTTGACAAATTGTTTATGCGTTGGTGGCAAAGGGGAGAAAAACCTTTGCTGTAACGGAAACATCCGTTATTACCGCCATCGTAGCATAATATACGTGTAACAAATAATATGCGGGTAATAAATAGAGGTGATTTTGTCATATCCTTTATTATTGCCCGCTTATTTATTGATGATTTACCCATCAGTCAAGAAGGGCGTTTTTTAATCGACCAAATGATATTTTTCGGATAATATATGCGCTAAATGTTTAAACATATTAAACACAGCGGTACTTTTTGTCGTAGGTAATCCTGCTTCATCCAGAAAAAACTCTCCCCGAAATACGAATACTCCACCTTTTTGTTCTACACTTTCTGCGTACATTCCCGGTATAAAATCTTCATGTGCCTTAATGATTTCATTTGCTTTTTTTAGTAACTGATCTTGCTTAATAGGCATGGTTCCAGTTTTCATTTATTGTGCTCCTTCAAAAAATAAGTTGTTGCGCATCGTTTTTTATCAGGTAGAGTGTGGGCTTTTCGTCATGCAGATGGAAGATTTTGTTTACAACTGTTAAATCATACAATTGCATGGCCTGTGTAGGTATATAAAATACCCTAAATATTTCAAAGGGTTTTGCGCTTAAGCAAAAGCACAAGATAAAAATTAGTTGATATCTTGCAAATCTATCGCAATATAAAAAGAGGTTTTATTTTATATATCGCAACATAACGCCGTGATTTTCGCCATCTGAAAAGAAGATAATTAGGTAAAGGTAACTATGGCTAAAGCTCTTGTTATAGTGGAGTCCCCGGCAAAAGCCAAAACAATCAATAAATATCTGGGGAATGACTACGTTGTAAAGTCTAGTGTAGGTCATATCCGTGATTTGCCGACGAGTGGAACAGCGAGTCAAAAGAGTTCAAGCTCATCTACCGATAAGAATAAAAAGAAAGTCAAAAAAGATGAGAAAACGGCGCTGATAAGTCGTATGGGCATCGATCCCTATGACGGTTGGGAAGCAAACTATCAAATTTTGCCCGGCAAAGAGAAAGTTGTTTCAGAACTACAAACGCTGGCTGAAAAAGCCAATCACATTTATCTTGCAACGGACCTTGACCGCGAGGGAGAGGCTATTGCATGGCACCTGCGGGAAGTGATTGGTGGGGATAATTCCCGTTTCAGTCGGGTTGTATTCAATGAAATTACCAAAAATGCCATCACACAGGCTTTTGATAATCCCGGTGAATTAAATATTGATCGGGTTAATGCTCAACAAGCGCGCCGTTTTATGGATCGCGTGGTGGGCTATATGGTGTCACCGTTACTGTGGAAAAAAGTGGCCAGAGGGTTATCCGCAGGGCGGGTTCAATCTGTCGCCGTTCGTCTTGTGGTTGAACGGGAACGTGAAATCAAGGCATTTGTGCCGGAGGAGTATTGGCAACTGCATGCGGATTTAATGGCGAAGGGTGATATTGCTCTCCATATGGAGGTCACCCATGAGAAAGGAAAGCCATTTAAACCCGTCAGCGCGCAACAAACACACACAGCACTATCTCTGCTTGAAAAAGCGAGATACAACGTGATTGAGCGTGAAGATCGCCCGACATCCAGTAAACCGAGTGCCCCGTTCATTACCTCGACCTTACAGCAAGCCGCTAGTACACGGCTCGGGTTTGGGGTCAAAAAAACCATGATGATGGCGCAACGTCTATACGAAGCCGGGCATATCACTTATATGCGTACTGACTCGACTAATTTAAGTCAGGATGCGTTGGAAATGGTGCGCGGTTACATCAGCCACCATTTTGGTGATAACTACTTGCCGAAAAGTGCCAATGTATACAGCAGCAAGGAAAATTCTCAGGAAGCCCATGAGGCGATCCGGCCTTCTGATGTTGATGTCATGGCAGAAGCGCTGAAAGATATGGAAGCGGATGCGCAAAAATTGTATCAGCTTATCTGGCGTCAGTTTATCGCTTGTCAAATGACACCGGCCAAATATGATTCCACGACACTGACTGTTCAAGCCGGTGATTTTGAATTACGTGCCAAAGGCCGTATTCTGCGTTTTGACGGTTGGACAAAAGTGATGCCGGTTTTGCGCAAAGGAGATGAAGATCATACTCTGCCGGCCATTGAAGTGGGAACCGAGCTTGATTTGCAACAGTTGCTGCCAAGCCAGCACTTTACCAAACCGCCAGCGCGTTTCAGTGAAGCATCCTTGGTCAGGGAGCTGGAAAAACGCGGAATTGGCCGTCCATCGACCTATGCATCAATTATCTCAACCATTCAGGAACGAGGGTATGTTCGTGTTGAAAACCGTCGGTTCTATGCGGAGAAAATGGGTGAAATCGTCAATGATCGTTTGGAAGAAAATTTCAATGAATTGATGAGTTACAATTTTACGGCAAGAATGGAAGACCAACTCGATCATGTCGCCAATAATGAAGCGAATTGGAAAGGGATCTTGGACGAATTTTTCTCCAATTTCAGCGGGCAGCTTGATATTGCCAGTAAAGACCCAGATGAAGGTGGAATGCGCCCTAATCCGATGGTGATTACATCGATTGCATGTCCGACTTGTAGCCGTCCGATGGGCATTCGTACGGCAACAACAGGCGTATTTCTGGGCTGCTCTGGTTACGCGTTGTCACCTAAAGAGCGATGCAAGCAGACGATTAACCTTATCCCGGAAAATGAAATTTTAAATATTCTGGAAGGGGAGGATGCTGAAACCAATGCATTGCGCGCTCGTTGTCGCTGTAAAAAGTGTGGTACAGCGATGGACAGTTATTTGATTGATAACCAGCGTAAATTGCATGTGTGCGGTAATAACCCAGAGTGTGATGGTTATGAAGTTGAAGAAGGTGAATTCCGTATTAAGGGCTATGATGGCCCAATCGTTGAGTGTGATAAGTGCGGTTCAGAAATGCACCTGAAAATGGGGCGTTTTGGTAAATACATGGGCTGTACAAACGAAGAGTGCAAGAATACCCGTAAGATCTTGCGTAATGGAGAAGTGGCGCCACCGAAAGAAGATCCAGTCCCGTTACCTGAACTGGCCTGTGAAAAATCGGATGCCTACTTTGTCTTGCGTGATGGTGCAGCAGGGGTATTTTTAGCGGCCAACACTTTTCCTAAGTCTCGCGAAACTCGTGCACCATTGGTTGAGGAGCTTGTTCGGTTTAAAGAACGCTTGCCGGAAAAATTGCGTTACTTAGCACAAGCACCGGTTGCTGATCCTGAAGGAAATAAAACGGTAGTCCGTTTTAGCCGTAAAACTAAACAGCAATACGTTTCTTCGGAGAAAAATGGCAAGGCGACCGGATGGAGTGCATTTTTTGTTGAAGGGGCTTGGGTTGTGAAAGAGAAGTAATCTATCTGATAATGAATTTGTGCATTATACCCGCATTTATGGGGTATATTCATAGAAATATATTTAGAGAGATATTTCTTTTTTAGTGAGAAATGTAACTTTTCTTTCTAAAAAGCCGGCCCTGTGGGCTGGCTTTTTTTGTATTTTAATAAAATTAAAACACAATATATCTATAACAGGCGCTTGATAGTAGTTACTCAACCTAATTATTTGTTATATAAATATATAGCAAGTGTTATAGTGGTTATATACTGACAAAAATATATTCTATATAGTTATAAGTGAGTCACCATTAGCAATATAGAAATTAATTAAACTACAAGACATTCATACAGTTGATTATTAGGGACAGTGTTGACATGAAACTACAGCAATTGCGTTATATTGTAGAGGTGGTTAATCACAATCTAAATGTATCTTCTACAGCAGAAGGGTTGTATACCTCTCAACCGGGGATCAGCAAACAGGTCAGGATGCTCGAAGATGAATTGGGGATTCAGATATTTGCCCGCAGTGGTAAACATTTGACGCACGTGACTCCGGCTGGTGAAGAAATTGTCCGTATTTCACGTGAAGTGCTGTCAAAAATTGATTCAATTCGTTCTGTTGCCAGTGAACACACCTATCCCGATCGCGGTTCTTTATATATAGCGACCACCCATACGCAAGCCAGATATGCTTTACCTCCGGTTATTAAAGGTTTTATTGCACGTTATCCCAATGTATCACTGCACATGCACCAAGGCTCTCCAACTCAGATTGCGGAAGAGGTATGCAAAGGGAACAGTGACTTTGCGATAGCAACAGAAGCGCTTCATCTTTATAGCGATCTGATTATGTTGCCTTGTTATCACTGGAACCGTTCTGTTGTGGTGACAAAAGATCACCCGCTTGCGAATAGACAGAACGTAACGATTGAAGAATTGGCCGAATACCCGATTGTCACCTATACCTTTGGTTTTACCGGACGCTCAGAGCTGGATGTGGCTTTTGATCGGGCTGGTTTGAAACCTAAAATCGTTTTCACGGCAACAGATGCTGATGTGATTAAGACTTATGTGCGGTTAGGGCTAGGGGTTGGTGTGATTGCCAGTATGGCGATAGAACCTGTGCAGGACAGCGATCTCGTGCGTATTGATATGCGGGATAAATTCAGTTACAGCACAACCAAGATCGGCTTTCGGCGCAGTAGTTTCCTGCGTAGTTATATGTATGATTTTATTTGGCGCTTTGCGCCGCATTTGACGCGTGATGTTGTGGATAAAGCCATTGCATTACGCTCCAATGAAGAAATCGAAGAAATGTTCAAAGATATTGATTTACCGATAGTATAAGAAACAGTTTAAAGCATGGCTTAAATATGAAACCACCTCCTGAGAAATAAGGAGGTGGTTGCCCTTCATCTTCGCCCTGAATCCATAGAGTCACTTTTCTGTACCTATATTGTGTATTTTCATATAGTTAGCTAATTCTTTATCGCCAGCCCTTTTACTTTCGCACAAGGCGGTATAAACGCCACATTGATCACCAAGGCTTCTAAGGCCAGTTTAGTTTCATCATTGGTTAAAATTTTGTGACACCGTAACAATGAACAGCCGTATAATTCCAGATAGGTACGGCATTTTCATTTTACGTGGGATATACATAGGTTTATTGCTCCGAGTTAAGGTTAGGATCACTGATGAAGCTATCTTTAATATGATGAAGTTGAAACGACAATTATTTCATGCTCCTTTGGGAAGCAGCGTCTTGAATTCACCATTGAAAAAACCATCCGCATCTTTTATTGAAATTTTTTGGTTTTTAAGGATGAAATTATTTAAGGCTGCTTTGATATCCTGATTCTCCAGCGCGTGATAATTAAATAATGAAACACAAGAAGAGTAAGTGAATCCAACATTAATATTTTCCTTAGAGGCACAGTTCGATGTCATTTCCGCGTTGGTTCTGTCAAAATCTATTTTATACAGTTTCATTTTGGGCACATACATAACCTGATCTTCAATGCCAACAGCCTCAATGACACTGGCTAATGTGAGTGTGGAGTAATGATCTCCATTTCGTTTTAACCCTAACCTGATGGCATCCCCTTGTTTTTGCAGAAAATCAGAAAAACTTTTCAAGCTGGGGGAGTTGGCATTCAAAATAATATCCATGATGAGTTGGAGTAAATTTGTTGCAATCGAAATGCCTTTCATTTCATGTTGATAAGTTTGACTTTCAATATTCATGACGCTCATCAATGGCAGTTTTGCCATGATATCTCCCCAGAATTGAATATCAGTCTTATATTCTTTGCCGTGAATCTGGGTATATTGGGCGATGTAGCCAGCCGCTATTGAAGAAAGCGCTATCTGTATTTTCTTGATTTCATCCAGTTTCCGTATGACATTGGCTTTGTCGACAATATTTGAGGTAATAATAAATTGAACAAGGCCGTCGGTATCGCTAAGTTGATAGTCCGACAAAGAAAATTTAGGGTTAATACCCGCCGAAAAGAACCGATCGGCTTGTTGTATATGGCTTAGATAATGTTGGTATTCTTTTTTTCCTGTATCCATCACTTAATCTCCAATAAATTCATTATAGTGATACACCCAACGTACAGAACTTCCTGATTTCTCGCGTGAATAAAACATATCTGCTTTAGGTGTGTCATCATTAAAATTTATCAACAAATGAGAATTTACAACCAGTTAACAAAATGCGTGACAATGGAATAACAAATATTTGCTTATATGTTATGTTTAATGATGTAGCTGACCATAAATAATAAGAAAGGAGGAGTTATGTCGTTGAGATTGAAAACAGACTGTGCTTCAACACTCTTGATTGGAAGCAAAACGAGTGACAATGAATCTATTGGTAGTAAGCCCTCTGGCAGTAAAACCTATCACTATTACAGTTTACCTCTGTTATCTGAACAATTGGGCGAGATATCCCGCTTGCCGAAATCCCTGAAAGTCCTGCTGGAAAATCTCCTGCGCAACATGGATGGTGAATCTGTTGTGGAAGATGATTTGAAAGCGTTGGTGGCATGGCAAAAAACCGGTCATGCAAACCGAGAAATTGCGTATCGTCCCGCCCGTGTACTGATGCAGGATTTTACGGGTGTACCGGCGGTCGTGGATCTTGCGGCGATGCGGGAAGCAGTGTTGAAACTCGGTGGAAATGTCGAACAGGTCAATCCGTTATCCCCGGTTGATTTGGTGATTGATCACTCGGTAATGGTTGATAAATTTGGCACTGAGCAGGCATTTTCAGAAAACGTTCAGATAGAGATGGCACGCAACTATGAACGTTATCTGTTCTTACGCTGGGGGCAGCAGGCTTTCAATCGTTTCCGCGTTGTCCCTCCTGGAACGGGGATTTGCCATCAGGTTAACCTTGAATATCTGGGGAAAGCCGTCTGGCATGAAAATCAGGATGGTAAAAATTTTGCCTATCCTGATACGCTGGTCGGAACGGATTCTCATACCACCATGATTAATGGATTAGGTGTTCTGGGCTGGGGCGTTGGAGGCATTGAAGCCGAAGCCGCCATGCTGGGGCAACCCGTTTCTATGCTGATCCCAGATGTTGTTGGCTTTAAACTGACCGGAAAATTGCAGGAAGGGATCACAGCAACCGACCTTGTACTGACTGTGACACAGATGCTGCGCAAGCACGGTGTGGTGGGCAAATTTGTTGAATTTTATGGTGATGGATTATCTGATTTGCCGCTGGCAGACAGGGCAACCATTGCCAACATGTCTCCTGAATATGGGGCAACTTGCGGTTTCTTTCCGGTCGATGACATTACATTAGATTACATGCGCTTAACCGGGCGTCATGAAGAAGAAATCGCGTTGGTTGAAGCCTATTGCAAAATTCAGGGCTTATGGCGTAACGCGGGTGATGAGCCGGTTTTTACAAGTACGCTTGCGTTGGATATGTCAATCGTTGAAGCCAGTCTGGCCGGACCGAAACGTCCTCAGGACAGAGTTGCATTGGGAGATGTACCACAGGCTTTTCAGTCTGCTACAGAGTTGGATCTCCATAAAACGCAAACGCATTTATCAGCAGTATCGGTGACCTTAGATAACCAAACCTTTTCACTGCAAGAAGGGGCTGTAGTGATTGCCGCTATTACTTCTTGTACCAATACCTCTAATCCCAGCGTATTGATGACGGCGGGCTTACTCGCTAAAAAAGCGGTTGAAAAAGGTTTGCAGCGTCAACCGTGGGTTAAAACTTCACTGGCTCCCGGTTCGAAAGTCGTCACAAGTTATCTGGAACTGGCCGGTTTCATGCCCTATCTGGAACAACTGGGTTTTAATTTGGTCGGGTATGGTTGTACTACCTGTATTGGTAATTCTGGGCCATTGCCTGATCCGATTGAAGCCGCAATCAAGCAATCTGATCTCACCGTTGGGGCGGTGCTTTCCGGTAACCGCAATTTTGAAGGACGTATTCATCCGCTGGTGAAAACAAACTGGTTGGCATCACCGCCGCTGGTGGTGGCTTATGCGCTTTCCGGCAGTATGAAAAAGGATTTGACGCGGGAGCCTATCGGGACAGATCAACAAGGCAATGATGTTTATTTGAAAGATATCTGGCCTAATAGTGCAGAAGTTGCGGAAGCGGTTGGAAAAGTCAGAACTGAAATGTTCCATAAAGAATACCATTCTGTGTTTGATGGTGACGAAAGTTGGCAATCCCTGAGTGCCGAAAGTTCTGCAACTTATGTCTGGCAGCCGGATTCCACCTATATACGGCATCCTCCTTTCTTCAGTGACATGACGGCTGAACCTAAACCCGTTACAGATATTCATCAAGCCCACATCTTGGCGATCTTAGGCGATTCAGTCACGACGGATCACATTTCTCCGGCGGGAAATATCAAGGCTGACAGTCCTGCCGGACGTTACTTGCAACAGCACGGCGTTGCACCAAAAGATTTTAACTCTTATGGCTCAAGGCGTGGTAATCATGAAGTGATGATGCGAGGAACGTTTGCCAATATTCGTATCCGCAATGAGATGGTATCAGGGGTTGAAGGAGGATATACCCGTCATATTCCCTCACAATCCCAACTCGCCATTTATGATGCTGCCATGCGTTATCAAGAGGAAAAAATCCCCTTAGCCGTTATTGCGGGTAAAGAATATGGTTCAGGATCAAGCCGTGACTGGGCTGCAAAAGGGACAAGATTACTGGGAGTTAGCGTTGTGATTGCAGAATCTTTTGAACGTATTCATCGTTCTAACTTGATTGGTATGGGGGTCTTGCCATTGGAATTTCCTCAAGGTGTTAGTCGCAAGACATTAAACCTGACAGGAGAAGAGAGAATTGATATTACAGGCTTAGCTCATATTCAGCCGGGGCAGACCATTGCGGTGAAGATAACTTATGCCAATGGACAGGAAATTGTGATTGATGCCCGTTGCCGTATTGATACGGGAACAGAACTGGCCTATTTCTATCATGATGGTATTTTACATTATGTTATTCGTAATATGCTGAAATGACAAAAAACTGAAATAAGTGTCCATCAGAAAAAATAAAAACTGCGTCCACACCGACGCAGTTTTTTTGCAGATCTGACGAAAAGCAATGAGAAAATGTTTAGTTTGATTTTGGCAGCAGGTGACCCATTCGGCTGGCTTTGGTATCTAAATAGTACGCATTTTGGGGATTACGCCCCACAATCAGCGGGACACGTTCGACAATATTGATACCCGCTTCTATCATGATCTCAACTTTTTTAGGGTTGTTGGTAAGAAGGCGAACGGCATTAATATCCAATAACTTATACATATCTGAACACAGGGTAAAATCCCTTTCATCCGCAGCGAAACCTAACTGATGGTTGGCCTCAACGGTATCAATACCTTGATCCTGCAAAGCATAGGCACGAATTTTATTCAGCAGGCCAATATTGCGACCCTCTTGGCGGTGATAAAGTAAAATACCACGACCTTCCTGACTAATTTGCGCAAGCGCGGCTTCTAATTGAAAACCACAGTCGCATCTCAGGCTGAATAAAGCATCTCCAGTAAGGCATTCTGAGTGAATACGCGACAAGACAGGTTTATCGCCAGAAATATCGCCGAAAACAAGGGCAACATGATCGCGGCCCGTTTTGATTTCTTCAAATCCAATCATTAAAAACTCGCCCCAGGGCGTAGGTAATTTTGCTTCAGCTACTCGTTTTAGCTGTATTTTTGTATTCATATGTTGATTTGACTCGTTATAAATATTGTGTACTCAGAACAATACCGGTTGAGAAATCAGCTAAAACTACGCAGAAAAATTTCTCTGATTACAACGCATGCACGCTGACGCATTGTAACAGAAATTATTAATATGCATGAATATAAAGCGTCAGGTTGTTTAATGGGAAACCCATTAACATGCTAAACTATAGGCAGATTTTTGCAGATGTACTCCTCATAATAAGAGGAAAATAGAGGGAAATCTGCGTTTGTTGCAATAAATTGCTTCCTTTACGTAGACGTGCGTAGACGAGAAATGCTAATTTAACACGCCACTATGTCTGTTATTTGGCATAACCCATCAGCAACGATAGATAACAGGAAGAAATGTGAAATATTTTCTGATCTTATTACTGGCACTGGCCGTTTTTGTTATCTCAGTGACACTGGGAGCGAATAATAATCAGATTGTGACGTTTAATTATTTGATTGCCAAAGGTGATTATTCTGTATCTACATTGCTGGCTGCGTTGTTTGCAGTTGGCTTTATCCTCGGTTGGGGCATTTGTGGGGCTTTTTACCTGCGCACGTGTGTTGCTTTGCGGCAGGCGAAACGCAAAATCAAGCGACTGGAAACCCAAGTGGGGAAGCCATCTGAATCATCCACAAAGGCCGTATCTACCGTAGCATTAACCAAGGAATAATTCTCCATGTTAGAGCTGTTGTTTCTGTTGCTTCCCATTGCTGCGGCTTATGGCTGGTATATGGGGCGCAGAAGTGCTCAACAAGACAAACAGCAATCGGCTGATCGCCTTTCACGTGAATATGTTGATGGTGTTAATTTTTTACTCTCTAATCAGCAGGATAAGGCAGTAGATCTATTTCTTGACATGCTGAAAGAGGACAGTTCTGCATTCGAGGCCCACCTGACACTGGGAAATCTGTTCCGTTCCCGTGGTGAAGTTGAAAGAGCCATCCGTATTCACCAATCCCTGATGGAAAGCGCTTCCCTGACATTTGAACAGCGTTTACTTGCGATCCGGCAACTTGGGCAAGATTATATGGCCGCCGGAGTCTATGACCGCGCTGAGAACATGTTTGTTCAGCTCATTGACGAAACAGATTTCCGTGAAAGCGCCTTCAATTCCTTGCTAACCATCTACCAGTCAACCAGTGACTGGAATAAAGCCATTGATATCGCTGAAAAACTCGTAAAACTGGGCAAACACCATTTTCGGGAAGAAATTGCGCATTTCTATTGTGAATTGGCCCTGCAATGTATGGGAAGTGACGATTTTACTGATGCGATCGGTTATTTGAACAAAGCGTCCCAAGCAGACAAAAATTGTGCCCGTACTTCTATTATGCTTGGCCGTATCTATATGGCCCAAGGGGAATATCTTAAAGCAACCCATGCGCTGAAACGTATTCTCGATCAGGATAAACAACTGGTCAGTGAATCTTTGCCAATGTTGCAAGAATGTTACCATCAGCTCTCCCTGCCGGATGAGTGGCAATCTTTTGTCCAGCGCTGTGTAGACGAAAAGTGTGGTGCGATCGCTGAACTTCATCTGGCTGAGATCCTTGAGAAAAAAGAAGGGCGTGAAGTTGCTCAAATATACATTAACCGTCAGTTGGAACGCCATCCAACAATGAGACTATTTTATCGTTTGATGGATTACCATCTGGCAGAGGCAGAAGAAGGGCGTGCGAAAGAAAGCCTGATCCTTTTGCGTAATATGGTAGGTGAGCAAATCTGCACGAAACCTGATTATCGATGCCATAAATGTGGCTTCACTTCCCGCTCGTTATATTGGCATTGTCCATCATGCCGTTCTTGGGATTCGATTAAACCGATCCGAGGATTGGATGGTCAGTGACACTGTCACGATTAATTAATAAATCAAAGGGCCTGAAAATGACTTCCCATACAATTCAAACTTTAGATAAACAGATTGACTCGCCTGTTATTGTTGCACTGGATTATGATAATCAGGAAGCCGCGCTGGCATTTGTCGATAAAATCGATCCACAATCCTGTCGTCTGAAAGTGGGTAAAGAAATGTTTACCCTGTATGGCCCGCAATTTGTTCAGACGCTGCATCAGCGTGGTTTTGATGTGTTTTTGGATCTTAAGTTCCACGATATTCCCAATACAACGGCAAGAGCCGTTGCGGCTGCGGCTGAATTAGGCGTCTGGATGGTTAATGTTCATGCGAGTGGTGGTGCGAGGATGATGACCGCCGCTAAAGAAGCATTGTTGCCTTATGGTAAGGATGCACCCCTGTTAATTGCTGTTACCGTGCTGACCAGTATGGAACACGCTGATCTAGCAGGCACCGGAATTAATGTGGCACCGGCTCAACAGGCTGAACGTCTGGCATTATTGGCTAAGCAGTGTGGCTTAGAGGGTGTCGTCTGTTCAGCACATGAAGCACAGCAGTTGAAAACAGTATGTGGCCAAGCATTCCAACTTGTTACACCGGGTATTCGTCCTGAAGGCACAGAAGCGGGCGATCAACGTCGGATTATGACCCCCCCTCAGGCGGTTCAGGCAGGGGTGGACTATATGGTGATCGGGCGGCCAATTACCAGAGCTGAAAATCCCGCACTGGCATTAGCGCAGATTAATCAATCGATTGGAGTCATTCATGGATAATAACTCCCGCTTGGTTTATTCGACGGAGAGTGGCCGCATTCAGGAAGAAAAAATAACTCCTGCTCGTCCGAAAGGTGATGGGGTTGTGCGTATTCAGCGCCAAACCAGTGGCCGTAAAGGGAAAGGGGTTTGTGTGATCAGGGGCATCGATGCCGATGACCAAACGTTGGCTGACTTGGCAGCCGAATTGAAGAAAAAATGCGGCTGTGGCGGTTCTGTCAAAGAGGGTGAAATTGAAATCCAAGGTGATAAGCGTGATTTGCTGAAACAATTGCTGGAAGCAAAAGGAATGAAAGTCAAATTGGCCGGAGGCTAAATCCAATTTGTTATAAGCAAGCTATGCAGTTTATTGGCTGTATAGCTTGTTAGTCAGACTAAAAAATTTGAGTCATAATATGTGCGGCGGCAGCTAATACGTCAGGGCGGGCACGGGCTTGTTTATCATCTGGCTGAGTGAAGTAAGTGACCAAAACTAATGGTGCACGTTCGGGCACCGGCCAAATTACCGCAATATCATTGGTTGTACCGTAATCGCAGCGGCCTGTTTTATCTCCCACAATCCAACCCTTGGGGACTCCTGCTTGAATGCTGGCTCTACCGGTTGTATTTCCTTTTAACCATTCAGCTAATTGTTCACGTTGCGCTGTCGCCAAAGCATTTCCCAACACTAAATGAGATAAACTTTTTGCCATGGCTTGCGGGGTGGAAGTATCGCGTTCATCGCCTGGCACGACGTTGTTTAATTCAGGTTCTTGGCGATCGAGACGAAAATAATGGTCACCGATAGTACGGGCAAATTTCGTGACACCATCTGGGCCATTCAATTGATTAACAAGCAGATTCATCGCGGTATTATCACTATATTGTAGTGTTGCGGCGCTCAATTCTGCCAACGTCATACCCTCTTTGAGATGTTTTTCTGTCACTGGGCTGTATTCAACAAGATCTGCTGATTGATAGTGAACTCGCTGGTTTAATAAGTGAGCATCTGTTTCGCTTTTTTTCAGAATTGCTGATACCGCCATCAACTTACTGGTGCTGCATAGAGGAAAACGCTCGTTTGCACGGTAAGTGAGGGTAGAGTGATCAGATGTGTCTATCAATACTGCCCCAAGCCGGCCATTAGCTTTCTTCTCCAACATGGCAAGCTGGTGGATGATCTCATTTGTCTTTTTTGAAGGTGATGTTTCATTCTGGTGAATAATTTGATTTTTATGAGCAGTTGCACTGACTGGGAGAGTGAATAATCCTCCCAGTAAGGAAGCAAGGACGGTCGTAAAACCAATCCGGTTCAATGAAGAAAACAGCATGTGGGAGTCCTTATAAAACTGCCGCCATAAATGGCGGCAGAGATATTTTATGGAAATGACATGTGGAATTAGCCTACACAGGGCGTGCCACAATATTGCGGGTTTCCATTCTGACATCTTCAATGCGGACATCGATGATGTCATTTAAACGGTGAACAGTTTCGCCTTTAATGAGTACGGAACCGGTTTCCTGACTGCATTGAATTTCATCACGAACGGCATGCAGGAAAGGTCCGGGAACGAAAGCGACGGCACCGTTATCTACCAGCCGAACTCGCAGGCCACCACGGGTGATATCGATAATTTCTGCCGGGAATGTTTTATCTGTGCCGGCATGAGGTTGCAAGAAACGGGCATAGAGCCAATCACCAACATCACGCTCTGCCATGCGGTTAGCCCGACGGCGGTCTGTCAGTTGCAGGCAAAGATCTTCAGTGGGTCTGTCTGACTCAGCTTGCTGAATAATTGCTTTCAACAAACGATGGTTGGTGATATCGCTGTATTTACGGATAGGGGATGTCCAAGTCGCGTAAGCATCAAATCCTAAACCAAAGTGCGGGCCTGGTTCTGTTTTGATTTCAGCAAACGTTTGGAAACGGCGGATACGGCTGTCCAGGAACTGGGTCGGTTGTTTATCCAGTTCACGACGCAATTCACAGAACCCTTCCAGTTTCAGTAATGCTTCAGCCTCAACTTCAATGCCGTGCTCTTTAAGGACTTCAACGGCTTGATCAATCTGGGCAGGTTCAAAGCCAGTATGGACGTTATAAATACCAAAGCCCAACTTATCACGCAGAATTTTAGCAGCACATAAATTCGCTGTGATCATGGCTTCTTCAACAATGCGGTTGGCTGAACGGCGTTGTTCCGTAACGATATCAACAACATTGCCGCCTTCATCAAGGATAAACCGGTAATCTGGGCGCTCCTTGAAAACCAGCGCGTTTTGCAGGCGCCAGCTATTGCGACGTTCACACATCTCTTTCAGGAGGGTGATTTGGCTTGTAACGGCGTCTGACTCTGGTTCCCAACCTTCTTGGCCTTCTAACCAGTCAGAAACTTCGTCATAAACCAGCTTAAATTTAGACTCAACCCATGCCGAAAAGAATTGAATATCATCGGCCAATTGGCCATCTTCCAGAATGGAAACCTGACAAACCAGAGCCGGGCGGCGCACATTAGGGCGCAGGGAGCATAGATCATCAGATAGCTCACGCGGGAGCATTGGAATATTGAAACCCGGCAGATAATTGGTGAAACTGCGTTGATAGGCAATTTTGTCCAGTTCACTACCCGCTTTGATATAAGCCGTGGGATCTGCAATGGCAATAGACAGTTTCAGGCTGCCATCATCATTTTTGGTGATGTGCAGGGCATCATCCATATCTTCGGTGGTTGCGCTGTCAATCGTGACAAAATCAAAGGCGGTCAGATCGATGCGTTCGGCACTCTCGTCCAGTTGGCAATCTGTCATTACAGGTGCATTACGTTCCAGATTGTGGCGAGCTAATGTTACCCACCATGGCGCGTAGTGGTTATCACCTTGCGTAATATAGCCAGTGATTTCAGCGTGAAAACCGCGATCGCCTTTCAGGGGATGCCGGCGCATTTCAGCCACGGCCCAATCACCCTGTTCAAATGCATGGTCAACTTGGTTTGCTGGACGGCAAGGGATCGTGTCCCTTAATAAGGGATGATCAGGAATAATCCATAATCGATTGTCGTTTTCTTTCTTCTGGACTCTGCCGACAAAACGGGTCAGGAAGGGTTCAACCAGAGATTCAGGCTCGGCAATTTCTTTGTCTTTGTCTGTGTGGATTGCAGCGGTAATTCGATCACCGTGCATGACTTTTTTCATGTAGGGAGGTGGAATGAAATAACTTTTTTGACCGTCGACTTCTAAAAATCCAAAGCCTTTCTCAGTTCCTTTGACTAAACCTTCTACGCGCGGGGTCTGGGCGTAAAGTTGCTGTTTTAGCTGCGCAAGCAGCGGATTATTTTGAAACATAATATCTGGAGAATGTGGAGTTATTATCGATAATTTTGGATAACAGTTTTACGCGAATCGGGAGTGTGGAGCAAGTAACATCTTATCAAAACAGGAAAAATTGTGGTGTAAGCCCAAAAAATGAGACGTTCGTAGGAGAAAACAGGCTATATAAATTAGCAATGGTATTTAGTTACAACATGCTTATTTAGTTTCACACTATCAACACATCCATCAACGCCAAAACACAAAAAGCCATGCAGGAGATTAATTCATCTCAATTTAGTTATAGGAGAATACAACGATAATGGTTTATATAGCCTGTCGCCTGTCATAATGATTAAACAGGGGACAGACTGATGGAGAGTTAAAAGGGGAAGGTTTTATGGTTTTTGACTATTCGGTTTTATCCGTATATTCACAAAGATCCTCAATAATACAAGAGCCACAGCGCGGTTTACGGGCAATGCAGGTATAACGACCGTGTAAAATCAGCCAGTGGTGGCAATCAACCTTGAATGCGGATGGCACAACTTTTAATAAGTTCTTTTCAACTTCATCAACGTTTTTCCCGGATGCAAATTGAGTCCGATTGCTGACGCGAAAAATATGGGTGTCAACGGCAATGGTCGGCCAACCAAAAGCCGTATTTAAAACAACATTAGCCGTTTTCCGGCCGACACCCGGCAATGCTTCCAGCGCTGCGCGATCTTCCGGCACTTCTCCTTGATGCTTTTCCAGTAATATCCGGCAGGTTTTGATCACATTTTCGGCTTTGGTGTTATATAACCCAATGGTCTTTATATACGCCTTTAAACCCTCAACGCCCAAACCAAGGATCGCCAGCGGGGTATTGGCAATGGGATACAGTTTTGCCGTCGCCTTATTCACGCTGACATCGGTAGCCTGCGCAGACAACAAAACAGAAATGAGCAACTCAAATGGAGAGTTGAACACCAGTTCAGTCGTTGGGTGTGGATTGTTATCCCGTAAGCGGGTAAGTATTTCAACCCGTTTTTGTTGATTCATGTCTGGCTACACCTTTAGCTTCTTGTAATATGACTTCCACAGCCTTTTTCTACGTTATACCGGCGCTCTTCATTTTTTGCCCGATCCTTGATGCGTTCATCAATGAGATATTTTCCTGCCAGCAGCAAACCTAACCCAATAAAAGCACCGGGTGGGAGGATAGCGAGCAGGAAAGGGGAGTCCATATGAATGATTTCAATACGCAGTGATTTGGCCCAACTACCCAGTAATAAATCTGCACCATCAAAAAGAGTCCCGTTTCCCAGAATTTCTCGCATGGCACCTAAAACAAATAAGGCAAACGTTGCTCCCAGCCCCATGGAAAGACCATCAATCGTCGAATGATAGATTGAGTTCTTTGAGGCGTAGGCTTCAGCGCGGCCGATGACAATACAGTTCGTCACAATCAAGGGAATAAAAATACCTAATGACTCATAAAGCCCGAAAGCAAAGGCATTGATTAACATCTGGACAGCACTGACGACAGACGCAATGATTATCACATAAATGGGAATACGAATTTCATGGGGCACCCAACGTCGTAAGGCTGACACTGCAATGTTGGTACACATTAAGACTAATGTGGTCGCCAAGCCTAATCCCAAGGCATTGGTCGCCGTGGAGGAAACGGCCAATAAAGGGCAAAGCCCTAAAAGCTGTACCAACGCGGAGTTGTTTTTCCAGATCCCCTGAATAAATAGGTTTTTCGTTTCATTCATGATTATTTCTCTCCACAAGCGGGTAGCGAAGACAGTTGTTCCGGTACGGTTTCCAGATAAAGCGTTGTTCGTTTAACGGCATTGACGACAGCACGGGGGGTAATGGTTGCTCCGGTAAATTGGTCAAATTCTCCACCGTCTTTTTTAACCGCCCAGAGATGATCATCTTTTGACATCACTTTTTTGCCAGAGAAAGCATAGATCCAACCGGAAATTCGAGCCTCAATTTTGTCGCCCAAACCCGGTGTTTCATGCTGTTCAGTGACACGAACACCTAGCACATTGCCAGAAAAATCCGCGCCCACCAGTAATTGAATCGCCCCTGAATAGCCATCAGGCGCTGTGCTTTCTAACGCAGCGGCAATTGGAGCGCCTTTTTTACGAGCGAGGTAAAGCCGGTGAGGTTGCTCGTTGCCTAAGGCAATGTTTGTCACTAAATAACATTCATTCTGCATATCATTATCGTATAGAGCAGGGGGAACAACTTGATCCAGCAGTACCTTATGCTGTAAGGCTGCCTGTTCGGCGATCCGGTCTTTTGTCAACGAATAAACCAGTGCGGTTAGCCCTGTGGTGCAGGCCGCGAAAATGGCAAGGGTAATACCGTGACGACGCATAGTTTCTAACATAGTATATTCTCCCTTTCCTATTTGTGGCCGTAAGCACGGGGCTGAGTGTAATGGTCAATAAGTGGTACACATATATTGGCCAGTAATACTGCAAATGCCACTGCATCCGGATAACCACCACACACACGAATTATCCAGATAAGTCCACCTATCATGGCTCCATAAATCAGGCGACCTTTTGGTGTTGTTGAGGCACTCACTGGATCGGTCGCAATAAAAAATGCGCCCAACATGGTTGCACCGGAAAAGAGTTGCAATAAAGGTGGTGAATAGCGAGTGGGATCAAGGAACCAGCTAATCGCGGCACAAATACCCAGCGACAAAATAAATGCAGTTGGGATTTGCCAGCTAATGACTTTTCGGTTGAGCATTATCAGGCCGCCAGCCAAATAGGCAATATTGACCCACTGCCAGCCGATACCAGCCAAAACGCCTTGTAGTATAGGTTGTTGTAATACCTCATCAATATTGTGGGTTAGTCTGCCCGTTTTAAAACTGTCCAGTGGTGTGGCTTGACTCATTCCATCAATACTTTGCTGCAATTGCAATAAAGTGGAACCCTCTGGCGTATGTCCTGTGAAAATAACCATCAGGCTATCCCATGGCGTTAACGTGTATGCCTGTAAAGATTCCGGTGGCATCCAACTGGTCATTTGGATAGGAAATGAGATCAGCAGAACGACATAGCCAACCATGGCAGGATTAAATGGGTTTTGCCCAAGTCCGCCATACAGGTGTTTAGCGATAATGACGGCAAAAAATGTCCCGAGCACGATTAGCCACCATGGTGCCAATGGCGGCAGGCTAATACCTAAAAGCAATCCTGTGACTAAGGCCGAATTATCTTTGAGATAGGGAAGTATTAATTGTTTTTTCAGGGCAATAGCCGCGGATTCCGCTAACAATGCCGTAATGACAGCCAACAAGATCTGGAATAATGTTCCATAACCAAAGAAATAGGTCTGTATCACAATACCGGGTATAGCAGCTAAAACCACCCAAAACATGATCCGGCTGGTGCTTTTTTGATTGTGTGTAAAAGGCGAACTTGCGACTTTTAATGGGGTGTTGTCAGTTTTTACTGGCCTAAATTTCATCGATAAATTTCACTATTCTGTTGTAATCCGTTGTTCTTCTTGATCTTGTGCGGCCTTTTTCGCTTTGGCACGGGCGATGGCCGCAGCAACAGCAGCTTTACGCGGATCAATCTCTTCCGGCTCTTCGGAAACCACCGGTGGTGGCGTTGATTCAGATTGGTTTTGTGCGGCTTTTTTTGCCTTGGCACGGGCGATGGCCGCAGCGACGGCAGCTTTACGCGGATCAATCTCTTCCGGCTCTTCGGAAACCACCGGTGGTGGCGTTGATTCAGATTGGTTTTGTGCGGCTTTTTTGGCTTTTGCTCTGGCTATCGCAGCGGCGAGAGCGGCTTTACGCGGATCGCTGTCCTCAGCCGCCGGTGTTGATATCTCTATATCTGGGCTTGTGGTAATTTGTTTCTCTGCCTGACGAGCACGTAACTGTTCTTTTCTGGCCTTGCGTGCTGCAATGGCTGCTGCATTGTCAGGTAATTGGCCTGCTTGCACAGTGATAGATTCACCCGTATTCTCCTGTTTCTCCTTCACACGGGCAAGAGCTGCTTGTACTGCATTTTTATCACTGCTATCTACTTGAATCAACGCTTGTTTATGGCGTTCTTCGCGCGCCAGTTTTTCCCGTTCCAAACGTGCCTGTTTGGCTTCAAAACGTATTTTAGCTTCAGCAGAGCGGCGTGCCTCTGCGTCTATAGCCTGTATTTCGGCTTTTTCTTGTCGATAGTATTGAACTAAAGGAATATTACTTGGGCACACATAGGCACAGGCACCACATTCGATACAGTCAAATAAATGGTGATCTTTGGCTTTTTCATGTTCTTGCCCTCGACTGAACCAATACAGTTGTTGAGGCAATAATCCGGCAGGACAGGCTTCAACACATAAACCGCAGCGGATGCACGCCTCCTCAATGGCTTTAGGTTCCATCTCTTGTACCGAAGGTGCAAGAATGCAGTTACTGATTTTGACGATGGGAACATTCAAGTCAGGCAGGGTGAAACCCATTAATGGCCCGCCCATAATGACCATTTGTTCCGATCCTGAGTGAAATCCAGCCTGTTGTAACAGGAACTGAACCGGCGTGCCAAGACGAGCCCAGAAATTACCGGGAGAAGTAACAGCTTCACCTGTCAGCGTGACGACACGTTCAATTAATGGTTCACCATCAATAATAGCTCGCTTTATCGCCACGACGGTACCCACGTTTTGCATGAGAACGCCGATGCCAGAAGAACGGCCGCCAGAAGGAACTTCTTTCCCGGTCAGGATCTTGGTCAGTTGTTTGGCACCACCAGAGGGATATTTGGTTGGAATGACCCGTACAATAATGGATTTATCACCATTGAGAGCGGTGTTTAGGGCACTAATGGCATCAGGTTTGTTATCTTCAATACCGATCAGCACCTGCTTGGGATTGAGCAGGTGTATTAAAATGCGGACACCCTCAATAATTTCTTGCGCATGTTCCTGCATTAAACGGTCATCAGCGGTGATATAGGGTTCACACTCAGCCGCATTGATGATCAGCGTCTTGAGATTGCGCCGTCCACCTTTGAGTTTTGTTTCAGTGGGGAAACCTGCACCGCCTAAGCCGGCAATACCCGCTTGCTGAATGCGTTTCAATATTTCATCGGCATCCAGTGTTGTGTAATCAGCGACTTGGGTACGTTCCCCCCATTGGTCTTTGCCATCAGGCCGCAACCGGACACACAATTCTTTCAGTCCAGAAGGATGTGCTGTAACGCAAGGTTCAATAGCGATAATTGTCCCTGATGTGGACGCATGAACAGGGACTGTTCTGCCCACACCAACCGTTAACGCCTGGCCTTTTAAGACCTTATCACCCGTTTTAACCAACAATTCACCTTCTGGTCCCAAATGTTGCTGGAGGGGAATGATTAGTTCATCCGGCAATGGAGCATGGCGCAATGGGGTGCAGCTAGATTGCAGTTTCATTTCTGGCGGGTGGATGCCACCATCAAAATCCCAGATTTTATGCTTATTAAGCAAGTTAAGCAGATTAAACATTGGTTTTAACCTCAACATGCTTCGCTGGAGAGAACAAAGCTGGGTCTGGGGTGGCAGGAATGTTTTTTACTGGGATGGTGTTTAAATCCCATTTCCAATTTGAGGTCGTCGTAGCAACGGGGATCATCGTAATGCAATCTGTTGGGCAAGGTGAGACACACAGGTCACAACCTGTGCAGAGATCTTCAACAACGGTGTGCATGGCACGGTTTGCGCCAATAATGGCATCCACAGGACAAGCCTGAATGCATTTTGTGCAGCCTATGCAATTTTCTTCATCAATGAAAGCCACTTTCCTGGCTGGATTCTGAACATTTTCGTCGCCATCCAGCGGTTGTGGATCAACACTTAATAACTCAGAAATTTTGAGCATAACCGGCTCGCCACCGGGAGCACATTTGTTGATCATCTCGCCATTGTTGGCGACAGCTTCCGCGTAAGGGCGGCAACCAGGGTAGCCGCACTGCCCACATTGACTCTGGGGTAACAAATTATCGATGTTTTCAACAATGGGATCTTCTTCTACTTTAAAACGACGGGCAGCAAAACCAAGAATTAAGCCAAAGGCTAATCCGAGTACACTTAACACGCCGATAGCTATCCATAATGACATCATCAGAATTTCACCAAACCACTAAAGCCCATAAATGCGAGGGACATTAACCCCGCAGTAATAAGCCCTATCGATGAACCACGAAAAGGAGTCGGAATATTGGCAACGGCCAGACGTTCTCGAATAGCGGCAAACAACACCATGACGAGAGAAAAACCCGCGGCAGCGCTGAAACCATAGACAGCAGATTGTAAAAAGCCGTGGGATTGATTGGCATTGAGTAACGCGACACCCAGTACTGCGCAGTTGGTGGTAATCAATGGCAGGAAAATCCCCAAGAGACGATAAAGTGCCGGACTGGTCTTGCGGATGACGAGTTCAGTAAACTGAACGACGACTGCCGTAACGAGGATAAAGCTCAGGGTGCGTAAATAAACTAAATCAAGCGGGATAAGAATAAACGAGTTTATCAGCCATGAGCTGATAGAAGCCAGAGTGAGCACAAAAGTTGTTGCCAGCCCCATGCCGATGGCGGTTTCGAGTTTTTTGGAAACCCCCATAAATGGGCATAGACCCAAGAACTTTACTAAAACAAAATTATTGACCAAAACTGTGCCAATAAATAACAGAAGGTATTCAGTCATTGCTATACCTGAAAATAATAGATTGGAAAATGGAACACTGCTTACATCGTTTGAATAGAAATTACCCCACTTGAATGTGGGGCAAGTGGGGGCATGATAACAATCAATTGTGGGGTATGTTATCGATCTTGTGTGAAAGTCATTTTCACCCGATGGGAGCGTTTAATATAAGGAGCGAAAACAGCGGCGGCCAGTAATGGCCATAATAGGGAGCGTATTGCCATTTCATCAGAAATGGGCGAAAAGGCGAAGGTTTTTATTGCTATCAGAACGGAAAGCATCAGCCAAATAATAAAAATACGCGGGAATCGTTTCGAACGAATAAAAAGTAGCTTTAATACCCAGGCAGTCAAACACCACATTATTGCCGTGGTTAATACCGAAATATACCACAGCGTAGTAAAGCTGCCGCTGATTTGATGAATAGCTTCATTTTTATGGATAAACGTCATCGTATATAACAGCAGCATCAAACTGGCCGCAATTAGTGTCATGATGAGATAGGCGGCAGGCGCTAATAACCAGCCGTTAATACGATAATAATCATTGGATTGATACATAAGAATTTTTCACTCCAACATACGTGTTTTTGACATAGGGAAATGATTATAGGAAAAAGAGAGTCGTAGTGGAATTAGCAAAAGTTAAGGCGGGCCTGTCTCTGTCAGAATGGATTCATGCACGCCAGTAGAGGAAGAGGATCTGTGGCTCATCATGACAGAAGCATCAATGCCGCGTTTATTTGCTAACGTGTGATAGGTAGTGGTACTTTCTGATGCTTTGTTACCTGCTTACAGTATTTGCATGTAGTATTTGCATATAGTATTTACGTGTAGCATTGACGGGATATTACGATCATTTTTTAGGGGCAATTATGAGTGATTTCTTAAAAGTCGGTTTGGTCGGCTATGGTTATGCAAGTCAAACGTTCCACGCACCATTGATTATGGGGACACCCAATGTTGAATTGGTTGCTATTTCCAGTAGTGATGCAGATAAAGTTAAAAAAGATTGGTCAAAAATATCCGTTGTTTCTTCGCCGGAAGCTCTCTTCAATGATCCCAATATTGACCTTATTGTGATCCCGACACCCAATGATACGCACTACCCATTGACTCAAAAAGCGTTGGCTGCGGGTAAACATGTTGTCGTCGATAAGCCTTTTACCATTACCGTAGAACAGGCTAATTCACTGAAAAAACAAGCCGAAGAGGCGAAATTATTGCTGTCTGTATTCCATAATCGTCGTTGGGATTCGGGCTTTCTGACCGTAAAATCAATTATTCAAGAAAATAAATTGGGCGCACTGAAATATTATGAATCCCACTTTGATCGTTATCGTCCCGCAGTTCGCCAGCGTTGGCGTGAAGCTGCCGGAGCTGGCAGCGGGATTTGGTATGATTTAGCCCCGCATTTACTGGATCAGGCAGTTCAACTCTTTGGCAAACCCCACGCCATCACAACAGATTTAGGCATGATACGTCCAGATGCAGAGACTGCGGATTATTTTCATGCCCAGCTCACTTATCCTGATTTGAAAGTGGTATTACATGCAACCATGCTCTCAGCGGTAGAATCACCTATTTATACTTTGCATGGACTGGCTGGCAGTTATACCAAGTATGGTCTTGATCCTCAGGAAGAGCGGCTGAAAGCAGGAGAAAGACCGCCACGGGCAGACTGGGGATATGATGCACGGGATGGTTATGTGACGTTGTCACAAGATAATGATTTGGTGACCAAAGTTATTCCAACTGTGCCGGGTAATTATGGTGCTTACTATGCGGCTATTCGTGATGCGATTTTGTTTGGGAAACCTAATCCAGTGACTGCCAGTGAAGCTATTTTGATTATGAAACTGATTGAGGCAGGTGAGAAATCGGCAAAGGAACAACGCACGATTTTAATTGATTGATTAAACAGCGGCAGGTAGGGCAAGGGGAGTTATATTGATGAACATATTGCAAAAATTAAGAATTGATCCTTTTTTAATGATACTGATTACGGTAGTCATCATTGCATCGTTCTTTCCTTGTGAAGGTGAAGCTAAAACGTGGTTTCAATACTTAACCACCGCGGCTATTGCGCTGTTATTTTTTATGCATGGCGCGAAGTTATCCCGTGATGCTATTTGGGCAGGGATAGGGCACTGGCGGTTGCATTTGGTGATTTTCACCAGCACCTTTATTTTGTTTCCCATACTGGGAATGGGATTAAGTTTCATCGTGCCGGAATGGATGTCACCAACGGTTTATATGGGGTTTCTCTATCTTTGTGCTTTACCTGCCACCGTGCAATCGGCTATCGCTTTTACTTCCGTGGCCGGGGGAAATGTTGCGGCGGCAATATGCAGTGCTTCCGCTTCAAGTTTATTAGGGGTGTTCCTGTCTCCTTTATTAGTGGGTTTTTTGATCCAGACTCATGAAGGTGGTGCGCATACCGATACGTGGCAAGCGATAAAAGATATTATCTTACAGCTGATGGTGCCTTTTATTGTTGGCCACTTCTCGCGCCCCCTGATTGCCGGTTGGGTAGAAAAGCATAAGAAATGGGTCAACATGACGGATCGTTCGTCTATCTTGCTGGTGGTTTATGTCGCATTTAGTGAAGCGGTGGTGGAAGGCATTTGGCATAAAATCGATGCCTATTCACTGCTGATGATTGGCGTTGTCTGCTGCGTTTTATTGGCTATGGTTTTAATCATTAATGTCTATAGCGCGCGTTTACTGGGTTTTAGCAAAGATGACGAAATTACCATTGTGTTTTGTGGTTCGAAGAAAAGTTTGGCGAATGGTGTACCAATGGCTAATGTGTTATTTCCTGCGCCAATAGTCGGTGTGATGTTATTACCGTTGATGATTTTCCACCAGATCCAATTGATGGTTTGTGCTGTACTTGCTCACCGTTATGCGCAACGCCTGAGAACAAAATAAAAACAAAAAAGGCAGAGACGTTTTCTGCCTTTGGAATACTGTTTCTGAAATACCATCTTTGAAATATCGTCCTTGGAATGATTATCCCTGAAATAAATCGCGTTTCTTAACGGTTGGCGACTTTATCTTTGAGTACCTGTTTTTCCGTTTCGCTGAGGAATGCGGTTGCCAACCCATTAATCTGCGCTTGCCGGATCAGTGCTGGAGACAGCCCCGCCGCCGGCGCAGCAACATGATACTCATGACGAATTTCAATGCCTTCTACTGCGGGATCATCCGTATTGATTGATGCCAAAATACCGTGCTCAAGGAATTGCTTCAACGGGTGGGTTTGTAAGGAATTGACGGTGCTGGTTTGCAGGTTTGATGTCAGGCAAGATTCAATCCCGATGCCGTGTTCAGCTAAATAATCCATCAGGGCCGGATCGGTGATGGCTTTCACGCCGTGTCCAATACGGGTGGCACCCAATTCACGAATAGCATGCCAAATGCTTTCAGCTCCCGCGGCTTCGCCGGCGTGTACGCTGATATTCCAGCCCGCATCACGCGCTTGGTTGAAATGTTGTTCAAAGAGATGACCTGGGAACCCTAATTCATCACCGGCCAGATCTAATGCGGTGATGTGTTGCTTATGGGCCAACAGTCCCGCGAGTTCCTGACTACAGGCTTTTTCACCAAATGTTCGGCTCAGGATACCAATTAAACGGATCTGAATATCATGTTGCAGGCTTGCTGAGTGAATACCATCGATGATGGCTTCCACGACACCTTCGACGGGAAGCTGGTGCTTCATCGCCATGTAATAAGGGGAGAAACGCAGTTCAGCGTAATCAAGACCTGCATTGACCGCATCTTCAACATTCTCAATGGCGACTCTGCGGCAAGCCTCTAAATCGGCAAGTACAGTTACTCCCCAGTCTAACTTTTGCAGGAAGCTGACGAGGTTAGGTTCATTTTCAATGATTTGGACATGGGGACGTAATGCTTCCAGCTCATAAGCCGGGAGTGGGATATTATGTTGACGGGCGAGATCCAAAATGGTTTCGGGACGGATATTACCGTCAAGGTGGCGGTGTAAATCGGTCAGTGGAAGCTGTATGTCAATCATTTTCTTATCCTTCTTATCAAATTTTATATATACAAAAAAGCCAGTCAACATGTTGACTGGCAAGAAAGCGAAAGCACTGTCGATTTAATTATCAACTTAATCTTAGTGATTAACTATGTGCTTATTTAACTTCACTTTTAACGGCAGGGAGTTCAGCATCAGACTCATCATCATGCTGATTTTGTTCACCATCATAGGTTCCGGCAAGGCCATTATCAAGCAGGAATTGATGTAAGCTGGATTCTTTGTTATTTAATTTGACTTTGTCATTGGCGTAGTGGAAGTCAAGGCCAATGATCCCATTTTCATCAGTCAGGATTTTGTGTTTAACCCCTTCCTGCGCCACCATTTGAACCTGTAGTTTTGCTTTAGCTTCTGCGGCATCTTTATCTTTACCGTCCAGCATTTCTGACTGTACGATAGATTCTATCAGCATGGCCTTAGAGATGTTAACGTTCAGCGATAACCCTTGAACCAGAGTACGAACCATTTCTTCCGGCTCCATTTGGTTCAGCGCTTTTTTATCTTCCGGAATGTTTTGCAGGGAAAGTTTGAAATCGATTAAACTTTCACCTTTGCTGTTTTTCCAGTTAAAAGGAGAAATGCTGAATTGTGGATCGTTATTCAGAAGAAGATGTAAGTTACTGAGAACAGCTAAAGCGGCCGTATCATAAGATGATCCATCTGTCGTCAAGGCGGCTTCTGTCGCGTCATTATAGGCTTGGGTAAATTTACGCACAGACTGGCCATCTAATTTCTCCATGCCCAACGCTAACTGACCGGAACCAAACTCGATATCCTTAATTTTTACACCATTAACGCCATAAGCGACTTTGATATTCAGATCGTCTTTATCCTCGCCCAAATTGGAGGTCACTTTTATACCCTTAAGGGACATATTGGGTTCATTAGGAATGCCGTTCATGCTGAACTCGCCAACATTGTAGCTTTGATCCCCGATATAGATATCGAACTTACCTTTTTTATTATCCCCTTTGAAATCAATGCCCTTAAGTGCGATGCTTTCTTGTTTAGTCGGATCACTGAAAGACAGTTCATCACTTTTGACTGCAAATGAAAATGCGCTTAAATCACGATTCGTTTCGGCGCTGATTTTGGCGCCTGAGAATGACAGAACTCGCTGCTCACCATTTTTTTTGGTTTCTGTATGATTGATAGGAATCAAATCAACGTGGGTAGAAATTGCACCGCCATAACCGACTTTGGCATCCAGGCTAAACAGTGATTTTCCATTGGTGAAGTCAAATAGCGCCTTCAGGGCATCGCTTTGTTCAAGTTCTGAATGGATAGAAGCCATTTTGGGTATCAGGCTGAAGGTCTTCAGGCTGGCAAGGGGAAATGGCCCATGATCAATCGTCGATTTAAAAATGATCTCTTCATTGGGTGAGATGTCGGCATTTTTTACACCATTTTTGATGGTTAGGATGAAACGGACATCGGAGCTAAAAATACCGCGTTTGAAATCTTTTGCCTGCCATTCTATGCCACTTTCAGGCAATGATTTTGCCAACTCTGTGTTGGCTTTCTTTATGAAGCTATCCAGACGACTTTCAAGTGCCTTGCCTGTATACCATGATGCCCCTGTCCATACCGCACCCAGAGCAACAACAACGCTTACTGCAACTAACGATTTTTTCATGTGGAAATTCCATCCTTTTAACGCGTGTGATGCGTTTTGTATTTATGTCAAAAATGGTTGTTAAGTGTATAGTCTAGCTAAAATATTTTTAATCTGTTTTCACTGGAAATGTGATTAACAACCAAGAGCTATAATTATAACTTTATGAATCTAATCTCATTAATTAGATACTTTAGCGATTTTCCCGTTACCACAAACAGTTACGATTTTTTCTATAGCAGATAAGAAGATTGATTCACCTGAGAACAATCGCAATTGCTGCTTATCCGTGCTGATAACGGCATGTCCTCCAACACAAAATAGAATTGATGCTGAATCATTCGCCAGTGAAATGGGTTGTTCTGAAACAGAATAAACAGAAAAACTAAAATCATTGACAGGAACAGGGTAATTCAGCGCATTTTTTTCCTGTTTTGGCACAGTCAGCAAAGTATCGGCAGCTTTTGGAATAAAATCCAGATTCGCCATTAATTCAGGTACATCAATATGTTTACTGGTTAGGCCGGCACGCAACACATTGTCAGAATTGGCCATGACCTCCAGGGCGACGCCATCAAGATAGGCATGGGGCGTGCGGGCATACAAAAACATCGCCTGACCGGGTTCGAGTTCAACCACATTGAGCAGGAGTGGTGCAAACAGCCCATTGTCATCGGGATAGAACGAGGTCATTTTTTTGATGGTATTCCACGGCTCGCCCTGCTGACTGTTTAATGCTGATTTTAACACCGCAATCGCCAGGTGTTTTTGTTCTCCCTGCATATTCAATAATTGTGAAAAGAGAAACGACAAATGTTGTTCAGTCGGCTGCTGGAGGAATGTTTGAATATCGGGATGCGCAGCGGAAACATAACCCAATAATTGCGCGATCTCCGATAAGGGCCTGAAAGCATTTATGGCCTTGAAGGGGGTCAGGGCATAGACCAGTTCAGGCTTATGGTTATCATCCTTATAGTTGCGTTGTGCTGAATCTAACGGGAGCCCCTGCGCATTTTCTTTGGCAAAGCCCAGTTCAGCCGAAGTTTTATCAGGGTGCACTTGAATAGACAGGGGTTGCGCGGCACACAATACTTTAAACAAGAAAGGCAAACGCTGGAATTGCCGGGCGACCTTTTCCCCAAGGTATTTTTCGGGTTCTTTGTCGATCAAGGTATTTAAGGCAATCGGTTCGCCTGTTTGAGGATCGGTGACCAGTGAACTGCATTTCGGATGTGCGCCCATCCACAGTTCTGCCATTGGCTGATTGTCCGGGTTTTCGATACCATAAATATCCGTCAGGGCGGTTTTACTTCCCCAGTCATAATGTTGGATTTTGTTGGTCATTTTCAGCATGGCGGAATTTCCTATAATAAAAAAGTCACTTATTCATATGACAACAATACAATAAACACGATTAGGTCGCATTATCGATAATAAATTTATGGCATTATAAACAGATGCCGACTAATTTTATCTGCAAAGTTTATTCCGGCGTATTCAATTATTCTGTGTGCTAAGGAGATAGTAATGGCAGCCACTCGCATTGAAAAAGACTCAATGGGACCTATCGAAGTACCTGCTGACCAATTATGGGGGGCGCAAACTCAGCGCTCACTAGAGCATTTCCGTATTTCTCAGGAAAAAATGCCTGTTGCATTGATTCATGCCCTTGCATTGACTAAACAAGCCGCGGCCAGTGTCAATATGGATCTGGGCCTTCTGCCTAAAGAACGTGGTGAAGCAATTATTGCTGCGGCGAAAGAGGTGCTGGAAGACAAACACCCAACAGAATTCCCCCTTGCTATCTGGCAGACCGGTTCGGGAACCCAGAGCAACATGAACATGAATGAAGTGTTGGCGAACCGTGGTAGTGAGATCCTTGGTGGCAAAAGGGGCAACGAACGTTTGATTCATCCTAACGATGATGTTAACAAGAGCCAAAGCTCGAATGACGTTTTCCCGACCGCCATGCATGTTGCGGCAGTGACTGCATTACGTGACCATCTGTTACCCGAGTTAACAGTACTACAGAAAACGTTGTCCGATAAAGCAGACGCATTTAAAGACATCGTAAAAATTGGCCGTACTCACTTGCAAGATGCAACGCCGTTGACTTTAGGTCAGGAAATTTCCGGTTGGGCTGCGATGTTGACGCATAACCTGAAACACATTGAAAACAGCATTCCTCATGTGTGTGAACTGGCTCTGGGGGGCACCGCAGTCGGTACAGGCCTGAATACGCATCCTGAATATGCCGTTCGTGTTGCGCAGAAAATTGCTGAATTATCCGGCCATCCTTTTGTTACTTCACCAAATAAATTTGAAGCACTGGCAACGTGTGATGCGTTAGTTCACTCACATGGCGCACTGAAAGGCTTGGCATCATCATTGATGAAGATTGCTAACGATGTCCGTTGGTTGGCATCCGGTCCTCGTTGCGGTATTGGTGAAATCGCCATTCCTGAAAATGAGCCAGGTAGCTCCATCATGCCAGGTAAAGTGAACCCGACTCAGTGTGAAGCGATGACCATGTTATGTGCTCAGGTTATGGGTAATGATGTGGCGATCAATATCGGGGGTTCGTCCGGTAATTTTGAACTGAATGTGTTCCGTCCAATGGTTATTCATAACTTCCTGCAATCCGTTCGTTTGCTGGCGGATGGCATGCGTAGTTTCAATGAGCATTGTGCTATTGGTATTGAACCTAATCGTGATCGCATTACTCAACTGCTGAATGAATCACTGATGCTGGTCACGGCATTAAATACGCATATTGGCTACGATAAGGCTGCTGAGATTGCCAAGAAAGCGCATAAAGAGGGGCTGACGCTGAAACAGTCAGCACTTCAGTTAGGGTACTTGACTGAAGCTGAATTTGATGCGTGGGTTCGCCCGGAAGATATGGTTGGCAGCATGAAGTAGGCAAAATGAAGTAATTTGCCTGTTATAAGCAAGAATAAAAAAACCGGAGAATACTTGCTCCGGTTTTTTTATTCCTTAAATTTCTTTGTAGAGATGCAGGCGGGGAATGACCAATTCAAGTGGCTTCGCTTTGGGTTTGTGCTTGTGTTTAATTGCATTGGCATTGTAGTTAGACAACGTGCCGATTTTGGGTTTGATTTCACTGTCTTCTGTGTAGAAAGTAATCACAGGAACCGGACAGGCATATTGTACTTGTTTTTGTATTTCTGAGTACCATACACGGGTAATGGGTTGTACTTTGACTGGCCGCTTGATTTTCAATATCACATCATCGGGTAGTTTTTTGATATCGGTTATTTCTAACGCCACTAATGCTGCCCATTGTTCGCTGGAGTAGGGCGGAACCGCTCTCCCTGCGTTATAGCTTTTCTCCAGCCTTTCCAGAACCTGCTGTTTGGTGACTTTATTAATGATGTTCTTATTGGCCCAACCAAAATTAATGGAATCAGGGTTTAGCAGGGGAGTGATAGTACGATAGGCATTCAGGGTAATCAGGCCCCGCAAATGTTCATGAACAAACTCAAATCGTTGCTCTTTACTGATACCGGATTCTTTGGTAACGATATTTTCCAGTGCTATTTTTAATTGGTTGACTTCATTAATGGCTTCCATCGCTTCTTTATGTTGCTGGTGGTTGACAGCAAAGCACAAGGCCCCGGGAAGGCGGCTCGCCGCTTTGCTGCTGATATTAGGGTTGTTATGGTGTATGAATAGCTTCTGATAGAAGCGTAAACCTGCATTGAGTGCTTCATTTCCCTGTTGCGGGTTGACCATAATTTCGGTTATTTGTTCATGTTCTTCCCCTTTTTTGATTTGAGGTAATTCAAATACCCGTGCATCAATAAGTTGATAGCTTATTAATAACGCAATCAGGTCGGATAGTTTTTCTTCTTGTTTTTTAAAGCAAGTGGTCAGTGATTCTATGGAAAGATACTTATTCATCATTGTTTTCAGCCATCATCGAGCGTACATAACTTTAATTAGTTACAACATACTTTTCAACTATAAACCCAACCTATAAAAAACTCCACAACAAACACTAAAAAGCCAAACAACAAACAAAAGGGCAGCACAGCTATTGCCAAATAATTTAACATTATGGTAAAAAAATTATTACTCATTGAGTCGGGATGAGGTTTCCCCGGTTAAACATAAGAGACATTTCAGACTGGTCTTTTACTCTCTATTAATACACAAAGGTTGTTAAGTATGAAAAGATTAGTTAAGCCAGTGAATTCCTTTAAAAAGGTGATAGACGCATTATTACCATACGCCGAATTAATCACAGCCGATTTATCAACACAAGGAAAATTAATTAAAACAGAGAGCGAATTTGCTAAGTTTTTTTTATTAGAGCAAGGATATGTCAATACTCGTAGAATAAGCGATGATTTAATCATTGCAACGTTTTTTTCACCTTATGTTATCGGATTATCTTTCTATTCTGGCGGAGAGATCTATTACTCCATTGAACTGGGCGAAAATTGTAAAATTTACCAAGTTCCGCGGGTTAGTGCATTGAATGCCATCAGGAAACATGATCTCTATCGGGAGTGGATGAGGATAATTTCCTACAAAATATCCTTCTTATATGTCAGGGATATTAGCCTCTTTTGTCGTAGCAATAGAGATGTGGTGTGCAGCTTGTTATCTCGTCTGATGACGTTACCGGACGAATTCAGAGAAAATATTACGGCCATTAAATACATAGAACAGAGATGCACACTTTCACGCAGTTGTATACAACGAGTATTACTTTCTCTAAAAAAGGAAAAATGTATTGAAATTATTGATGGATACCTGACTAAAATTCTGACACTACCGACTGACTCCTGTTATTAATTCAATAGATTGGAGTAACAGGTAAATCATGAGTGGTTAAGATTGTTTTAAATATATTATGGTTCTGATAGTGTTATTAACAAGCTATTGGATTCATTCATTGTTGTTTTTTAATTAACTCATTGAACATTGTCATTTCATACTATAATTAGGTTGAAAAATACCCGCGTTAAATAAGTGGCGCTTTTTAACATAAAACACCTGACAATTAATTTTATTAATAGATAAAAACATAAAAGTACAGATTATATCAATCCAGTTAAAATCAGTGACTAACAGAAGGAATGATTTCATATTTGATTCAGATGGTAAGGCTTTGCCTTGCAATTTGTTATATTTCTTTTGGAGAAAAAATTATGAAAAAGTATAAGATACTTATATCGATAATTATAGCCCTGAATTTTTCAGCTTGTTCAAATGGGATGAAAATGACTGAGGCGACACATTCACTAAAACCTAACCATGTTGCTCATAAAACGGAGTATTCCGGGTTAATAGACATGAAAGAATGTGGAAGAGGTTACGTGGTTGGCGTGTGGTCAAACGCTGATAGCTGGAATGAGTGGGCAGTTTGGTTATCAGAAACAGGACGGAGTTGGGGTAACAATAATGCCAAAATTTACTGGGCTTACAGTAAATTAAAAACTGACTATGATAGTGGAAAGAACGCTTATGCAACTATTCTGGCAGCTCAAGCCAATGGGCAAATGGTGTCGCTTTTTGATGAACAGCTGGGATTTCGATGTAACTCATGGGGTTATGGTTCATATAGAGGAGCACAATTCGATTCGGTACAAGCTTGGTACCCATAATCACAGGGCGAGAGCATGAAAGCCTGCTTTTTGAACGATCCGTACAAATAAAATACTGATTGATACTTTAACAAGACCGAATTGAGTGATATTCACCCTATAATTGATTATGATGCATACAAATTAAGGTCAAAAAACGTTCGCGCTCTCGCCCTGCCCATAATCATGGATCATTTTCTGGGTTTTCTTAAAATTTATAAATTTTAAGGGAGAAACATTTAATGAAAATTTTAAAACTCCTTTATTTGTTATGTGTTTTATTTTTATATACAACACAATCCTATGCTCAACAACAAGTCAATCACGTTTATCGAATGGATACTCGTTGTCCAGATGAAATCTTCCGTTCAGCAGGGGGCGGTTTTTTTCCCGCCGGAACGAATGATAATATTGTAGAACATGTTCAGGAATACAGTGATGCAGGACATAGGGCTGCCGCTTCAGCATTTGTCGCAACGACTGCCAATCGAGAGGCCGCTATTGAATGGGGCGTCGATTTTCAGGAGGGAAGGACATTCTACGTTTATGACATACGGCCAACTTCCCGGTTTTACAGTGTTGTTTTGTCATTACAGAGACTTTATGCCCAGACAGGTAATAGGAGTTATCTGCGCCTGATTCGTATTTATGAAGAGCAGGCAGAATATGTCGCACTCGGAGGCATTGCTGTCACACAAGTTCAAGGTGCTCAGGAGTTTCTGTATGATGAGAGTAGCGATAGTTACGTTGAAGGTCGTTATAGAATTAACAACTTATACCAAGATGCTGAAACAACAGCAAATGTCACCCCTTATACACCAAGATCTCAATTACCAAGTGAAGTAATCACATCTGAAACTTACTGTGCTCTCAATCTGACCACCTCACGTTATTCTGCTCGTCTTACAGCCAGTACTACTCACCACAAATACCCATTTTTGGGGAAATTAAAACGATGCCATGACAGCTTGTTAACAATGGCTTTTTTAAACGCCAGCTTTCTCTAATCGTGTTCAACTTCACTCCACCTTTAAACAGGTGGAGTGATAAATTTTATCTTTAAATTATTTTGCTAATTTATTGAGTTTGCAGCCTAAATAAAGAGCAACGAGGGTGAGCAATGCAATAAATATAGCAACACCGTTCCAGGCAAAATAAGACCAAAATACGCCACCTAATGTCCCTGCAATACTGGAACCGGAGTAATAACTAAATAAGTAAAGTGATGAGGCTTGTGCTTTTGCCCGTTTGGCTCTCTGTCCTACCCAACTACTGGCAATGGCATGTGCGGCAAAGAAGCCCGTTGTCAGCATCATTACACCCAGTATCACAGCCCAAATAGGAGAAAATAAGGTAACGATGCAACCCATAAACATCATACCAATGGCCGCTAATAATACGTTGCCTCTCCCATATTTGCTGGTTAGCGTACCCGCTTTAGTTGCACTGTAAGTTCCTGTTAAGTAAACGACAGACAGCAATCCGACAATAGTTTGGCTTAAATGATAAGGTGCTGCTAATAATCGATAGCCAATATAGTTAAACATGGTGACGAAGCCTCCCATCAGCAAAAAGGCTTCAGCAAATAGCAAGGGAAGACCTTGGTCACGAAAGTGTAATTTCAAATTGATGAGCAGTGACTTAGGTTTTAATGAACTGGGTTTAAAGTGCTTGGATTCCGGTAACATTTTCCAAAATGCAATGGCGGAGATTAAGGCAAAAGCGCCTAATAAGATAACGGCAATTCGCCAAGAATAGTGATCTGCAATGACACCAGTTATCAAGCGTCCGCTCATTCCGCCTATTGAGTTACCACTTATATAAAGACCGATAGATAAGGCGACATAGCTGGGATGGATTTCTTCACTTAAATAAGTCATGGCTACCGCAGCAACACCACTGACTGACAAACCCACGAGCGCCCGGATAAATAAAATTCCATGCCAGCTTGTTACGACAGAACTTAAGAGAGTAAAAATAGCGGCGGCAATCAGTGACACGACCATGACATTTTTACGGCCAAGTGCATCGGATAGAGGGCCTGTGATTAACAGACCGAGAGATAACATTCCAGTAGACAGTGATAAGGCTAAGCTACTGTTAGCCGGCGAGATGTTAAATTCCTCGGATAAAAGCGGCAAAATGGGTTGGACGAAATAGAGTAAGGCGAAAGTTGCCAGCCCAACGGCAAAGAATGAGAGAGTGACTCGCAGGTAGACCGCATCTTCACGTTGAATATAGTGCTGTCTACTTTTGTGCCTCTGGTTAATCGTGTTTTCAACACCTCTTTCAACGCCAGAGACTGCTGATTTTCCACTGGCGCTTTGGATTGTATTCACGCTACTTCCTTATCCATGTAAAACAAACGTTAACTACTTGATGTAGATCAAGGATAGGAATTCATGAATATTTTGTCTAATATATTAATCATTGGAAATGATATTTTAAAAGTATCAATTGGGTGATAGATAATGACAACGAATATTGAACTGAGACACTTGCGTTATTTTATTGCTGTTGCCGAAGCGTTGCATTTTGGACGTGCAGCAGAACGGTTGAATATCTCACAACCACCACTAAGCCAACAGATCCAAGCGCTGGAAGCAAATATCAATGCCCGGTTACTGGCACGTAATAACAGAAATGTCAATTTAACCCCCGCCGGACGCATGTTCCTTCAGGAGGCATATCAAATCATTGCTCAAGTTGATGCTGCTGCAACCAAAGCGGCCAGAATGCAGCAGGGAGAGTTAGGGGAGATATCTATTGGCTTTACCTCCACCACACCTTTTATGCAGAAAGTAACACTGAGCTTACGTCAATTTCGGGAACGTTACCCAGATGTAGCCATTCATATGCACCAAATGAATACCAAACAGCAAATAGCCCCTTTGCAGACGGGTAGAATTGATATAGGGATTATGCGTAATACATCATTGCCCGATAATCTGGAACACCAGTTACTCTTTCGGGAGCGTTTTATGTTGGCCGTATATGATGATCATCCTCTGCTGAAATACGCCAGTGACGGTGTTGATTTGGAAATGCTCTCTGATTATCCACTGGTGTTTTTTGAGCGTGATGTGGGAACTGCATTGTATGATGAAATTATTTCTTTACTGGCCAATGTAGGCGTAGTTCCGACAATTTCTCAAGAAGCAGGGGAAGCAATGACAATACTAGGATTGGTTGCGGCAGGTTTAGGCGTAAGCATCATTACGGAATCCTTTACCCGAATGAAATTAGACGGCGTTCAATACCTGCCTTTGGCAACCAATCCCGCATATTCTGAAGTGTGGTTGGTTAAACATAAAAACTGCAATAACAGCGCGGCGGCAGATCGTTTAACTCACCTTCTAATCTCAAATATTGTGGAAGAGACTGATAGATAAGGTTGTTCATCAAAAGTAATCATCACGATAAGTTCGTGTTAAAGATCACATTTCTATTCCAAACGGATTTCCCTGATCTCGGTTTCCGGGGACGTCCTGCTGTTGGATTGAAAATAGATAACGAAGGGTGGCAGTTTCTATGTATCCGCATTAACGAAGGAAGTATGGTTATCGGGCTGCGTGATTTGAGCTGTCATCTCGTCGTTGAAGAACAATTCGCATTCTCTGTATTTCAGCGTCATGCTTTCTTGGATTGCATTGTCGATGAGATTGATAACTTCTTTGAATGACTTTCTGTCAAACTTTCTGCCAAGCAGATAACACAGCGCTCACTTCCCGGTTATAGCCAACAAGTTGATATTGTGGCTACCCAATTTGATAATACAGGTACACTTCCAGCCGCAGCCTTAATTAAGCAAGCACTGTATAACGGTGAATTACTGATCGAACTTATGCAAGGATAATGCTCATCAGGCAAAACATTGCGCTAACGCAAGCCCTGTCTCAAACACATCGCCTACACTCTAAACCTGCTCGTCAAAGAAAGTAACTAAAGAGAGTAACTGGTTTATCTGCCCTGTATTATGGAAAACGGAAAATGAATTTATGTTAACGCGCTTATTTGTTACAGGCACGGATACCAACATCGGTAAAACAGTTGTTACCCGCGCATTATTGCAACTCTTTAATCGTGAAGGAGCAACCGCAGTAGGATATAAACCTATTGCGGTAGAGAAACAAAAAACTCCGGAGGGAATACGTAATCGTGATGCCTTAGTCATACATCAATCTTCACCGGTACAAGTGGATTATGAAGAAATAAATCCTGTTATTTGGGAAAACAATTACGAAGAAGAAAATCGTGCTGATTTCACTCAAATGACAAAAGGTTTAAGAAATTTAGGACATAAAGCAGATCGCGTCATCATAGAAGGTAATGGTGGCTGGCGTATGTTACTGGAAGATGAAGCGTTTTATTCTGATTGGGTTGTGCAAGAAAAACTGCCTGTCATTTTAGTCGTCGGTATTCAGGCGGGTTGTGTTAATCATGCCATTCTCACAGCGCAATCCATTATTAATGATGGTGTACCTCTGATTGGTTGGATTGCTAACCGCATCAATCCAGGACTCGCACATTATGCCAAGATACTGGACAGGTTACGGCATCATATTCCGGCTCCACAGTTAGGGGAAATTCCTTATCTTTTAAGGCCAGAAGAACGCGACTTATCATGCTATCTGGATGTTTCGGCAATATCCGTGTTTGATAATTAGAAAGGGAAACGAAAAGGGAGCATGTGATGCTCCCTTTATAGAAATAATTATAGAAAGAATGTTACTCTTGGCTTTTCTTATCACCTGATGCTTCGTGTGAAGTCGGGCTAGCGCTAGCGTGAGAAGTACGGATATAGACAATCTTTTGCTTACCGCGATCACAATGACCGACAACTTTTACACTTGTATCGTTGTCTTTAGTTGCTTGATCACTAGGGACTAAATCAAGTCTAAAATCCTTTTGCGAAACACCATTGTTAATGATTTTCTGCGCAATTTCTTCTTTCAGGCTTTCACACGTTATTGTTTGTGAAGCTTGCACTGCAAGGGGAGAAAGCGCGAAAAACAAGGCTCCAGTCAGTAGGATCTTTTTCACCATTATCTCCTTATCTTGATGTCGGTGTTGAATTTTTCAAGGATTAACCGGGCGACCTGTATTTATATCCAAACAACGTTTTGTGCTCGGTTCCCAATAAACATTAATGTTGGCACTTTTTAAACAGGCTTCACGATTATCAACTTCTATTTCATACTTATCAAACTCTTTCTCTCTGCGCTTGTCCACCTTTTGACGCAATTTTCTCTGCTCATCCCATTCTTCTTTGCTTTGATGAGCCATTTCTTTGCTCATGGAATTTTCTCCGCCACCATTGATGGTCACACACGTACTTTCTGACGTACAAGGCATAGAGAATGCGGGTATTTGCCAGAAGAGAGAAAACAGTAGGGTAATCGCAAAAGCACCTTTAACAATCAAAGAACGAATGTTCATATTGAAACCCCTTTCACTAGTGTCATTTATCAAACGCCAAGATTAAATAATATGCCAAAATTGTTGAACACTTCCTTACTCCCTTTGCTATAGGAGAGCAAGGAAGTCTCACAAGATTAGCCTCTATATATGCTTAATCCCGCATATGATTGGCAAACCGGCATCATCTCCAATGTATTAACATTGACACGAGAGGGCAGGTTAGCAACCCAAAAAACCGTTTCTGCAATATCGTCGGCTGTTAAGGCATCAGTACCTTCATAAGTTTTATCAACTTTTTCCTTATTACCTTTAAAGCGAACCTGAGAAAATTCAGTTCCGCCAACCAGCCCGGGTTCAATGTCAGTGACTCGGATGTTCTTTCCGTGTAAGTCAGATCTCAACCCTAAACTGAATTGTTTGACAAAGGCTTTAGTGGCACCGTATACATTGCCGCCGGCATAAGGCCAATTCGCTGCGGTGGAACCAATATTAATAATATGTCCGTGGTTGGCTTGTACCATATTAGGCAACAAAGCTCGGGTCATGTTCACTAATCCTTTAGTATTGGTATCAATCATGGTTTCCCAGTCATCAGGGTTAGCTTGATATGCAGGCTCCAACCCCAATGCAAGCCCGGCATTATTCACCAGAGCGTCTACATTACGCAGGGTGTCGGGTAATTGTTGAACCGCCTGCTCAATTGCGGTGCGATCTCTCACATCAAGTTGGATGGGGTGGAAGTTTTCTCCCAATTCGCTTTTCAACTTAGCTAATCGATCCTTACGGCGCCCTGTTGCAATGACGACAGAACCCTGCTTGATAAATTTTTTTGCAATTGCTTCACCGAAACCTGAAGTTGCTCCTGTCACAAAAACAATCATAACTATCCTCTTATCTGCAAATTATTATCGTTAATACCTATATTAGTAGAAAAAGTTGTTTCTCATTAGTCAAGGCTAAATTATTGACTTGTGGTTAATTATTTGTTTTAAAAGGAAGTTATTTCTTTATGTGATGGGGTGGTTAAAATGGCCCGCCAAGTGCGAGCCTGAAAGATCAGTATTTGATAAAATTATCACGAGTCAGCCCGGAACTTACACATATACGATGATATGAATATATGAACCTTAGATTCTGATGGGTTTTCTCGTCAGGACTTTTACGAACGCAGGTACAAAGACAGCAATGTAAAATAGGGGAACAAACAACATCCCAATAGCGATTAACATTATCCCGATGGAAAGCATTATCGCCACCGTGCTATCAGGTGAGGTTATATTCATTAAACCTTCTGATAATCCTACCAAGAATTCTTTTCCTTGCAGCTTTGCATAAAGCCATGAAGCACCGACAAGAACGGTTCCTAACCAAAATGAAATCCAACATATTGCTGATGTAAAGGGGATTGAATTGTTTCTCATTCTTTGCCTTTTATTCATTAAATGACTGACAGTAAAGGATACCCGTACTATTATCCATTTTCGGCGTTAAATGACTATACTCATCTAGCGTGATCATGAGGGAATTTAATTTCATGATGTATCAAATTACTTTTTTCTAAATCTGGGAGTATTTCCACATAAGTTACTTATCAATTTCGGATGTCAGAAAGCAAATAGATGTCATTGATTCTCAGTTGGTTAAGTTGATTGCTCAACGTGGGGAATGTGTTAAGGCTGCGGCTGCATTTAAAAAGGATACTCAGGATGTTAAAGCGCCGGACAGGGTTCAACAGGTTATTGATAAGGTGAGTATTCTTGCGGAGGAATACGGTTTATCTCAGGAAATTATCCAAAAGGTTTACCGTTCCATGATCGATGCTTTCATAGATTTCGAGATAAAACAGCATCAGTTTATCAATCAAACCGAAGAAAAATAAGTCAGGTAAATTGGAGGTAGTGAAAGTATGCGTGTTCGGTGTTCTGCTAGGTTGCTCATCGTCAATTCGTCTGGGCAAGTGTTGTTGTTTCGTTTTGTACACACAAACGATGCGTTGGTAGGGCAGTCTTATTGGGCTACTCCTGGTGGTGGTGTTGAACATGGCGAATCTTTTGAACAGGCTGCTGTCAGAGAGCTGAAAGAAGAAACTGGTATTCTTCGGGACAATGTCGGGCAATCTGTTTTGCAATAACGTTATTGGTTCGCACAATCTATATTATGTTAAATTAAATAACAACTCTACATAGGAAGCCTAATAAGTTATCTCTAACCTCTAACATTATAAATTTGCCCTTCTCTTCTTCTTTTCAGGATCGAAAGATATTGGGGACATCACCAAACCCCAGACTGTAACCACCAAATACAATCTCGGCATGTTCTGTATAAATGGCCCGTGTATACACAACAGGTCCAGTAACCATATGCTTCCGTTCTACCTGCAAAAATCACAGATTACTTGAAACCAAATTTTTAAACTGTGATAAAGAAGCCACGCCGACCAAAGAATCAACAGGCTGCCCATTCTTGTAAACTAATGTTGTCGGGATACTGCGGATACCGTACTTCATTGCAACTTCATGTGCCTCATCAATATTGATCTCAGCGAAAGTAGCAGTTTCTTGCATTTCAGCCGAAAGTTGACTGAATATAGGTGCAACCATTCGACATGGCCCACACCATGGCGCCCAGAATCTCACCACACATACGCCATCTGTACTTATGATATTGTCAAAATTATCTTCAGTTAATTCAATTAAGCTACTCATAGAAACCTCTATCCATTTGATTTATCAGGATCATTAAAAAATCGGTGATATCGAATGCCATCCTAAACCTTTTCAATCATATACTCAATAATTATATTGAATATATGATTGTCTTCATTGTTAAACCCAGCAGCTTGATAGTGAAGATATGTCTAAGATTTACAATCTTGAATGCAATGGGTGTATAGATGTAAAGCTAGCCCAGATGGATCAGCTCCTATTTGTAAATTCACCATGTGACACTGTCACGAAATATCAATTGAAATTTGACCTAATTTAGCAATATCTCGGCAATCCTATAACTTAACGCCTGAGTATCAATAACCTCATGATTGCTCAGGACAGCAATAGTTAAATGTGAGTTTGACAAACGTATAAAATAAGCTCTATAACCTGCCCATTCACCGGGATGTTCTAAACTCGGCTCTGTTAAGTGGTTACAATGCCAACCGACTCAGCCAGTTCCATATAATCAACTAATCCACCACAGTGTGATAGATTAAGTGGCGCAGAGTGACGGGTTCCGCATAATGACCTAAATCAGGCAGGAATTTTATGATTGAATCATCTAATGATAAATGACCGTCATTTTCTAATAATAGAAGTGCAAGTGCCGTGAATTGTTTTGAAACTGAGGCAATATTAAATACGCTTTCTACTGAAAGTGGTTTACATGATTCTAAACAAGCTAACCCTATAGAACCTTGATAAGTTAATCCGTTGTCATATTTAGCCATGTATACAACACCGGGAGCATTTTTATCAAACGATGCTAAAAGCTCATCTAGTGCTTTAATGATTTTGGAGTTTTTCTTCATAATTTAGCTAAAACCATTTCCATAAGATATTAATAATTCGCTTTCAACCAGTCGGTATATCCTTTTGCCCCATTACCGTAATAAGCGTCATTATTTGCATCAACCAATTCAATCCCGTAACGTAGGCGCTCTACCAAATCGGGATTGGAAATAAACGGGCGCCCAAAGGCAACTGCATCAACCTTACCTTCCGCGCGACGGGAAATTGCCATTTCAAGGTCATAGCTGTTATTGCCGATATAAGCGCCGTCAAATAATGACCTGAGTATATCCAGATCAATACCTTCAGGAACATTGCGGCTTTTTCCTGTCGTTCCTTCAACAAAATGGAGATAAGCCAGCTTGAATTGATTTAGTTGCTGAATCAAATAGCGATAAGTTGTCATTACTTGACTATCAAGTGGCGTGTTTCCTACCTCTGTTGTGACTGGGGATAATCTAATACCTATTCGACCACCACCCCAAATATGGGATATAGCTTCGACAATTTCGAGAATCAATCTTGTCCGGTTCTCAATTGAACCCCCGTATTGATCGTTACGATGGTTAGTTGAATCACGTAAGAATTGTTCCAACAGATAATTGTTAGCAGCATGGACTTCTACACCATCGAATCCTGCACGTTTAGCACATTCTGCCGCATGCCGATATTGTTCGATAATATCCGGGATTTCATCGGTTCTAAGCGCTCGTGGCATAGAGGCTGCTTCAACACCGTCACGGGTATAAACGCTACCATCTGCTTTAATCGCAGATGGTGCTACCGGCGCTTCTCCATTTGGTTGAAGATCAACGTGTGAGCAACGACCGACATGCCACAACTGCGTTACAATTTTACCACCAGCAGCGTGAACAGCATCCGTCACTTTTTTCCACCCTGCTACCTGATCTGCTGTCCAGATACCGGGCGTCATGGCATAACCGCGTCCTTGTGCTGAAATATTGGTTGCTTCTGAAATGATTAAACCGGCACTCGCGCGCTGAACATAATATGTGACATTAAGTTCGGTCGGGACACCCTCTTCATTCATGCGACCACGGGTTAAAGGTGCCATAACAATACGATTGGCCAGTTCAATTTCGCCTAATTTGGTTGGTGAGAACAGATCGGTTCGAGTACTATTATCAGTCATAATATTGCCCATTTTTAATATTGATATTCATTGTTGTACTATAACTTGCTGAATTTCCAAACGGAGAAATGTATGTATGCCGGATAAATTCATTTCCCTTAAGCCACTGATTATGTCTTTTTGTGAAGGCGATCAGAATGAAAGCCCGTGGGTTAACGCTATTAAACGGACACCGGAACCTATTATTATCGTTCCCTACGATACTCAATGGGATAATATTTACAATGGAGAAAAAAATAAAATTCAGAAACAATTGCAAGATAAAATTATTAGTATTGCGCATATCGGTTCAACATCCGTGTCTGGTTTACCAGCAAAACCCATTATTGATATCGATTTAATTGTTGCCGATCCTACCCAAGAAATAGACTACATACCTGCCCTCGAAAAATTAGGTTACGTAAAGTGCTTATCCGAACTGGATTATTCCAAACATGCGTAGAACGGATCATTTTGGCGGGATAACGGCGTTTGTTACCACAGCACAGTTAGGAAGTTTCACTGCTGCTGCGGAACGTCTTGGTTTGACAAAATCAGCAGTTGGCAAGAGTGTCGGCCGGCTTGAAGATCGTTTGGGCGTTAAACTTTTTCAGCGTTCAACACGTCGTTTAAGTTTGACACCTGATGGAAAATCCTTCCTGATGAGTTGTCAGAGTGCCATTGATATTCTCGAACAGGCTGAATCGGTGCTGACTTCACATATTGCGCATCCTTCAGGGCGGCTCCGCGTCGATTTGCCGGCTGCCTTTGGTCGCCAACGCATACTTCCTGCCCTTTTGAAAATAGCACGTGATTATCCCGAACTATCTCTTACCGTTTCATTCAGCGAGCGCTTTGTTGATTTAATTGAGGAAGGTATTGATCTTGCTATACGTATCGGTGAACTTTCTGATAGTAGCGGTTTGGTTGCCCGTAAGTTAACAACTCAAAAACTCGTTATTTGTGCTGCACCGGATTATTTATCTGCCAAAAATAAACCACAAACTCCCGAAGAGTTGAGCCAACATCAATGTATCGTGGGATTTCGCAGGAATCAGCCCGTATCTTGGTTATTAAAGGAAAAGAACGGCAAAATAAAGCGTTACGCTCCACCAGCAACCTATGAATTTGCTGATGGAGATGCCATATTATCCGCAGTATTGGCAGGATGTGGCTTTGCCCAACTGCCATTATGGATGGTGGGCAAATACCTTGAAAATGGAGAACTCAGAGAAGTATTAGCAGAATATTCAGGGATAGAAGTCCCGATTAGCGCTTTGTGGCCGCAAAACCGCCAATTGTTACCCAAAATCCGCTATGTTGTAGACACCTTGGTGAAAATGGCGGAAAACGGTTTATTGGATTAAATGACCTTTAATGTAAATACTGAAAAAGCCCATTACAGCAAAGAGGATACTGCTTAAAACAATCGTCTCTACTCCGAATTGTGAAAGAAACCATCCTCCAGTGAGAGAACCAATAGTAATGCCTAAATTCGAAAAAGAAATGTAAAGGCTGTTGGTAAACTCAGGTGCTTCTTCGGCTTCTTGCATCAGCCACGTTTGACTAACGACCAGACCCGCAGAATGCAATCCACCCCAGAAGATCGTCAGTATACACATCGCTATTGGTGAAAATCCCCAATACCAAACTTGGAGATAAAGTAGAATTAGCAAGATAGGATAAGCATAAGTTGTAATAACCCTGTTTTTTTGCAAGAAACCGCTAAAAACAAAGTTGCCGATAAATCCACAAATACCAAAGAGTATTAAAATGATACTGATAAGAGCATTATCAAACTGCGTGATTTTCGCAAGATAATCAGCAATATAACTGAAATTTGAAAACATCGCAGAAAAAATCAATATCACGGTAGAAATAGCCAGCCATAACTTCCCCTTTCGCAGTACATTTAATTGTTCAATATTGATACCGCTCCCTGTTGCGGGGAGAGAAGGAATAAACAATAGAATACCAACGAAAGCCAGCGCACAAATAACAGCACTAAAATAAAACGCTGCACTCAGTGATAGAGACGCTGCAATAAATGAACTCATGGGCATTCCCAGTACCATTCCAACCGCAACACCAGCAAAAACGATAGCTGTGGCTCCCGCACTTTTTTCTTTAGGAACGGAATTTGCTGCAATCACAAGGGCTACAGCAAAGAAAACCGCATGTACCAGCCCGGGAAGTATCCTAAATAACAGCATTAAATTAAAAATATCTGTCGTGGCATAAATAAGGTTGGAAACAATAAAAATAAGCAGAATAGTAAGAAGAACATACTTTTTGTTATAGCCAGAGAGTAGCAGTGTCATAAATGGCCCCGTTACAGCGACCACGATGGCATAGACACCAACCAGAAATCCCACCTGAGTGGGTGTCACATGCAGTTGGGCTTCAAGTTGTGGCAATAACCCAATTACGGCTATTTCAGTAGTAATAACGCAAAAAACGGCGATTGATAAGGTTAACAGCATCATGGAGTGGTTATTTTGCATAGTGGCAATCTATTTGATTTTGAAAAGGTAAGGGGAATGATGGAAAATCATTAATAAAAACAGAAGGATACTTTTGTCTACTATCTGTAGACATCATTTCTCCAATGATTTTTCCCTATGGCTTTGAAGCCGCAATATTGCAGCAATCAGGATGGGTTATTGACGTAAAACGTCAATTTAGGAAAGACGGATAAGATGAAATTTATGCGGGAATATTTTCAACTACCTTAAATTCGATCACAACAATTTCCATATCAGGTGAAAAAGTCCCTTCGCGCTCAAAAAAACGCTGATGATCTAATTGCCAGTTAAGGAGACTTCTATCTCCTTCCCCTTCTTTCCATGCGAGTTCTGCCGTCATTTCTGAAAATTTCATCAGGTGCATGGCCGTGACCCTGACAACACAAACCGGATTTTCTTGGCTGTCAAAGACAACATAATGATTGCCAATAGTGTCTGGCTCATTGAAGTGGCCAAAATACCCCGCCCACAAGATTTAGAGAGCGCGGGTGTTTGAATAAAAATTAACATATGCACAGGCATACATAGCCTAAAATATTTTAACAACCCCCACCCCAAATGCAGTAAGATTAGCTTCCAATCGTAAAAATTGATCTGGGTCATCAGCTTGTTATCGCTTTTTCACCTCTCACAACGTCGAACACCAGCCATTATCGCCTTACTGGCGATCCTGATGTTGTTCATTGCACCGGTGATATCAAAAACACTGGAGCACTCTCGTGAAGGAATAAAAGCGCACGCCATGAATCATCATGGTGCGGATCATGTCCATATGGGACTGATGGATGATATCGCTTGTGGTTACTGCCAGCTTCTGATCAACCTGCCATTATTGACAGGCGGTTTTGTCCCTTTCATTTTACTGACAATCATCGTATCCAGAGTACCGCCGACACAGCGCTTCTCTGGTCCCATTATTCGGCTGTTCTACGGCGAATCACAACCACGCGCCCCACCCCTTAATTAGCCTGATTACTTGATCATTTGGTTTGCCTTGTCTTAGTAGTTTGTAAGGCAACGCATTAATTTTAAAGCAAATTCCAAAACCGGAATTTGTTGCTAGTTAAGGGATTTTTTATGACTACGACACAACTATTTCGTATATCGCCTCTGACAGCCGCTTTGGTTATCGCACTCGCGATACCAACCAGTGGCTGGGCTGCCAATGCTGAACACGCCAAAGACACAAAAGATGCACATACCTCTGATGATAATGAAACAGTGATAACCGTCACTGCACCGGCAACGTCACCGCTTGAGATCGCTTCTTTACTGAAAACGCCCCGCCAACCGGTGCCTGCCAGCGACGGTTCTGATTACCTGAAAACCATCCCCGGCTTTTCACAGATCCGTAACGGGGGGACTAACGGCGATCCGGTATTCCGTGGCATGTTTGGTTCCCGTCTGAGAATGCTGATCGATGACAGCGAAATTCTGGGTTCTTGTGGCGGACGTATGGATGCACCAAGTTCCTATATTTCACCGGAGAATTATGATGTGCTGAGTCTGGTTAAAGGCCCGCAAACTGTACTGTGGGGACCCGGAAACTCAGCTGGCACGATCCGTTTCGAACGCACTCGCCCTCAGTTTGAACACGTTGGTGCCCAAGGTAATGTCAGCACAGTTGTTGGCTCTAATCGTCGTTGGGATGGTAATGCCGATCTCAGTATTGGCAATGAACAGGGTTATATCCGCTTGATCGGTAATAAATCCCGCGCCAATGATTATAAAGATGGTGACGGCAATCGCGTTCCTTCCCGCTGGGATAAATGGAATACCGATATCGCATTGGGCTGGACACCCGATAAAAATACATTACTGGAGTTAAATGCTGGACAAGGTGACGGTGAAGCACGTTACGCCACGCGCATGATGGATGGTGCAAAATTCAAGCGTAAAAGTTTTGGTGTGCGTTTTGAAAAGTCCAATATTGGCGAAGTGTTTGATAAATTTGAGACCAATTTTTATTACAACTACACCGATCATGTGATGGATAACTATTCCATGCGTCATTCAGGAATGAAAATGGTTTCAGAACCCGATCGCCTGACAATGGGTGGCCGTATGATGGGAACTTGGATTTGGGAAGATTTCAAGTTACAGGGCGGTGCAGATATGCAGACGAACACTCGTCGTACCAACACCAATAATACGACAAAATTCAAAGGAAATGAGCATGGTTGGATGAAAGATGCCCGTTTCCATGATTACGGTATTTTTGGTGAATTAACGTGGGATGCCACAGAACAAAGTAAAGTTATCGGTGGTGCGCGTTTAGATCGTGCGACAGTATATAAATATGCTACCCAACAAGAACGTAAAGAAATCCTCCCTGCCGGCTTTATTCGCGTTGAGCATCACCTGAAAAATACCCCTGTGATGTTCTATGCCGGTGTTGGTTATACTGAGCGTTTCCCTGATTACTGGGAACTGTTTTCAGGTAAAGCAGGTACAAATGCTTTTACCGATATCAAGGCCGAGAAAACTACCCAGTTGGATATTGGTGCACAATATAACGATAGCCAACTAAAAGGTTGGATATCAGCGTATTTGGGTAAAGTGAATGACTTTATTCTATTTGATTATAGTAACCAGAACCCGGCTCACAACGTGAATGCGACCATTATGGGTGGAGAAACGGGGATTGCTTATAAGTTCAACGATCATTGGAAAACCGATGCCAGCCTGGCGTACTCTTGGGCGCAAAATACGACCAGTCATCGCCCATTGCCACAGATCCCACCGTTGGAAGCCCGTTTCGGCCTGACTTGGGAACATGGCGATTGGACGAGCAGCGGTTTGTTGCGTCTGGTCAACAGTCAGCATCGGGTAGCAATCAATGAAGGTAACGTGGTAGGCAAAGACTTTGATAGTAGCAAAGGCTTTGCTATTTTGTCTGCGAATTCAGCCTATCAGGTGACCAAAAATATTCAGATCAGTGCCGGTATTGACAATATTTTTGATAAAACTTACAGCGAGCACCTTAACTTGGCGGGAAATCAGGACTTTGGTTATCCCGGTGATACGGTAGTAAACGAACCCGGGCGTACTTACTGGGCAAGAGTTAATGTTAAGTTCTAATATTCTCTGCGTTTAAACCGATTTCGCCCTGGCTTATGTCAGGGCGAATTTTTTAAGATTCATTCGCCAGTAACCAATCCCGCAACAGGGCGGCAAGCTGTTCTTGTTGAGTGTCTGTCAATGGTTCGAGAATTGCTTTTTGGTTCTCCAAATGGCTTTCCACTGCTTTATCTATCAATGCCTTTCCTTCTGGCGTCAGAAAAATCTTGCAACTGCGTCGATCTTTGTCATTCGCAATGCGCTCAATTAATCCTCGCTGTACCATATGTTCAATACGCGTGCTCATGGCCCCAGAAGTTAACATGACGGATTGATACATTGCAGTCGGTGTGATTGGCGTGTTATTACGGCGCAGTGTCGCAAGGATATCAAACTCTATGCCACTGAGGTCATATTCTTTGAAAGCATGTTGCAAGCGTTGTTCAACAATTTTGTGTACGCGGCCTAACCGTCCAATGACCCCCATCGACGACGGATCAAGATCTGGGCGCTGCTGTTCCCATTGCATCAATAATCGGTCAACGTGATCGTACTTCATGCTTTTTCCCTATTCATTTTATTTCGACAAAAAGATACTTGATAAAAATCGGTTAGGCTATTACTTTAATTTATCTTTAAATAAAGATACTTTTCATAATGATATATTCAAGTTGAAGCGCTAAATAACTGATACACGGGATGGAAAAGTGAATAATTCAGAAGGACATCAAGATGTCAGAAATTAGATTTATCCAGAATATTTTACTGACTGCGTTGGCTCCGATTGTTTGGGGAAGTACGTATATTATTACAACAGAAGTATTACCACCGAATATGCCTCTGCTGGCTTCCACCATCAGGGCGTTACCTGCCGGCATATTATTACTGTTGATTTGCCGTACTGCGCCCAAAGGGATCTGGTGGTTACGTATGTTACAGTTATTTATGTATGGTTGGCGCTGTGTTTTCTTACATCATTTGGTTTCGGGGAATTGAAAAGTTACCTGTTGTGACAATTTCTTTTCTGGGATTTCTCAGCACCCTGTCTGCTTGTATTCTGGGCTATTTGTTTCTAAAACAAACATTTTCCTTGCTGCAACTGCTCGGGGCATGCACCATTATTATCGCTGTTTGGCTTTCTATTCCGCGGAGTCTCATCCTTGGCAGGCGATTGCACAACATTTAAGGGAGAGTGAAGCATTTATTCTGGTGACGCCAGAATGGCATGGAATGGCAACGCCGGCATTGAAGAACTTTTTACTACATTGTTCTGTGGCAGAATTAGGCCATAAACCCGCATTATTGACGAGTGTATCCGGTAGCATTAACGGTGTTTATCCCCTTTGTGAATTACGGATGACCGGTTTTAAAAATAATCATGTCTGCTTCTTGCCTGACCATCTGATTTTCCGGCAAGGGGAAAATTTGATTTCAAGAGATCTAGTTTGTCACGATGAGGCATTCGGAAACCGCGTTAACTATACGCTGAAGCTACTTAACGCTTATACAAAGGCATTGAAGCAAGTTCGTGAAGCTATTGGCGAAGAAAGTCAAAATTATTCGTATGGTATGTAAATAAACAAGATTCTGTTCCTGATATATCAGCCTCGGCTCAAACTTTTGAGCCGAGAAGTAGCCAGAGATCATTTCATCGAACAAATGCGCAATTACACCTTAACTGTACAAAAATACAGTGTCCCGTATTTTTGGCATTTTTGTTTAATAACAAAACGCAACTCGCTTTTATTTCACCCGATTGGGTCAATTAATCAACTGGTGGAGGTTTAATACAAGTTATCTTTAAGCCTTTGAGGTAATTTCGCATCATAGTCAGCCCCATCAAAATCACCTTTACTGATTTCTTTTAGTATATTGCCAACACTAGGTAGATTACTGCGCTCAAGTTGAGTTGAAATATCCCACAATTTAGAACGTAAGATAGCTCTGGAACACTGGAAAAATACCGCGTCTACGGTGATACGTAAGACAGAGTAAGGAAGTGCATTACGATATGCAAAACGTTCCCGTATTTCAGGGTCAATAATAATTTCTGCCCTGCCATTAACACGCAACGTTTCGCCGATCCCTGGAATAAGAAACAACAAGGCCACTCGATTATCGTGCAGAATATTACGTAAACTGTCGATACGGTTATTACCTTTCCTATCAGGTAATAGCAATGTTTTTTCATCTTCAATATGAAGAAATCCAGCTTGATCTCCACGAGGGGAGACATCCATACCTTCTGGCCCAACAGTGGCCAATGCGACAAAAGGCGAGGATTCGATAAAAGGACGATATACAGGATGGATATAGTTTACTTCCTTGAAAACAGAAGCTGGTGCAGGTTTTCCATATATTTCTTCTAGTTTAGCAATATCAGTCACGATTTTATTCATCATTGTTATCTCCTTTATAGCCAGTAAGTTATTTACCTTTTTAAGCACATAAAATACTCTTGGCACCCAGTGTTCTCATCGACTTCCTCGCTGACAACAGAAAACCCCTGCGATAAGTAGAACTCATAACTTGTCTGGTTTTGCTGATAGACCGATAACGTGAGTTCCGTTCTTCGATTTTTGGCGTCATTCACCAATGCTTTTCCGATCCCCTGCCCCTGTTTATCCGGCGAGACAAAAACTGCGGCCAAGTTATTTCCATGAAGCGCATAAAAACCGACAACGTTAGAACCCTGTACATCAACATAAACTTCTGCAGCCGGAATATAGATATTTCTCATGTTGTTGACTTGTTATTGCCAAAATTCAGCTACCACAAAATGGTGAGCTTTTATGGATGCCTCTAACCAGATAGACAAAACCATATCCATATCCGCTTCTGTAAATGATCTGATCACTTTTGCTTGTCCCCATGATGACGCTATTTTCGGTGTAGGCTTTTCAATAAGTAAAATACAATAAAAGCAGCCATGACATTGTAAAGCATACTGTGAACAAAGGCATTTTGGTACGTAACAAACGACAGTGTATCCATGTCGTTAAAATGCCATTGCACTAACATGCTAACGATAGCAACACCAAACGCAGCACCAATCTGTTGCAAAGTCGCAATTACCCCTGACGCCATGCCTGCAAATCGCACGTTAACAAAAGCCAAGACAATATTAAGCAATGGCGTCATAACAAAACCTTGTCCATATCCAAGCAATATGAGAATTGGCACGATCACAAATAATGATGCAGTTATTGATGAAATTGCTGGTAATAGTGCACTAACGGCAACAATCAGGGCAATGAAGGAGAGCATATAGAGTAAGCCTCCGGTCATGATAGCTTTGCCGCCAAAGCGCTTAATCCAATAAGGGGCATTGAGGGACGATAAAACAAAGCCTATGCTTGCAGGAGCAAAAATCAAACCTGCATCGAATGCGTTGAAACCTAATCCATTTTGCAAAAATAAGGCAAAAACAAGGAAGAATGAACTGGATGTGGAATAGACCAGCAACACCAATAAACAACCTAAACTGAAGGGTTTATTTTTCAATAAGTCAAAATTAAATAGTGGTGTTTTTCCTTTCGCAACATAACATTTTTCATGACGGAAAAATTGTAACAGCGTCAGGCAAGCCAAAAAATTGATAAGGCTAAATAATCCCTTTTAGTCATGATACAAATCCTCGCGATGTTTGAAATACAGTGTTTGAGATAAACAGATTTTAACCACCCCATTAGCCTGTTACAATTTAACCATTTATACTATTACTAAAAATAATGGATTGAAATACATGATAAAAATGAAAAGATCTCGTACTGAGTTAGCTAATTTTTTACGCACGAAAAGAGAAAGTATCAGCCCTGAATCTGTTGGGTTACCGCACATCGGGCGTCGTCGTACCCCAGGATTGAGACGTGAAGAAATAGCCGCTTTGGCGGGTGTTGGCGTAACTTGGTATACATGGCTGGAACAAGGTCGTGAAATTGGGGTATCCGCTGCTTTTTTAGATAATCTTGCCAAGATCTTAAAACTGACAACTGCTGAACGCAGGCATTTATACCTACTGGCACATAGGCGTGAACCTGCCGAAACCGGGCAAACTTGGTGCGTTGTTTCTCCATTGGTCAAACGGCTTATGGATGACTTATCCCCTCACCTCACTTATGTGCTGAATTTGCATTGGGATGTTTTGGCCTTTAATCAGCCAGCCGATAAGTGCTTTTATTTCAGTCAGGCTCAAAATGAACAACGTAATTTTTTGTGGTTATTATTTACCAATGAATATTATCGCGAACTCTTTTCTTACTGGGAACGAGATGCTTATCGTTTACTGGCTAGTTTTAGGCGTGATTATGCTCTTGCCGCTAAAGACAGTGATATCCAAGAGCTTGTAAATCAATTACTTAAAATATCACCTGACTTTTACGCTATGTGGCATAAGCATGAAATCTATGAACCGTGTAATGGGGTACGAGAGCTAAATGTGAATGGACAAGCAACCACGTTCGATTACACGTCAATGATTACTGATTTAGACAGGCACTTACGTTTGATTGTTTATGTCAAAAGATAAACGGATCATTTTCACCCATTTATTAGCAGATGGGTGAAATAAAAATAGTTAATGTGAAATGGCTTTTTATAAAAAATGATATTTGATATAGGTGGAATAATAATCCATATACACAGGGTGACTTTTAAAAAACCTCATTCTCTTTGAAATTAAGATAAAAATTCCATAAATAATTAATTTAAGCGTTATTGGCTTTATAAAAGCAATTATCCAATGCCTTTGTGAAAAGGATAATAAATAAACCATCACCAAAGTAATCATTACAACCAGATCTGCCCGCAAAAAATAACATATAAATAACAATTTATATCCACCAAATCCATCGATCGCCGTAATTACAGCATCTTAAAAACAAATCAAGAAGATGCGTGCTATCTATATGATTTTTAACTTGTTACATAATGGTTATAAGAAAGTTAATATTTCCACTTGCATTTTGGATTTAATTATTATGCTATAGCAACTCGTGGGCGGAGAATATTATGGTTTGCATTGTCCTATAGTCGGCATTGAATATAGGTCAATCTCATCGTGGCCTACTTATCGCAGTTCAATTATCCGGTTTTATTAATAAGGACTTTTCAAGGAGCAATGTGCCAAACAGCGAATTGAAAGTTGCCACTTTTTTGAAAAATGGAACCTCTATTATGAAGAAAAACGATTCGACACGACCGATCTTTTTGTGGATGACATTATTTTTTGGATTATTACCTGTCAGTACTTCAATGGCTGCGACTGAATATCAGGAACAGGGTAAGAAAAACTCACCAGATAGTTGGCTATCAGATGAATTTAATCATCAGTGGGGATTGGCCGCGATTGGTGCTCATTATGCTTACGCTCGTGGTTACACGGGAAAAGGCATTAATGTTGGTGTATTGGATGAGGCTGTCAGCCATCATCCTGAATTTGCCGGCAAGCTGAAAATCCTGAGTCCAGATGATCCTTGGAACTATGATACAGACCTCAATACCGGGATTATCAGTTTTGGGGCACATGGAAACCATGTTTCAGGGATCATTGCAGCAAATCGGGATGGAAAAGAAATGCACGGTGTGGCATTTGATGCGGGTTTGATTACCGGGAAATATTTGCAAAATCCCTATAACCGCACAGAAGCCATGATCCAAAGTAACGCCCGTGTTATCAATAATAGCTGGGGTGTTCGTCCTAATTACGAAGTTGATGAATACGGGAAACCTAAACGGTGGGCGAATGGAACGGTCAAATATTATCCGGTCGAACTGCAAGATGTGATTAATTATGTCACACCGATTAAAAATGATTTGGATCGGTTAAGCCGTTCCCCTATTCCGGAACTTGATGACTATATAACGAGAAGCGCTGGCCTGTTGCGTGCGGCACGCCAAGGGAAATTAGTGGTTTTTGCCGCAGGAAATGCCAATAACTATAACGTCACTTGGTTACATGCCGGTATGCCCTATTTCTTCCCTGACGCACTGAAAAACTACCTCAGCGTGGCCAACCTGACCAAAGAAAATGAGATTAACGCCTCATCAACGAGTTGTGGATATACTGCCAGTTACTGTTTGTCTGCACCAGGGACAAAAATTCACAGCAGTACCGGCGATTTCTCCTCTAAAGTGGGTGGAAAAATCGATGAAAAGGCTTTCCAAAATGGGGAGTTGACGATTAATCCTACCTATGCTGCCTACACAGGTACATCAATGGCATCACCCCATATAGCCGGTGCGGCGGCCGTCCTGATGCAACGTTTTCCCTACATGACCGCCGGACAAATTTCCGATGTCCTCAAAACCACGGCAACCGATTTGGGTGATCCTGGATTGGATGACATGTATGGTTGGGGCATGCTGAACCTGAAAGAAGCTATTGATGGCCCCAAAATGTTCATCACCGAACAAGATATTCCCAAGAAATATTATATCCCCGGTTCTTATTCTGAAACCCAGTTTATCGCCAATATTCCGGGGATCGGCAGCATCGTGGAGGAAGGCACGACGGTAGAACGGGTCTGTGACAGTATTGAGTGTGCTTATGATAGTTGGAACAATGATATTGCCGGTCACGGTGGATTAACTAAAACCGGTAACGGTACACTCGAACTTGCTGGTAAGCAAAACATCTATAAAGGGCCAACTTGGGTAGAACAAGGCCGCTTGCAGGTCAGCGGCGCCATAACATCGGATGTGACTGTGCAGGATGGCGCCACGCTTGGCGGGGATGGCACTGTCGGTTCAATCATGGCTCATGCCGGTGCCAGTATTGCACCGGGCGGTTTAAGCGCCATCGGTACATTGAATGTTGATCGTGATGTTACCTTCCAAACAGGTTCACGTTATCTGGTAGACATTGCACCAAATAGTCGGGGATATAGTGATCGTCTTATCAGCAATGGCCTGGCGACGCTGAAAGGCGGTGACGTGCAAGTTGCGCTGGAAAACAGCAGTAACCTGTTATCGAAACAAGAAGCCCGTAGCTTGCTTGGTCAGCAATATAATATTCTGCAAGCAAACCGGGGTATCGATGGTCAATTCACTACGGTCGTACCCAATTATTTATTTGTTGGTACTGAGCTGAGTTACCAGCCTGATCGCGTGATGCTGGATATAAAACGTAATTCCACGACATTCGCCAGTTTGGCAACGACCGCGAATGAACGTGCTGTAGCAGATGCGGCGGATAACCTGAGTTTAGGGCATCCGGTTTATGAGAGTCTTTTGCTGCTGGATACCGCGAAACAAGCACGTCAGGCATTCCGGCAACTTTCTTCCGGACAGATCCATGCTGATATCGCTGCGGCACAAATCAATGGCAGCCGTTATCTGCGCGATACGTTAAATAGCCGTTTGCGTCAAGCTGATGGCGGAACTATTGAACAAAATATCAAAGTGGATAAAAACGGTGTCTGGGGGCAAATAATCGGTAACTGGCAACGTGCTGATGGTAACAGTGAAATCGCGGGTTACCGTGTATCCAATTACGGTGTGTTACTGGGCGCGGATAAAGAGTTGGGTGATGATTGGCGGCTTGGTGTTGCTACCGGATATACCCGCACCTCTTTGAATGGTGCCGTTAACACGTCAGCACGCAGTAACAATTTCCATTTGGCGCTATACGGTAGCAAGCAGATTGAGGCTTTGGCATTACGTGCCGGTACTGCCTACAGTTGGCATCGTTTTGATACCAAACGCTCAGTGGCTTTTGGCAGTCAATCCGACGACCTGAAAGCAAAATATGGTGCTCAAACCGGTCAATTGTTTACTGAGGCGGCTTACGGAATCAATGCGTCCGGTCTGAATCTGGAACCGTTCGCCAACCTGTCTTATGTTTACTTCCGTAATGATGGCATCAATGAACATGGTGGTGCCGCTGCGTTGAACGGTAAGAAACAATCGAAAAATGCAACCTTCTCCACATTAGGTTTACGTGTCGATCAAAAATGGCAGACTGAAAATGCAGTCACTGTCGGCGTCTATGGTGAATTAGGTTGGCAACATCAGTTCGGCAATGTCGATCGTGGCACTCAATTAAGTTTCAGCAATAGCAATGCAACGTTTACTGTCAACAGTGTTGCTGCTTCACGTGATGCAGCCGTCATTAAAGCCGGCACGGAACTGGACATTAATGAAAATACTAAACTGTCACTGGGATATAACGGTGTTTTATCAGGCAATCATAAGGATAATGGTGTGTTCCTGAATGCCAATTGGAAATTTTAACCAGTAAAAAATGGGGCATCTCCTTGATAGCAAAAACTCACCGCAGGCAATGGCAGGCAGTGAGTTTTTTTATGGCTTTTTATTCTTCCTGACGATAAAAATCATCTCTTCTGCCTGATCGTGATAGGCATCTTCTTGCCAGTTACCGAATATGTTTGTCGCAATCAAATTTGCATCAGCCAATGCTTGCTCAATCTCAGTAAAGCCGGAAAAGGTAATGGTTGAAAATGCCTGATATTCTTGCTTACTGTAGAGTCGGTCAATTGCCATATTTAATCATCCTTAGTATCTTACTTATATCACTGTGTTGATTTTCCCCTCAGATTCTTGCTGTTTCTTCATACCATCATCTTATTTTCAGCACTAAACATACCCCCGAAACTTTCATCAAATTTTACCAACCCTATTTTTATATCCAAGGAGGCTTAAATGCCACCCCGTACTGTTTTACCTATGATGCTGCTCATATTTTCACTCATTGTATTTTTCATTGATTCCAGATCAGATTCATGCCCAAGAAGTTAATCCGTTAAAAACCATCCGCCAAACCGCCATATTTCACTGGGTATGCCAAGGAGGTTTGATACGTCCCCTTATTGCAAAAGGATTTTGGAATGGCACGGCAGTCTCTGCTTTTATATTGGCTGGCGAAGTCTTGAGACACCATTATGATCTGGGAACCGGTGCGGTTGGTATCTCTGTTTCCGCATTTGGTATCGGGCTTGGTTTGGGTAACCTGTCCGTCAGTATTGTCAGGCTCCTTAAACTCAGAGATGAGAGCATACTTTTGTTGGCAATAATCTTACTTTTCATCACCAGTTCTACCTTTATGTTATTACCTTTGTCTTTACTCTTTAGTTTGGTGTGCCTGATGTTATGGGGATACACGCTTGGCCTTGCTGCCCCGATAAGCACATCGATTCTGGCAAATCGGGCAAAACAGGAGAAAGGCCAAATATTGGCTATCTCAGAAAGCCTGAATAATCTCGCCATGTTGTTTTTACTGCCAATCACCACAATGTCGCTGACACAACATGGCACCACGGTAACGACGATAATACTGGGAAGCTGTTTTATACCCTTCTTGGTATTGGTATTTTGATTGCCCACTCTCCGAATATACTGCTTGCAATAAAAATTGCAGGTGCGGTTTATCTGATCTACATCGGCTACAAGACACTCATATCAAAAGCAGAAGTTGATGTTGATATTAACTCAAGTAAAAATGCCTCAATAGCTTCGTTTAGAA
>NZ_JAQRFK010000050.1 GCF_028598745.1 Xenorhabdus sp. IM139775
GGGTGGCTATGCCACCCATATTAATTAATTCTCTATTTCAATACCGACGCGTAACGCGCCCTCTATTGACAACTCTATGCCATTTGGGTGTTCCCAGTGGGTACTGAGATTACTATTAACAGGGTATAGGTTATCAATAAAATCAATACGAGTAATCGATTCGCCGGTCTCTGTATACAAAATATCGACATTACCGTTTTGGTTAACACGTCCGAAAATATCATTAATGGTAATCATAGTACATTCCTATTCGTATTCAGGGTTCCGCCCTGTCGGTGAACTGGCTGTTCAGTTCATGATTTAAATATACAATCAAATATTTTGTTTGTCTATACAAACAAAATTAAAAATCATAAAAATGTGATTTCCATCACGTACTAACGGGATTGCCGGATAATCCGATTACCATTAATTTGATTAAAATCAGTACCTTAATGAGTTATTTTGATAAAATCTCCTATCATGGACTGAATGGAGTTTGATATGGCAAAAATTGGTTACATCAGGGTGTCAACAAATGACCAAAACAGTGACTTACAACGAAATGCCTTGGTTGGTGCAAATTGTGAACAGATTTTTGAGGATAAAATCAGTGGTAAAACCGCCAACCGGCCGGGGCTCACACAGGCATTAGATAACCTGAAGCCGGGTGATACGCTGGTCGTCTGGAAACTGGATCGGCTGGGGCGCAGCGTGAAAAATCTGATTGCCCTCAATGAGCGACTGACTCATGCCAACGTTCATTTTCACAGCCTGACCGACAGTATTGACACCAGTACCCCAATGGGCAGATTTTTCTTTTACGTAATGAGCGCGTTGGCGGAGATGGAGCGGGAATTAATTATTGAGCGTACCAATGCTGGACTGGCGGCGGCACGTTCTCAGGGGCGGATTGGTGGCCGTCCAGTGGCACTATCAGAGGAAAATTTCCAGTGTGCCTGTCAACTGTTGTCTGAGGGAAAAACACGGCGAGAAATAGCTGACATTTTCAGCGTGTCGCTGTCAACCATCTACAAATACCTGCCCGTCGGCACGGCCGCCAATGATGATGTGTTTTGATTAATACGGGGCATCAGCCCCTATTTTTATACCCTGCATTTTGTACCAGCCCCCACACAAACCCAACCCACTGCATTTTATTGTCACACCGACCACCATAACGCCATCATTATTACCGGAGCGTTTTGTTATGGCCCAAGACTATCATCACGGCGTGCGCGTGCAGGAAATCAACGAAGGCACTCGCACCACTACCACCGTCAGCACCGCCATTGTCGGCGTAGTCTGTACGGCGGATGATGCCGACGAAAAAACATTTCCCTTAAATACCCCGGTGCTGTTAACCGATGTCCTGACCGCCAGTGGCAAGGCCGGCAAAACCGGTACCCTGTTCCATACCCTGCGGGCAATTGCGGATCAGGCTAGACCCGTGACCGTCGTGGTGCGTGTTGCTCAGGGCAAGACCGAAGCTGATACGACCACCAATATCATTGGCGGCGTCACTGACGAGGGCAAGAAAACTGGCATGCAGGCATTGCTGGCGGCACAAGGTCAGCTCGGCGTTAAGCCGCGTATTCTCGGTGTGCCCGGTCACGATACCCTGCCCGTGGCGGTTGCACTGGCCGGCATTGCCCAGCAGCTGAAATCGATGGCCTATATCCACGCCCACGGTTGCAAAACCATCAGTGAGGCCATTACCTACCGCAAAAATTTTAACCAGCGTGAGCTGATGCTGATTTGGCCGGACTTCCTCAATTGGGATACGGTCAGGAACGGCGAGGCCGTGGCTTATGCAACCGCCCGTGCCTTAGGATTGCGCGCCAAAATCGACGAAGAGACCGGCTGGCATAAAACCCTGTCCAACGTCGGCGTCAATGGCGTGACCGGCATTTCGGCCGATGTCTTCTGGGATTTGCAGGATGTTGCCACCGATGCCAACCTGCTGAACCAGAACGACGTCACCACCCTGATCCGCAAAGATGGCTTTCGCTTCTGGGGTTCCCGTACCTGCTCAGATGATAAGCTGTTCCAGTTTGAAAGCTACACCCGTACCGCTCAGGTTCTGGCTGACACGATGGCCGACGCGCATATGTGGGCGATTGACAAGCCACTGACACCGTCACTGGTGCGCGACATCATTGAGGGCATCAATGCTAAGTTGCGTGAACTGAAATCCAACGGTTACCTGATTGATGGCCTGTGCTGGTATGACGACAACGTTAACGACAAGGACACCCTGAAAGCCGGCAAGCTGTACATCGACTACGATTACACGCCAATTCCGCCGTTGGAAAACCTGCTGCTGCGCCAGCGTATTACTGATCGATATCTCATAGACTTTGCCAGCCGTATTAACAGCTAAGGGGCTAACTGATGGCATTACCTCGCAAACTGAAATACCTCAACCTCTTTAATGACGGTAACAACTACATCGGGGTCGTGGAAGAAATGACCCTGCCCAAACTGAGCCGCAAGCTCGAAGCCTACCGGGGCGGCGGCATGAACGGCGCGGCTAACGTCGATTTGGGGCTGGATGATGGCGCACTGGATGCCGAATTCACCCTGGGCGGCGTCGAAGCCCAACTCTATAAACAGTGGGGCATTGAAAAAGTTGACGGCGTCGCCCTGCGATTTAACGGCTCCTTTCAGCGTGACGATACCGGCGAAGTGATCGCCGTGGAAGTCGCCCTGCGCGGGCGCTTCTCAGAGTTCGACCACGGCAGCTACAAGCAGGGGGATAACACCCAGACCAAGGTCAGCTCTAAAAATACCTACTTTAAACTGACGTGGGACGGTGACGTGCTGATCGAGATCGACACCGTCAACATGGTGGAAATTGTCGGCGGCGTTGACCGTCTCGACGCCCATCGCCGCGCCATTGGCCTGTAAATTATTTACTAACTCACATCAGGAAAATTAACCATGACCGAACAAACCCCTGTCACCCAGCCCGAACAGGCCACTGTCACGCTGGAAGATCCGATTGTCCGTGGAGCTGCTACTATCAGCGACGTGATTATCCGCAAGCCCAACAGCGGTGCCCTGCGCGGGGTGCGATTGCAGGCGCTGATGGAGATGGACGTGGATTCCATCATGCTGGTTTTGCCCCGCATCACCGCGCCGGCACTGACCAAAAACGATTTACTGCTGATGTCACCGGGTGACCTGATCAACCTCTCCATTGAGGTGGTCAATTTTTTGTTGCCGAAGTCGGTCAAGTCCGATTTCCAGAACAGCTAACCGTCGATGAACTGGTGGCTGATATTGCCACCGTCTTTCACTGGTCGCCCGCCGTGACGGCTGACATGAGCCTGCCCGAATTGCTGGAATGGCGTTACCGGGCCATGAAACGCAGTGGGGCAGAAAATGAGTAACCAAAATTTACGCCTGCAAGTGATACTGGGCGCGGTGGACAAACTCACCCGCCCGTTTAAGAGCGCACAAGAATCCAATAAGCGGTTGGCAGAAACGCTCAAACAGTCGCGCCAGCAACTGCGCGACCTGAACCAACAGGCCGGGCGAATTGATGGCTTTCGCAAAACCAAGAAAACGTTAATCGACACGCAGCAAGCCTACCGCGAAGCAACCCAGCGCGCTGCCGCTTTGGCGCGTGAAATGAAATCGGTTGAAAACCCGACCAAGGCGCAGGCTCAGCAATTTGAGCGGGCAAAAAAAGCTGCCGCCCAGTTCAAGGAAAAAACCCAAGCCTTAAACCAGTCGCTGCAACGCCAGCGCGATGCCCTGAGCGCCAGTGGCATATCAACCAAGAACCTTGGCGAAGCCCAGCGCCGGCTTAACGGCGATATCAGCCGCACCAACAGCACGCTGACGAAACAGCAGCAGCGACTGGAACAATTGCAGCAGCGGGAAAAACGCCTGTCTGCCGCCAAATCCCGTTATCACAACGTCAAAAATGTACAGGGCAGTATGCTGGCGAGCGCGGCCGGCATGGGCGCTACGGGCGGCGGTTTGCTGATGGGCGTTAAGCCGATGCTTAATGAAGCCTCCATCTACCATAAGGAGATGGCGGAATTTCGCGCACTCGGCGTCGGGGATAACATCCTGAAGGATGCCAACAAGTTCTCCAGCAGCATTAAAATCGTGGGTAACGCCACTTCGGATAACTTAAAAATACTGAAAGAAGCCCATTCCGTCTTGCGTCATTATGACGAAGCCAAAATGGTGACGCCCGAATTGCTGAAACTGCAATACGCCACTCGCTTCCTGTCCATGCACGGTATCAGTGAGGAGAAAGCCACGGAAATGCGGGATCAATCACAGGAAGTGCTGAAAATCGCCGAACTGCGCAACATGATTAATAATACCGACGAATTTAAAAAATCAGTCAATCTGTCTGCACAGGCGATGGCTGCCAGTGGCGGGCTGGTATTACCCAGCGATTATATGGCCATGCTCAAAACCGGTAATGTTGCCGCCAAACAGATGAGTGATGAAGCGTTTTATTTCTCCATGTCGCACATTATCCAACAGATTGGTGGTGACAGAACCGGGACATCACTGGCGAGTGCCTATCAAAACCTGATGATGGGACGTACCACACAGGGCGCGGCAGAAGAATTAAACGAGTTGGGATTATTGAAAAAAGGTGCAGTCAAGTACGGCAAGACTGGCCATATCACCAAGGTGAAACCGGGTGCGCTGGTGAATGCGGAGAAATTTCAGTCCGATCCGTTTCGCTATCTGATGGAAGACATTGTCCCCAGAATACGCAAAAAGCGCCCGCAGTTAGATGAGCGTGGCATGGAAACCGCCATTGCTAAACTGTTTTCTAACCGCAAAGGGGCTGATCTGTTTGTAACCATGTACCGTGAACACGCCAATATCGAGAAACAAATCAAGGCGGGACACGAGGCCTACAAAGTGGATCAGCTAATAGCGGAAGGCCAGACCACAGCGCAGGGACAAGAGCTAGAAATGGAAGCCCGTAAACGCGACCTGTACAAACAAATCGGCGATCATTTGCTGCCACTCTATATCAAGGGGCTGGCCAAGCTCTCGGAAATGCTCGGCAAAATTAAAACCTTTTTTCAGGAACACCCGACTGTGGCTAAATACCTCTCCATTGCAGCGGCCGGGCTGGGTATCATACTGGCGATTTTTGGTGCCTTGACACTGGTGCTGGCGACCCTGCTTGGCCCGCTAGCGATGATACGGCTCGGCTTGACTGTGCTCGGTATCAAAGGGGCCGGTTCCGTTTTGGGTCTCAGCGGCGCGCTCACCAAGTTGGGGGGTGTCCTGCGATTTCTAAAAGTGCTGGCATTGACGCATCCCTTGTTGCTTATCCTGACGGCTATTGCCATTGCCGCCTATCTCATCTGGAAAAACTGGGACAAACTCGGCCCGTGGTTTAAACAACTCTGGGATGATATTGCTGCCTACGTCTCCACGGCATGGCAAAACATTAAGCAGAAAATCCTCAACAAGTGGGAAGAAATTAAGCAGGATACCCTGAACAAATGGAATGGCATCAAAAAAAACATTTCCGATAAATGGAATGAGATTGTGGAAGATACCAAAAAACTGCCGGAAAAATTTAAGCAGTTCGGCACTGAGATCATCGACAAACTGATTAACGGCATCAAAGAGAAATGGAAAGCCCTGAAGCAGAGCATTGCAAATTTGGGCAGCGAAATTAAGGACGCGGTGACCCCGGATTTTATGAAGACACAAAGCCAGCAGCCGGAGGTGCAGCAGGCTCTGGATGCCTATAACGACGCTACCCGCCCGCACGCTAACCCATTTGCCGCGTTTTCTGGTGCTCATGATCGCGGCGGCTACATTCCGACGGGTAAATTCGGGTTGGTCGGAGAACGTGGGCCGGAGCTGATTAATGGCCCGGCGCGAGTCACCAGCCGCCGGCAAACCGCCGCCCTCGCCACCATGGCCGCCGCAGCATTATCATTGGGCACGGCCTCAGCCAGTACCCAACAGGCACCCCTGCATCCCTACAGCCTGCCGGCCTCTCAGTACCAACCGGCTAATGTCGCGGTGATCAGCCAGCAGCACAGCGACAGCCGCCCCGCGTATACGATTAACATTTACCCCACGCCCGCCCAATCATCGCAGGATATTGCGCGGATGGTGGCGCAGGAAATTGACCGCCGGGAGCAACAACGCCGCGCCCGTGCACGCAGCACCTTCTACGACAGCGAGGAATTCTAACCATGATGGCCGCATTAGGTTTATTTGTCTTTATGCTGAAAACCACACCCTACCAGAACCTGCAACACCAACAGTCATGGCGCTTCGGTTTTAACAACCGGATCGGCGCTAGGCCGGCATTCCAGTTTATGGGGCCGAACAACGACACCATTACCCTCTCGGGCACCCTGTATCCAGAAATCACGGGCGGCCGCTTATCGTTACTGGCGCTGCAAATGATGGCCGACAGTGGCAAAGCCTGGTCATTTCTGGACGGCCACGGCACGATTTACGGCATGTTTATCATTGAGAGTATTGACCAGACCAAAACCGAATTCTTTATTGATGGTGCCGCACGCAAGATCGATTTTACGGTTACACTGCGCCGGGTGGATGAAAATTTGGGTGAGATGTTCGGTGATTTAAACAGCCAACTGAGTAACCTAACAGGTCAGGTGACCGATAGGCTCGGCGAACTGAAAACAGCGGTTTCCGATAAAATAACGGGGTTATTTTCATGATGTCATTACCCGATCTGAACTGGGTCACCGGTAAAACCCACGTCCCCGTTTATGTCCTGAGTGCGGACAAGGACAATATCAACGCCCGCATTCAAGATAGGCTGATTTCCCTCAGCCTGACCGATAATCGCGGCTTTGAGGCTGACCAGCTTGATATTGAACTGGACGACAGCGACGGCCTGTTATCCTTGCCCCGTCGCGGGACGGAACTATCCTTGCATTTAGGCTGGCAGGGAGCAGCGCTTGTTCACAAGGGGCGGTTTATCGTGGATGAAATCGAATACAGCGGCGCACCGGATAAAATAACAGTACGCGCCCGCAGTGCAGATTTTCGGGCGACCCTCAATATCAGCCGTGAACTGTCCTATCACCAGAAAACCATCAGCGACATTGTGCGCACCATCGCCCAGCGTAACAACCTCAAGCCCGCAGTGGATGAAACTCTGTCAAATATCATGCTGAACCATATCGACCAGACTAACGAATCTGACGGCAGTTTCCTAACCCGACTGGCAAAACAGGAAGGTGCCATTGCCACCGTCAAGAACGGCTACTTGCTGTTTATGCCGCAGGGACAAAACCAAACCGTCAGCGGCCTCCCGTTACCCACCGTGAACATTACCCGCAAGTCCGGTGACAGCTACCGCTTTTCACTGGCTGACCGCAGCGCCTATACTGGGGTATCGGCCAGTTGGCTGAATACCCGTGAACCCAAGAAAAAAGAAAAGGTTACCGTCAAGCGCAAACGGCGCAAAACCACGCCAGCCACACCGAAGAAAAAGGAAGAAAAGCAAGGGGAATATCTGGCCGGCAGTGAGGGCAACGTGCTGGTGCTGAAACATACCTATGCGTATAAATCTAACGCCGAACGCGCCGCCAAAGCCGAATGGGAGAAAATCCAGCGCGGGGTGGCGTCATTTTCCATGCAACTGGCAACAGGCCGCCCTGAGCTGTTTCCTGAAATGAAAGTGAAAGTCAGGGGATTTAAGCCTGAGATTGATCAGGCAGGCTGGACTTTGGTCACGGTCACTCATACGCTCAATGACAGCGGGTTAACCTCAGCACTGGATCTGGAAGTGAACATTTCGGATGCAGACATGGGCGCATGATTTGCTATAATCGCACTATTGCCTAACATAGCTGGCAGCCATTTCAGTAAGGCGCTCATATCATGATGAAATGCCCCTTATGCTATCATGTTGCCCATACCCGCAGCAGTTTTGAGCACACGCCCCAAACCAAAGAACGTTATAACCAATGCCAGAATATCAATTGTGGCGCGACGTTCGTCAGTCATGAAACCGTTGTCCGTTTTGTTACCAAGCCGACACTGATTGAAGCGGCACCGCCTCATCCGACTGATAATCAACAAACCACGCTGTGTTTTGATAATTTCTAACCTGAATACAGCCTCTTTTATCAAAGGGGCTAGTCGCCATTTTTCCATTTCCGGTACGAAAAATCACACCGAACAATAAATATGCAATAAAGATGGTTTTTTATTCAAATGAATATTTTCTAAAAAGAAGAAAAATAAGGTGTTAGCGAGAGAAAGAAGGTGGGTTAAATGCTATTGGATAAAAAACCAGTAGTGCCAAGGCGCTGCCAATCTGCTGCCACTTCGCATTTTTCATGCAAATCCAGATAGTAAAAAAGCCACCGTAAAGGTGGCCTTTTCTGTCTCTAACCCACTGTATTCACAGTGAATTTTATTTGGTGCCCAGAGCGGGACTTGAACCCGCACAGCCTTACAGCCGAGGGATTTTAAATCCCTTGTGTCTACCGATTTCACCACCTGGGCTAAATTTGGAGGCGCGTCCCGGAGTCGAACCGAGGTAGGCGGATTTGCAATCCGCTGCATGGCCACTCTGCCAACGCGCCTTTTTGGAGCGGGAAACGAGACTCGAACTCGCGACCCCGACCTTGGCAAGGTCGTGCTCTACCAACTGAGCTATTCCCGCCCTTCTTCGAACTGCTTGATTTATTTAACTTGTTTTGTAAATCTCATGCGCCGTTCGATGCGTTGCATTCTACTTACTTCACGAAATGAGTCAACACAATTATTTATAAAACCCATTCGTTCGATGATTTTTGCGTCGTTTAGATCAACCTTCACGCAAATCATCCCATGCAGCGCTCAAATATTGGAACATTGACCAGAACGTCAAGACCGCAGCGGCATATAATAAGACAAATCCCCCTACTTCAAATTCGATACAAGGCCGCCATAATAAGGCAACCAATGCCGCCATTTGTGCTGTGGTTTTTATTTTGCCCATCCAAGAAACCGCCACACTACTGCGTTTTCCCAATTCCGCCATCCACTCACGCAGGGAGGATATGATGATTTCACGCGCGATCATGGTCGCTGCGGGCAGTGTGATCCACCACGTATGGTAATGTTCTGCAATCAATACCAGCGCAGTAGCCACCATCACTTTATCCGCCACTGGATCAAGAAATGCACCAAAGCGCGTTGTCTGTTTCCACAAACGGGCAAGAAAACCATCAAACCAATCTGTTGCAGCGGCGATTATAAAGATAATGGCACATAACATCGGTGCCCATTGGAATGGCAGGTAAAATGCCAAAACAAAGAATGGGATTAAGGCAATACGGAACAGGGTAAGCCATGTTGGAATATTTAATTGCATAATGCTTAGTAACTATCTGGCCATGTAAAGTTTATAATATGGTGCATCAATACTTTTAGCGTTTCAACGCATTATAGATTTTTTCTGCCAGTGCGTAAGAAATAGAAGGCACTTTTGCGATCTCTTCTACACTTGCGTTGCGTAAAGGCTGCAATCCACCCATATATTTAAGTAACATTTGTCTGCGTTTTGGCCCAATACCGTCTATTGACTCCAATGTACTGGTCTTTTTCACTTTTTCTCGACGCTGACGATGCCCTGTGATGGCATGGTTGTGAGATTCATCACGAATATGTTGAATAACATGTAACGCAGGTGAATCAGGAGGAAGTGCTATTCCCTCTCCTTTCGCTTCAAAAAACAACGTTTCCAACCCAGCCTTACGATCACTGCCTTTCGCCACACCAATCAGCTTAGGATGCTTTTTATTCCATTCAACCTCCAGAGAATCAAAAACTTCAATCGCACGTGCAAGTTGCCCTTTGCCACCGTCAATAAAGATAATATCCGGGATTTTTGTTTGGTCGATCGCTTTGCTATATCGACGGTGCAAAACTTGGTTCATCGCAGCATAATCATCTCCCGGGGTGATGCCTGTAATATTATAGCGGCGGTACTCTGCACGCACCGGCCCGTTACCATCAAAAACAACGCAAGATGCAACAGTTTGCTCTCCCATCGTATGGCTGATATCGAAACATTCCATACGTTGAATTTTTTCAAGACCGACAAAGGTAGCCAGTGATTCCAATCGCTGATGAGTTGTCGATTGTTGGGAAAGTTTGGTCATCAAGGCTGTGGCGGCATTGGTACGTGCTAATTTCAGGTAACGTGCCCTATCGCCTCTTGGTCGTGCCTGGATATAGATTTTTCTGCCCGATATTTCAGAAAGTGATGCTTCCAACAATGCTTTTTCTGATAATGCAAAGTCTAACAGAATTTCTGTCGGCAACGTCCTGTTTTGGCTGCCTTGAAGATAGAATTGGCCAAGGAAAGTTTGTACTACTTCATCTAATTTCGTATCAACCGGGATCTTGGGATAATAACTTCGGCTACCCAATATTTTTCCCTGCCGGATAAATAAGACATGCACGCAAGCCATCCCCGCCTCAAAAGCGACACTGATAACATCAAGATCATCACCTTCTCCGGAAACAAATTGTCGTTCAGTCACTTGCCGTACTGCTTGGATTTGATCACGATAGCGAGCAGCTTCTTCAAATTTAAGCTGTTGACTCGCTTGTTCCATTTTTCCAACCAGCTCATTCAACACTTGCTGATCTTTCCCCGCCAGAAATAAGCGAACATATTCAACCTGCTGCTGATATTCTTCATCCGTTACGAATCCTTTAACACAAGGAGCAAGACAGCGGCCAATCTGATATTGCAAACAAGGCCTTGAACGATTGCGATATACACTGTCTTCGCATTGGCGAATAGGGAATAGTTTCTGCAATAAAGCCAAAGTGTCACGTACTGCATGGGAATTGGGAAATGGGCCGAAGTATTCGCCCTTCGCATGTTTGGCTCCACGATATAGGGTGAGACGAGGATGGGTATCATTACTCAGGAAAATGTAAGGATAAGATTTATCATCTCTCAACAGCACATTGTAGCGAGGCTGATATAGCTTAATGTAGTTATGTTCGAGCAGAAGCGCTTCTGTCTCTGTGTGGGTAACGGTGACGTCTATCTGGACGATATTTTTCACCAATGATTCTGTTTTGCGACTGCTGACTTGTACCCGAAAATAGCTCGATAACCGTTTTTTAAGATCCTTGGCCTTACCAACATAAATCACTGTGCCAGTGATATCATACATACGGTAGACGCCCGGCTGGCTGGTGACTGTTTTTAAAAATGATTTTGAATCAAATAGTTCCGCCACGACTGATCACCCATCAAATATTATTATCCACCGTGAGTTACCATATTCTGCGCATCAAGTAATCCACAGCGTATCGCCATATGGGTCAATTCTACATCACCTTTGATATTTAGTTTACTGAACATCCTATAACGATAACTATTCACCGTTTTGGGACTCAGATTAAGCAGCGTAGAAATCTCATTAACTTTACGCCCCTGAGTTATCATTGTCATGATCTGAAATTCCCGCTCTGAGAGGTCATCCAACGGGTTTTCTTTTTGTGGTGATAACTGATCGAGCGCCATTTGCTGGGCAATATCCGGGGAAATATAACGCTGTCCAGCATAAACAGTCCGGATTGCATTGATCATATCCTGAGGTGTCGCAGCCTTGCTCAAATATCCTCTGATCCCTGCCTGCATCACTTTCGCAGGCAAAGAGCTTTCAGTATGGATGGTTAGCATAACCACTCGTGTGTCCGGCGAATAGCGGATGATTTTCTTGGCTGCCTCCAGCCCTCCCATCCCGGGCATTCCCATATCCATGACGACAACATCCGTGCTGTTTGATCTACACCATCTGATCGCATCTTCTCCACTACTGGCTTCTCCTGCGACTTTAATCCCTTTTACATCGTCAAGAACGCCTTTCACACCAATGCGAACCAGTTCATGGTCATCAACTAATAAGACATTAATCAAACAACATCTCCACTAACGTAATACCTACTGAAATCATGAGAAATTAATAAGTGCCAAAACCAAACAGGCACGCTGAACTTATCTTTATGATTTTCATAAGATAAGTTAACAGAAGACAACATCCTCTTTGAGTGATATCAAAATCTTTTGGATGAGATAATCGATTATACTAACATTAGTGCAAAACAAAAAGAAAATTGTCACATATCAATGAAATGAGATTTTTTAAGAATTTTGTTTATTATTAAATATATAGCCATCTGATTTTGGCTTAATATCTTTTTAAACAACATATCGCTAAATTACTCGTAACAATTTATTTTAATCCAGAACAATATGAGGGAAATATTTCCCCCATATTGCGACGATTATTTAAATAAGTTAAGGACATCTTCTTTAGTCAGCATCGGAGTCTTTTCAACAAAATGATAATACGCCGGATTGCTATCCACATAAATTTGACGAGATAATTTACCAGAGTTACCATTATCAAACAAAGCAACTGGAACGTAATAAGCACTTGGATGATGCAAATGGTAGAAAAGATGTGTGCCGCATTTTTTACAGAAAGCTCGTTCTGCCCATTCGGACGATGAATATATTGAAATGTTTTCAGTTCCTTCTATTTTTAGATCATCCTTACAATCTACAGATAAAAATGGACCGCCATTCCATTTTTGACATGTTTCACAATGGCATACGTTAATATCTTAAATCCGTTGATTGGTTTTTACATTCACTGCCCCACATAAACAACGACCTTGATTCATCATTTTACTCTTTACCTGTAATAAATTTATAGGAAAAAACCTTATATCGGAGATTGAATAACCCTGCCACTATATTTCATCAAAAATACGATACTCACCGTAATAACTCTCTAATTTCTAGCTATAAAAAATATGCTCTGGAACCGTCAAATTGCAGCTTGATAGAAGGAAAAGTAAATTATTTATCTTTCACGTCCTCGCTATCTTCATCATCAATGTGCCAACTGTGCAGTATTCGGTGAACGAAAGGTGTCACTACCATGCCTATGGCGATAAAAAAGATGGCCTGAAGAAATAGCCCATAAATGGCAGCAAAATATTTTCCCAGTGTACTGATTGGTTCAATATGCAGGTTTTGTGTTCCAATCATTGAGACAGAATTCAGTATTGCATCAGGAATAGCATGACTTTCGATCAAGAAAAAACCCAATACGCCTGGGATAATACCGATCAAAAAGATGATAAACGCATGAAAAAGAAATCGCAGTATCCGTAAAAGAAATCGGTCCAGGCTAATTAATTTATCAGTAAATTTTTCCATATCAGATCTCCACTAATAAATTAGTTACCATCTTGATTGTAAGTTAGTTTTTATTTTTATCAATGATCATACGCTGGATCTCACCCAAAAAATTAGGTGAGATCCCATTTTTCTTCAATAAATATGTCACCTTTCAATAATAACTTAAAAGTGACCAGTCATTGATAATATACCACTAACGATTGCTTAAAATACCTTTAAATAGCTTATTCCCAGTGATACTTCCCTGTCCCAAAAGTACCCCCACAATAGCGATAACAACACCAATCACTTGTGGCAAACTGGGTATATTCCCCATCATTACCTGTATAATCAGTGCAAAAATAGGCACAAAGTTAAAAAATATCGCCGTCTTTCCTGCCCCACGAATAGCAACACCCATATTCCAAAATAGATAGGCAATAGTGGAACCACCAATACCTATATAGAGACAAGCCAAATGACTTTCAAATGTTCCATCAGGTAATGCAGTCACCGGTGATTCTACAAAAAACGCAATAAATACTAATATGATCGCACCAAAAAGCATTGTCCAGCTAGTCGTTTCCAATGGCGTCGCATCTTTAACAAATACCCGTGTTCCTACTGTGTAAATTGACCAGCCAAGGCTGCCGATAAAAATGAGTATATCGCCGGTTACTACCTGAGTTACACCACCTGAAATCAATTCACCGTTGGTAATAACCAAAGCAACCCCCAACAAACTGATCGCCATACCCACAACTCGTAATAATCCAGGTAACCGACGGTTTATAATAGCTTCCAGAATATTGGCAGAGATAGGTGTCGTTGCCACAATCAAAGCTGCCGTAACCGGATTGGAACTTTGGAGACCAACAAAAAATGCCCCATTAAACCCCGCCACACCAATCGCGCCAAGCACAATAAATGCCCACCAATTTTGTTTCAATGCCTTACTGTGAATCCCCTCTTTCCATGCCAAAAAAATAAAAATACAGATAACGGCATAGAAAAAACGCTCAACAGAAGCGGTCCACGGTGGCAAACTTGCCAGTGCAAATTTCGTTACCTGAAAATTTGATCCCCAAAAGAATGTTGCAATTAACGTCAGTGCAATCGCTAACTGTGGTGTCACTCTCATATTCATTACCTTAATTAATTTATTTCAAACAGAGCACCCCTTGGTAAAATCATTGTGACATCTTTCAAAATTGAAATATTTAGGCAATATTGGTAATCAATTTTTCATAAATGGAAAACACACCATGCAATCACTGATTTGGGATGACATTAGAATATTCTTGGCAGTCGCGCGAGCAGGTACGATCAGCAAAGCGGCCGAGCTTCTTGGTATTGGTGTAGCAACCGTTTCGAGAAAAATTGAACGTCTGGAAAACACCTTCGGAATGCCGTTATTTCTGCGGCATCAGGCGGGTTATCGGCTAACGGAAGATGGTGCAGAGCTACTGGAAAAAGCCAAGCCCATGGAAAGAGCTGCAAGTTCATTTTTGTTTGAAGCCGATATACGGGCGACTATTGCAGGAAGTGTACGCCTTGCAACACTCGAAACATTGGCCAATTATTTAATTATACCAAACTTGCCGGCCTTACAAAAAAATCACCCAAACCTGACATTAGAAATCACAACAGATATCTATCCCGTAAATCTTCACCGCCGTGATGCTGATTTAGCACTTCGTATTATCAGGCCGGAGCAAGGCCATGTTAATGTCCGACAACTGGGAACCTTAGGATTTGGTCTTTATGGCAGCAAAACCTACGTGGCTACCTGCCCTTCCGGTATATTTAGGGGCGAATACAACGACGCTCATTTTATTGGCTGGATAAATGAGTATTCGCAACTGCCGTCAGTTAACTGGCTTAAACAAGTCCTACAAGGGCGCCCACTTGCGGTTTCAACAACATCAATTTGCTCTCAAATTGCAGCGGCAAACGCGGGTTTGGGGTTAGCCGTATTACCTCATATTGCCGCCAATGACACTGGACTGACTTGTATTTCTCCTGATTTAGGCATAGATAAGCCCATCTGGCTGGTTATTCAATCTGACTTAGCCCAGTCTCCCAGAATACGAAAAGTGGCAGATTTTTTGGCCAGGGCGAGAGCACGAACGTTTTTTGATCTTAATTTGTATGCAACACAATCAATTATAGGGTGAATATCACTCAATTCGGTCTTGTTAAAGTATCAATCAGTGTTTTATTTGCACGGATCGTTCAAAAAACAGGCTTTCATGCTCTCGCCCTGATTTTTTGGCTGATGTCGTTCTTCAAAACCAAGATAAACTTTCAGGACTGGCTGGCGTTAATTTCCTTTTATCCCGCAGTACACAGTGATGACAATGATAGAATATTTATTTACAACCCTATCATTAGGGTTATGATGTTACAGTGATGAGATTGCTAATTATGGTATAATTCAACGACCAACAATATGATAATTTTCGAGTTAATATGGAAAGGTATCACTATCAGATTAAACAAACAATTTGAAAAGAAACTTTTTTATAACTCATTGAAATATCGTCATACTCAATACAAAAAACAATCAAGAAAGCATTTTTCATTTTTAAATCATGAGGTTATTATGTTATCTATTGATGAAAAAAACGAAAGCATAAGCAATATGTTTTCTAATTTGCTCCATCATCCATCAATCAAGGAAAAAAGAGAAAATGGAGAAGTCATTAACCTATTAATTGGATGGGATAAGCAACATAGAGATATCATTGAAAATATTTCGAGTGCCACAACAAAATTTTCTTTTCTAGAAACCTGCTTACTCCCTCTTGATTCTACATCTTCAACGATTTTAATTGAACATATTGAGAAATGTGATATTTTTATGTTTCTTTATCTTTCATCAACATTAAAACCTTTTACATCATCTGGGCCTAATTTCTTATCTCCCATAAGACAAGTCATGCAAAAAAATTGGCGAAAATCAATTATACTCAAAGATTATGGCGAGCATTTTTATGAGGCTTTTTCCGAGCAGATAAAAACAATTAGTAATAGAAATCAACTACTCATAAATCTTGCCATAGCAAGCAAACATGTTATCTTTGAGCAAGAAAATGATTGCATTCTTACTGCAACTATTAACGAAAATCAATCGTGGACATCAATTGATGGTAGGGATAATTATGATATTACTCCAGGTGAAATAGCAACAAAACTGTATGATTTAGAAGGATGTGTTACTTTCAGTGGAGCTTTTCTCAGTGTTATTCCTTTTGCTATTAAGTATGGTGTTGTGCAAGACTTTTTCAAAATAAAAATAAAAAATAGCCAAATCATCGATTTTACTTGCCATGACCCTACCTTTTCTCAAGATTTTGATAAATATTTGTCCTCTAATCCAAGCAATAGCGTTATTGAAGAATTTGGTATTGGGACAAACTGCGGTGTTAAAAGACTTTATGGTTTAAACGCCGGCTTTGAAGAACGGCACCCAGGACTGCATCTTGGATTGGGTGGCGGGGCAATGGGTAGCCATCATTTAGATCTTATTTTTCAAGGAGGAAGTCTATCTTTTGATAAAACGAAATTTTTTCATAATGAATTATTTAATATTTAGTTAATTAAAATTATTATTAATCCCAAATCCACATGCGAAAATCAATAAAATAGTCAATCTATTCAGTTTTTATAAATAATTAATGAAATCTCACCATAATTTCTAGGTAAAAATATTTTTTATTTTGTCATAAGATATTTATTTACAATTCTTCCATAGTAGTGTAGTTATGATTTGTAGCGTTATCAAGTTATTCGCCATACCGTTCTAGCCGTCGTAAACTGAGTAAGATTGAGGTTAATTAATATGGAAGATATCACTATCGAATTAAATGAATGGTTTGAAGAGGAAACCTTTGAAGAGGCCGTTGAAATCATGCAAGAAAAAGCCGTTGTTCCTGTAGGAACAGCCATGTGGCCTCTTTAAAAAATATACTCTTTTTAGATTAAAATATAATACTCAAATATAAAAACGGAGAATTTTTCTCCGTTTTTATATTTGAATTTTCCTACAAAAATCACCTATTCTCAAAACCAATTCATTATCTTTTTTCACCAAAAAAATTAAATCATCAAATTTATTTGATGCACAATCTATTTCTTATCAAGATGCTGGATCGTGACATCAATTTATTGTGACGGCTCGGGTGATGGGGACTGGCCTGAATATGGTGCTTCGCCATTTAAAAAGCGCAGACCAAAATCGGTAATCGCAGCCATTGCGCCCGACACCAGAGTGATTGTCTGCTGTGAGATGAATGAACAATGGGCGTACGTGAAGTCAAAGAATCAGCCTCGTTGGCTCTTTTATGCCTACGGGAGGATAAGACGAAAAATGATGAAAAAGCATTGGCGGGGAAACTACCTGTGGCCAGCAAGCGTTATACCCAACGCATAAAGAGGCATAACCTGAATCTTCATCAGCATTTGGCAAGGCTGACTCGCAAAACGTTGTCTTTTTCAAAATCCATAGAAATGTATGACAGAATGATAGGATATAATCTGAACATTCATCATTATCAACAAATTGGAGTCATGACCGAGTTATTCAATACAAACAGAGTTCTTTAATTGCGTATAAAAACATCATGCAAGCCGACTATTGATTAAAGCCATCCCCAGCACATCACAATATTGACCATTTCTGAATGACTGCATACGTCTTATCCCTTCAGCTTCAAAACCAAATTTTTTATACAAGGCAATTGCTTTTTCATTATCAGCAAAAACTTCCAACTCAATTCTGATACAACCTAACCAATTGAATGTATAATCAATCGCAAAAGCCATCATTTTTGAACCAATGCCCTTACCAAAATAAGCCGCATCAACACCAATACTAATCCCCACTGTATGTCTGCGCCTTGGATTAGAATAGGTATATAACCCTATTGTGCCAACGACCTTGCCATTTACTTCAGCCACAAAATCAATATTTCCTTGCGTTTTATTTAGCTTTAAACGTTCCTGCCACATTTCATTCGAAGGACACGGGCGTTGTAACGTATTAGAGTAAACATCAGGGTGGCTAAAAATTTGTTGGTAATGCTCTGCATCCTCTGGCTCAGTTGCCCTAATTATAATTTCCATACATCCCCTTTTCAGCTTGACCCTTTTATAACTACCTGATAAAAAAATAAATGTAAATAGAGTATTAAATATTTATTTTAAGTAATCACTCAACCTATTAGTAATGTTAGTTACTAATCTTTATTCCCTTTGGAGTTTATATGTCTCAGGAAAGCGTAGCTATTTTTGAATTACTCAAAAGTCTTGAATTGAGCCTTCATAGTAAAAAAAGAAATAATGCCGATTGGCTCAACACGGTGTTACACGATGATTTTCTGGAAATCAGGTTATGTTTATACTAAAAAAGATGTATTCGATGGATTAACGACAGAAAAAAAACCTACTTCCCAAATTTTCTCGAAAGATTTTTCTATGACCTTTCTTGATGAAAATATTGCATTGCTCACTTATCAGTCTTATGAAATAGATCGAACTGGCAACTCATTTAATCAAGCAATTCGTTCATCAATCTGGCAATTATCTGCAACCGATAAATGGCAACTGAGATTTCATCAAGGTACGCTTATGCCTGCTTAAAATAAAGAATGGCCCAGTATTTGAGCCATTACAGATTAATTGACGGAAATTTTTAGTTAGCGAGTCAGGCGGGTTTTACGCTTTTTCACAATCTGAAACCCGATCATGAGAATGATAAACCAAATGGGTGTGGCTATTAACGCTTGGCGCGTGTCCGGCTGTAAGGAGAGCAATACCAAGACAAAAGCAAAGAAAGCCAAGCATAGCCAAGACATCACAATACCAAATGGCATCTTATAGACCGAAGCCTGATGCAGCTCTGGGCGACGTTTTCTATAAGCCAGATAGGAACATAAGATCATGCTCCAAATAAACATAAATAGAATTGCAGAAACGGTCGTCACAAGAGTAAAAACTCGCATCACATCGGGGATAAAATAGATCAAAATAACGCCAAAAGAGAGGCACAGACAAGTAAATATCAACCCTGATGCAGGAACCGAACGACGGGAAAGACGGCTAAATTGCTTTGGCGCATCTCCTTCTTTCGCCAGCCCGAACAGCATCCGGCTGGTAGAAAAAACCCCGCTGTTTGCCGAAGACGCCGCAGAAGTCAGAACCACAAAGTTAACAATGCTGGCGGCAGCAGGCAATCCAATCAAGACAAACAATTCCACAAAAGGACTTTTATCCGCAATGATGGTTCGCCATGGCGTGACCGACATAATGACAATCAGGGCTAACACATAAAACGTGATAATGCGGATTGGAATAGCATTAATTGCTTTTGGTAAGGATTTCATTGGATTTTTAGTTTCCGCAGCGGCAGTTCCTACCAATTCAATACCGACAAAAGCAAATATCGCTATCTGGAACCCGGCAAAAAAGCCGCTTATCCCCATCGGAAACATGCCACCATCATCCCAGACATTAGAAATTGCAGCTACATGCCCTGCCGGTGATTGAAAATTCATGCCAATCAAAATGCCTCCGGTTACGATCAAGGCAATAATGGCAATGATTTTGATCATGGCAAACCAAAACTCCAGTTCTCCAAACAGTTTTACGGTCGCGAGATTCAGAGTCAACAATACCAGCACACAAAGAAGCGAAGTTCCCCATTCTGGAAAGCCGGGTGTCCAATATCCAACATAAGCCGTAATAGCAACAATATCTGCTATGCCCGTAATTACCCAACAGAACCAATAAGTCCAGCCCACAAAAAAACCGGCCCAGGGTCCCAGTAAATCCGCAGAGAAATCACTAAACGACTTATAATTCAAGTTAGAAAGTAATAACTCTCCCATTGCCCGCATAACGAAAAACAACATAAAACCTATGATCATATAAACAAAAATGATCGACGGCCCTGCAAGAGAGATAGTTTTACCTGATCCCATAAACAGGCCAGTACCAATGGCACCACCAATTGCGATTAGCTGTATATGTCGGTTGGTGAGGCTTCGCTTCAGATGCGAATCTCCCGTTTCAGGAGTGTGAGTGGGTTGTATTTTTTCTTCCATAGTTGTATCCAATTTATTCTCACAGCATGGCCTTAATACCCTCACGCTGTGTTTAATTGAACATTGTGACATAGACAACCGCGGTATTAACAGAAGGATTTCACATGAAAAACAGAGTGAGCATAGTTCAACCAATCAGTTAAGAATTCATTGTTCTTATTTTATCCAATCAGTAAAAAAGTAGAAATAGAACATTGACGTCCCAATGACACTGGAGAATAATTGATTGTGTCGGGTCGTTAGCTCAGTTGGTAGAGCAGTTGACTCTTAATCAATTGGTCGGGAGTTCGAGCCTCCCACGACCCACCAGATTTTAGATGTAAAATCAGTGAATTAAGCCACTTTTCGATAGGTGGCTTTTTTACTTTTACAGGTCAGTGGCGACAAAATGGCGACAGGGATTTTTGAGCATTCTCTATCCCATTTTTTACTGAATGTTTTTCATTTAATCAAACCAAGCGAAAAAACTTTTTCGGTCAGTGAAAAGATGCTTATTGATTCTGTTGATTTCAGTTTCCTGACGACCACAAAATCGCACCATTACTGCATTTCGAAATTTTCCTTAACCTTTCTTCGTGATCCTACTTCTCACGTAAAATAGAATTTCCCCTTTAATATCAATGCGCTGATATTTTTCCTGGATCCGTTCTAGATCCAAAAACTGTAATTTCCTGAAAATCTTTTCACCCATTTCATTTTGCGATTTTTCCCGCACCGCCAGTACTGGCGCGGTCTGGCAACTGGCTTTGTAGAATTTCAAAACTGAAATAATTTTTTGATCCAAAACGTGCAGGCGGGTGCGGTGTAGTCCGTTTTGCGGCGGGTTTACTTTTATTTCGTGGGGATTGCGCGGCGTGAGCACGACGCAGGGACGCGATCCAAATTAACTATGGTTGACGAATAAGTGAGGCAGTGAATGACGCTGTGTACGTCTGGTTACGTTTGGTGGGAAATAAAAAATTGAAAAAGAATAAAGCGATTCGCCAAACATCAGAAATGTTAAAGGCCACCGAGGGATAACCGGCGGCCTTATCTACTTTTCCGTAATCTATTTCAGAAATGTACGGATCAATTCTAAAAGCGCAACTAATGCTTTGAGAACGATGATAGCGGTATCAATAAACCTCTTCATCCGTTTGCTCCAGCTAGTACTACAGTCGTACGCCTCATTGTGGCATGATGACCCTGACATTTTTTTCCTGAAAATACGGGGAGGTGTTAATGCACTCACCGACCAATGCTTGGGAACAGGAACTGCTCTCACTTCATACCCGTCTGGCTCCCTTGTTTCACCATCCCGGCCCACAGCAACGCAGCCTCGCTTATCTCCGGGGGCTGCTCAGTGACGTTGAACGTAAAAATGGCTGGCAACTATTCAGAGGCTAAACTTGCGAAAACATGAAGACAGAATATTGACAAAAATTTTCATTCAGTTAATGGAAATATTGCAGTATTTTGCTCCACCATTTTTTTTCTTTTACAGGTATAGTATAAGCTCCATCAAAAGGTTCACCACTAATATAGAAACGTTGATCTTGTTCATTCCCTATAGACATATTCGGCAATATATGTTCAGAACCTAAAATATGTATAGAGCTAGGAATTACGAAAGGTGAGCTTTGGCCGATGAAATTATTATCCTTATCATATAAGACAACATAATGCGGACGTTCCTTTATTATTCTGAAATACATGCCAAATATATTTATAGGTGCAGGGTAATAATATCTAACGACATAGTTATCATTCCTATCCTCAGTTATAAAAAACGAATTTGTTGCAAATGTTACATGTGATAGAAAAAACCACCATAAAAAAAACATGGTAATGATGCCATATTTAAGTAACTTACTTAATTTCATACATCACCTTAAATTCACTCGGAGGATCTATCCAGTAAACATCTGAGAAAACAATAAAGTCACCACCTTCATGATGTGTTTTTTGCCATTCCCTGAAATCTTTATTAAAGACAGGAACAAATCCTTTATATTCTCTGTATAGTTTTCCCCAAAATCCTGCGGCATGACTAGCCATATATTTTGGCATATCACTAAAAGGAAGAACCCCGTCCCAACTCCATATACCTAATAATTCACTACCTCCTGAAAAATCATAGGAATCTTTAATATAAAATCCAATTTTATCAACTAAAAATTTTTTCTTTTCCCCAGATAAATCATAGCATCCTCGAATGCAAAGTTCTAAATTACCGGAACCAATGGCACCTCTTAACTCATCAACAGTATCAAAAAAACCACCAAATTGAGTCATATTAACTTGAGTTGTATAATCAATATCAAGAATATTATCATCATATCCAGCATATACTTCTTTCGATGATGACGATTTAATTATATTCCTTTCTAATAACCTTCCAAATAGACTATTACTGGAGGCTTTATTACCTAGTTTTTCATTTATCAACTCATCTATTGCATCCTGTACTTGCTTATATCTGATAGCCCAACTCATTTTCACTATATTATCATTGTACATATCATCAGGAATTTCAATGGCTTTCCCTTTCATGTATCTAATTCTTAATGAATCCGTAATTTCAGCAAATGGTCTTTCAAACCAATGACGCATTAAAGCCGAGGCCACAGGCCATCCCATTTTATCCATGATATTTGGAATATCATAAAGAGATAGTTTTTTAAAATAAATATCTGTATTTGCTCCGCCTTTAACGGTTCTTGTTTTTAAAATACTCATTTATCCATCCCTATTTTTATCTGATGCAAATATTCAATTTCAATATCTTCTTCTTTTTTCGAATTGATAGAATTCGTAACACCAGATTCTTTCGAAACCCCTTTTATCAACCCTTTTTCAGTTTTGATGCCATAAGCAAGATCACCACATGTTTTCCCGTCAATTTCATTTTTTAGCGTGAACTTATGGCTAAATAGAGCCTCTACTGCCGTTTCAAGTGGCTTAATCAACGACGAAAACCCCGAAAGCAGGGGCCTTTCCTCCTCACGCCCCTGCAATTGCGATACTGCGTAACCCGTTGTCCCTGCCGCGCGGTGCGTGAATGATATCGACTTATAATCAAGCTGCACTGTTTCATACGGGATTTGGTCATTGTCATTAATTGAGTGCGGATAGTGACAGGAAAAATCAACAATGGTGGCGCCTGTCAGTTTGATTTCGTAAAAGAATTCGAGTTGTCCGGCAAGGTTTACGCGGTAACACTTAAAAAGGGCATCCAGCAACTCGTTCTTGTCTATTGCTAACCCCAACAACGGGGAGGATTTATCAATGGGTTTGGTAAAGCTGACCGGAAGATGATTGACGTTCTGATCACGTGTCATCATGTGGCTGAGGTGCAATACCTGTATTTCATCTTCCCGCCCGGCCTGATAGCGGTTACCGATAGATTCAGGCGTTGAACAACCCGCCGAGATTAAGCCTTGTTTCTTGCCCTTTAACGACAAGTAAATGAGATATGACATTCCTGTCTCCTGTAATCTGATTTTCAATGGATGCTCATTACAGCATCAATTAAACAGGATATAACAGCAATGCTTATCTATTCCAGCATGAATAAAAGATCACCAGAAAAATTGTGATTAACCTCTCTTATTAAATAAAATCAGATAATTACCTGATTTAAATTTCAGATAGTACCCTAATAAAAAAACAAATTGATGTACTAAATTTATCTTCTTGTATTCCTCCGGCTTTTATTTTCCTGCCAGAAGATAGCCCCCTGAAAACCTTTTTGTCCCTCTCAACTATGCACAACTGTTCACCCTGACGATACCTAACTGGTGTACAGTTGGCGCACAGTTAAAAGATAACTATACATCTTATTTTTACCTTTAATATCATATAATTATTCTGTTTTGTGCATAGTATGCATAGTTAACACCAAAAGTTTATCCATTGGTCAACCTCTGCGAAGTTCAGGCACTGCCGGAAGCCATTCTTCGGCCTCTTCGGATAAACAATCGGTTTGCCCGCTTATTCATAATGACGGAGGCGCTCGACAAATATCTGACGAGCCTGTTCGTCAACGTTAGGGTGTTTTAACGTTTTTTTTGACGGTAATATTCAGCCGTTTCAACGCGTAATGGACAGCGGACTGTGAGACGCCCAGACGTTTTGCTCTTTCCCATTGATAATCATCAGGATAATTTTGGACATCAATAAGGAGCGTCTCGTTACTGATTTTCGTGGGCGGTTTATCACGCGCCACACAGGGTTCTATTTTGTGACTCCACCGAAACAAAGTGCGGATAGCGATCTCAAAATGGGCACTCGTTTGTTCGAAAGTCAATGAATGCTTGTCCTTGTATGCCAGTACTCTTTTTCGGAAATCTAAACTGTAGCCCATCTCACCACTCAGCCCTGTTATTGAAGTGCTGGTATTATGCCATAGTATTATGATTCAGCTATATCACGAACTGATGTAGCTCCATTAGCAATACTGTATTCATCTTTGGCTAAAAATTTAGCCGATGTTTCATCACCAAGAACCTTGGGAACTTTAACCATAAAGTTCTTATGCGATAACCTCTTATACTTCTTGCCGGGAAATGTTAATCCTTCCGCCTCAGCTTTCGCCTTTCTAGGGGTCAGTTTGGATATCGAAAATTATTGTACGTTAAGGCTATTTTTTAACCTTTTCGACTTTAGCTGGTCTCAAGCGACGAAACTTACCTGAAGCCGGTATTCGGTTGCTTTTCCAGATATAATCACCTGTCAGATTGATGTGTTCCCAACCTAATGGCGACAAATGCGACAATAACTGCTCGTTGATCTTGAGCCCCTTTCGCTTCAGAGCATCAACCGCTCTTTCCATATAAACGGTATTCCACAGTGAAATAGCCGCTGTTAGCAGTGTTAGCCCACTGGCGCGATAGCTCTGATTTTCCGGTTTTTTATCCCTGATTTCTCCCAGCCGATGCATGAATACTGCACGCGCCAGCGCATTACGAGCTTCACCTTTATTCAATCCAGCTTGTACCCTGCGACGTAATGCCGGATCGCAGAACCAATCCAACATAAACAACGTTCGCTCAATGCGACCTATTTCTCTCAGTGCTTTGGCTAGTGGTACATTCTTCATTTGACATCCACATTAAAAGTGCTTGAAGGCCGTGGGATTTTATGGTTAATTAGCACACCGTTTAACTGACCAT
>NZ_JAQRFK010000051.1 GCF_028598745.1 Xenorhabdus sp. IM139775
TTTCCGTTCGTGGTTTTTTTCAACAAAAACGGTAATTATGTGTTTTTTTCACTCTAAAATGGATGAATTAGGCAACAATCATTAAGACAATGCCTCATACCATGATTATGGTTCCATCGCCTACAACAACGGTCAATTAGCCTTAAAAGAAGTTTTTGATTTATTAATAACCAAGAAATAGTTTGAATTTGATGTAGTAAGATATTATGTATTCACCAACTATCATAAAAATGAACGGGATATCTAATGGTTAAATCCGCACGCAGTATGTCGGGGTTACCTTGGATTGCGGCCATAGCTTTTTTTATGCAGTCTTTAGATGCCACAATTCTTAACACCGCACTACCGGCGATTGCTAAAAGCCTGAATCATTCTCCACTGGCAATGCAGCCCGCCATTGTCAGCTATACCTTAACGGTAGCGATGCTAATTCCCGTAAGCGGTTGGCTCGCCGATAGATTTGGCACTCGCACGGTATTTATTTATGCTGTTTCCTTCTTTTCTTTAGGCTCACTTGCTTGTGCATTGTCGCACAATCTCTCTTTCTTAGTGGTATCCCGAGTTCTTCAAGGCATAGGTGGGGCTATGATGATGCCTGTTGCCCGTCTGGCTTTACTAAGAACATATCCGCGTAGCGAGCTGTTACCTATTTTGAACTTTGTTACCATGCCTGGGTTATTGGGACCGATTTTGGGCCCAATGTTTGGCGGATTGTTAGTAACCTATGCAACATGGCACTGGATCTTCATCATCAATATTCCCATTGGATTATTGGGTATCATTTATGCCAGTAAGAATATGCCCAATTTAACGATGCCCAAATGCCCTTTTGATTTTCTGGGATTCATCTTGTTTAGCTTGGGCTTGGTGATGATTTCTGTCAGTTTTGATTTATCTGGGGATCACGCATTCTCTGGCTATATCCCTCTTGCTTTATTTTCTTGCGGTATCATTATGCTATTGGGGTATGTCTTCCATGCGAAAAGACATTCAAATCCCCTCATTAACCTCCAGTTGTTCCAAACACGCACCTTCTCAGTTGGCATTGCCAGCAATATTGCTACTCGGCTGGGTACTGGAGCGCTTTCATTTATTATTCCTTTAATGCTGCAAGTGGGGTTTGGGTTTTCAGCAGTGATTGCTGGAATAATGATGGCACCAAACGCAATTGGTTCAATTTTAGCCAAGTCTTTTGTTACCAAGATACTGACCCGCTTTGGATATCGAAATACACTTATTTGGGTCACAATTATTATTGGTGTGATGATTTCACAATTTTCGCTACAGACACCGGAACTCCCTATCGCATTTTTGATAATTCCTCTTTTTATATTAGGGATCGTCATGTCCACACAGTTCACCGCGATGAATACCATCACGTTGGGTGATCTGAATGATAATAATGCAAGTTCCGGTAACAGCCTGCTCTCCGTAACTCAGCAGTTATCCATCAGTTTAGGAGTGACCGTCAGCGCGGCAGTTCTGCGCTTTTATGAGTCAATGGAATATGGCTCGACGGTAAGCCATTTCCACTATACTTTAATCACGATGGGCGTGATTACCTTAATTTCTTCTACCGTTTTTCTATTACTGAAGACAGAAGACGGTAATAACTTAATTAATAAGAAATGAGCCTATTAACGGCTGGCTACAGAATGTTGAGGTTCATACGCTCGCCAGACGAGCAACATCCTTCATGGTAGCCACGGTTAATCCTGTTCAGATAGAAAAGCATCAATTTCATTTCGCCACGGAACCGAAGGCTGCGCTCCCTGACGCGTCACGGCTATCGCAGCCGCAGCATGAGCAAAGCGGATCGCCGACAACATCTCTTTTCCTTCCAGCAATCCCGTTACCAAGGCACCATTAAAGGTATCCCCTGCCGCAATGGTGTCGATCACTTTTACGCTAAATCCGGGAACAATTTTTCCTTCCTTACCTTTCTCACTTAGCCATACACCTCGGCTACCCAATGTGATAATGACCGTTTCTATACCCTTATCATGTAAAGCCCAAGCTGCTTTTTCCGCCCCAACATCATCAGTTACCGCAATACCGGTCAAGTACTCTGCTTCGGTTTCATTCGGCGTGATAATATCCACCAGCGAAAGTAGCCGATCGGAGATTTGCTGTGCGGGTGCTGGATTCAAGATCACTTTCACATGATGTTTCTTAGCCGTTTCAGCCGCAAGTTGTACCGTTTCCAATGGCGTTTCAAGCTGTAATAACAATGCCTCAGCCTCTTTGACTGTTTGGTCATGACGGAGGAAATAATCGGGCGTTAACCTCCCATTTGCCCCTGCATTAATGCCAATGACATTTTCACCCTGCTGATTGACAAAAATCAGGGCAACGCCGGTTAACTCCCCTTCAATAGCCTCAATTGACGAGGTATTGATGTTATCTTTCGCCAACTGTTGGCAAATACGCTCACCGATATCATCTTGGCCAACACAAGCAATAAATGTAATGCCAGCACCACAACGACCAGCAGCAACGGCCTGATTTGCACCCTTTCCTCCGAATGCAACCTGATACTGTTCTCCTTTTACTGTTTCCCCAGGTTGAGGAAACGATTTGAGATTCAATATGTGATCGACATTAATGCTGCCCATCACGACAAGTTTTGCCATGCTCATTACCTTTATTCCTGTATAAAAATAATGCAGCCATAAAACTCATGGCTACATTTTCGCTTTTAATACTTTGTCCACAGTCTGAACGCTGTACGATCACTGCCCCCAATTTACCATTTTGTACAGCCTTAAGAGCATCGGAAGTACCATTAAATCTGACAACTAACGCATCTTCTTTACCCGTTGCCTGACCAAAATCTTTGCATAGTGTGATTTTTATCTATAAATAAAGGGAAGTAACTATCCGAATCAGGGTGTAAATACTATGCAATTGGTCGAAAAAATATCCCAGTTAAGTCAATGTCTAGAAAGTGGCTTATATGAAAGGCGACAAGCCATTCGCTTGTGCCTGCTGGCCGCCTTATGTGGAGAAAGCGTTTTTCTTCTCGGGCCTCCGGGAATCGCCAAAAGCCTTATCGCGCGTCGGCTCAAGTTTGCATTTCAAAACGCACGCGCTTTTGAGTACCTGATGACCCGTTTTTCCACCCCAGAAGAGATCTTCGGCCCCCTTTCCATTCAAGCACTCAAAGATGAAGGTCGTTATCAGCGTCTTACCGAAGGCTATTTACCCGCAGCTGAAATCGTTTTTCTGGATGAAATTTGGAAAGCAGGTCCCGCTATTCTGAATACGCTACTTACGGCTATCAATGAAAAAAAATTCAGGAATGGTAATCAGGAAGAACAGTTACCGATGCGTTTACTGGTTACTGCATCCAATGAACTCCCGGACAGTGATAACAGCCTGGAAGCACTTTACGATCGTATGTTGATCCGGCTCTGGCTGGACAAGATTCAGGAAAAGAAAAATTTTCGGGCCTTACTGACTGACCGGAATAATGAAAATAACAATCCCGTGCCTGTCCATATTCAAATTACTGATGACGAATTTTATCAATGGCAAGACAAGATCAGTCATGTTTCACTACCAGATCATATCTTCGAACTGGTTTATCAACTACGCCAGCAAGTCAATGCGGCTGGCAATACGGCAGATGTATCAGATCGCCGTTGGAAAAAATCCATCCGGCTATTGCGGGCTAGCGCACTTTTCAGCGGGAGAAATGAGATATCTCCGCTAGATATCGTGCTATTAAAAGATTGCCTGTGGCACGACTTAAACACCTTAAAACTTCTGCCTCAATTCCTGCATACGTTATTAACAGAACAAGCCTACCGACAGCATTCCCTCATGCAGAAAATGGAGAAGCTATACCAACAGTGGGTACAATCCACCCAAGATAAAAATGACCATCGGCCCTTACAATTAGTCACCAAAACCTCTCTGTTTGGCCGCAAAACCCTTTATTCACTGCCCGAAGATATTGCAGATGAAAAGCTGACTTTGTTTTTACATCCGCCACTACACCTGCATGATATTGAAGTCAATTTCATCGAAATAGAGAAAAAATCACTGGAAAATACCCTAAAAAATCATACAGCAAAACTCTCTGCCAGCTTAAATGGTATTGGTTTCCCGCAACCCCTCACAGCAGAAATCGATGAAAAAAATCAGCTTACCGTGCTGGATATCAGCCGTAATAGTGCCGTTCTCTGCCTATCTGGTAAAAAATGGCTAACGGCAAAAAACACCAATACAGAATGGAGTGAAAAACGGCTATCCATCAGCGATGAAATTCAACAACAACGCAATTTGTTTAGTCAGCATCAACCCTGTTTATTTATCGAAGAACATTGGCTTGTCAGTATTGAACAGAGTTTTCTGCCATTGACTGAAAAACTGCAACAATTGAGAGAAAAAATGGGAGAGTGACATGTTAACATTGGCCACACTCGATCTCTTGCTGTCCATCAATGAAGGCGAGCTGATCGAAGAGATCATTTTAGCACTGCTGGGCACCCCTCATTTGGTGATTTTCTTTGGAAAGTTCCCAAGGCTTAAACACGCCTTACTGAAAGATCTCCCTGTATGGCAACAAACATTGCAGCAGAGAATCAAAGAAACTCTTATCCCTGCACCATTAGCCGAAGAGTTTCAGTTACACCAACATGCCCAGACAATTGACACGTCAGATTTCTACCAACAGTTACCTAATATTGTAGAGAAACTTCAACAAGTTGCATCGCCATTTGCCAATGAAGCCGATACACTGGCCAAAGCACTCACTGAACACTCCTCTTCAGGACATATGCTGTTTCTTCAACGCTGGCGCCTTAGCCTGATCCTGCAAGCGACAACCTTTAACAAGGCACTATTAGAACAAGAAAAGGAGCAACTACTTGCAGAGATCCAGAAGCAATTGACCTTAAGCGGCACCCTTGATCCCCTACTTGATCACAATGATCGCGCCGCTGGCCGATTGTGGAATATGAGTAAAGGGCAACTTCACCTGACTTCGCAAAATATACAACTATTCGCTCTCTATGCGGATGTTCTCAAACAACAACCTGAGTTGGAAAAACTGGCGCAATTACTTGGCCGCAGTCAGACCGCTAAATCCATTCCCAAAGACAGCCCGGTATTAGAACCTTTTGCCCAACTCGAAAGAGTGCCAGATACTCTGCCTGAACAAATTAGCGGGATTAGACAAGGTGACGATATCCTGAGGTTATTACCTACAGAGATGGCTATGTTGGGTATTGAGGAGTTGGAATACGAGTTTTATCGGCGGCTGATGGAGAAAAAACTACTGTCCTACCGCCTGCAAGGGGACGATTGGCAACCCAAAGCCACACTCAAACCGATGACACATCACCACAATGAAAAACAGCCCCGGGGGCCATTTATCGTTTGTGTTGACACTTCAGGCTCCATGGGCGGATTCAATGAACAGTGTGCAAAAGCGTTTTGTCTAGCGTTGATGCGTATTGCGCTGGCAGATAATCGTCACTGCCATATCATGTTGTTCTCGACAGAACTCGTCCACTATGACTTAACCTCACCGGAGGGGCTAACTCAAGCAATACATTTTCTGGGGCAGACATTTCAGGGAGGAACCGATCTGGCATCCTGTTTAAATGCAACTGTTGAAAAAATGACAGAACATATTTGGCAAGATGCTGATGCTGTTGTTATTTCAGATTTCATTGCCCAACGTTTGCCGGGTTCCCTAATCCATCAGATAAAAAATCTGCAACAGCATCAACAACACCGCTTCCATGCGCTCTCCCTTTCCCACTATGGAAAACCCGGTATTATGCAGATATTTGATCATATCTGGCGTTTTGATACCGGGCTTACAAGCCGTTTACGGAGAAGGTGGCAAAATTAAAACTGACTTCATTAAAACCTAGAGTACACCTTCCACTGATTCAATGATTTCTGGTGACCAAACACCGCATTGAACCTGACCGATATGTGCCATTTGCAGCAGCAACATCACCAAACGGGATTGCCCGATACCCCCACCGATAGATTGTGGCATATCACCCCTGAGCAGCGCTTGATGCCAGTCATATTGCAGACGATCTTCATCACCTGTCAGCGCAAGCTGGCGTTTCAGCGCTTCTGCATCAACACGGATACCCATTGAAGAAATTTCAAAAGCATCCTGCAAAACTGGGTTCCAGACAATAATGTCACCGTTCAGGCCAAAGAAACCATCACTGTTTGGTGTCGTCCAATCATCATAATCCGGTGCACGTACATCATGTGCCTGATCATCAGACAACTGACCACCAATGCCCATCAGGAAAATTGCACCAAACTCTTTGGCAGCCTCACGCTCACGACCTTTCGCATCCAGAGAGGGGTAACGTTTCAGAAGCTCTTCACTGTGGATGAAGTGAATTTGATCTGGCAGGAACGGTGCCAGACCAAATTCCTTACTTACCGCGTGTTGTGTTTCTTTTATTGCTTCGTAGATTTTACCTACTGTCTGTTTTAAATAGTCGAGTGAACGCTGACCTTCACCCATCACTTTCTCCCAATCCCACTGGTCAACAAAGACAGAATGGATCGGTGTCAAGCGATCTTCATCAGGACGCAAGGCTTTCATATGAGTATATAACCCTTGTTCAGCTTGAAAACCAAAGCGACCTAATGTTTTACGTTTCCATTTCGCCAGAGAATGAACCACTTCAAATGTCGCTTCCGGCAACGTTTTCACTTTCACCTGAACCGCTTTTTCATGGCCAGATAAGTTGTCTTGAGTACCATCACCAAGACGACTCAAGATAGGTCCTTGCACTTCGATTAGACCTAGCTGTTTCTCTAACAGGCGGGAAAAATACGATTTAACGAAACTAATCTGCTGTTGCTTTTCAATAAAGGAAGTTTTCATGATGATGATCTCAAAATTTTTAGTGGCCCTGTGTCCTGTTGATATAGATTAAGCAACAAAATGAGGTACAAATTCAATATCTGATAATAAAAATAGTGTATAAGATTTATAAACGATAATTTTTACACTTTAAAAATGAATATTATTCAAAAAAAGGGGTTGGAAATGGCAGAAATTTATCAGATCGATAATTTAGACCGTGACATACTTCACGCATTAATGGAAAACGCACGTACACCTTATGCCGAATTAGCTAAAAAATTCGCAGTCAGCCCGGGGACAATTCATGTCCGGGTAGAAAAAATGAAACAATCAGGGATCATTACAGGGACACGGGTTGATATCAGTGCTAAACAACTGGGGTTCGATGTGTGCTGCTTTATCGGCATCATATTAAAAAGTGCCAAGGACTATCCGGCCGCATTGAAGAAGCTCGATATGCTTGATGAAGTCGTTGAAGTTTATTACACCACAGGGCACTACAGCATTTTCATTAAGGTTATGTGCCGATCCATCGAATCCCTTCAGGACGTACTTATCAACAAGATCCAGACGATTGACGAAATTCAGTCAACAGAAACGTTGATCTCCCTGCAAAACCCGATCATGCGGACAATAAAACCTTAAGGCGAAAACCTGTTAACCCTATTATCCACAGGTAGATCCCAATAGATTCACAGCGTACAATAGTTGCTCTTTAATTTAGCAAGGATCACGATGAGTACAATTACCTTAATCAGCGGCAGTACACTGGGTAGCGCCGAATATGTCGCAGAACATATGGCTGAGATCCTAGAAAATAACGGCTTTTCAACAGTGATACTTCATGGCCCCTCATTGGAAGATCTTCCCCTTGAGGGATTGTGGCTTGTGGTGACTTCAACGCACGGAGCCGGGGATTTACCTGATAACCTCCAGCCACTGGCTGATGAGATCACACAACAGCAATCCGATCTTAGCAATATCACATTTGGTGCAGTCGGTATCGGCAGTTCCGAATATGACATATTCTGTGGCGCAATAAGATCACTGGAGCGCTTATTAGAAGATCGCGGAGCAAAAAGGATCGGCGATCGATTGGAAATCGACATTCAGCAACACGAAATTCCCGAAGATCCAGCCGAAGAATGGGTTAAAGAATGGTCAAAGTTACTCTGATCTGATTAAAAATATAACGATCAACTGTGGATAACTTATCTGAAAAGCAGGGGTTAACCCGTAGTTATCCATTTAATAACCCAGTTACATTTAAGTGCCTGTGAATAACTAGGCTTTTAGATCCCAGCTTATACTGCGTTGGATCACGGATCATTCACAGCAAATGATCCTTTACAGCATCATGATCTTTATATGGAAAATTCACTTATCCACAGATGATCGCGATCCTAATAAAAGATCTAATAAAGAGATCTTTAAATAAAGAGATCTTATTTTAAATAATGACGATCTCTCACCTCTTGGTCTGAGGCACAAACTTGAGTAGAATTCTCCCCCCAATGCATATGAAGCATTCTCACAATTGAAGGTTCGCACATGTTTTATCCAGAGCACTTTGACGTCATCATTATTGGCGGGGGCCATGCCGGTACTGAAGCCGCAATGGCCTCCGCACGTATGGGGCGTCAAACCTTATTACTGACTCACAATATTGATACTTTGGGCCAGATGTCATGTAATCCAGCCATCGGTGGGATCGGTAAAGGGCATCTGGTAAAAGAGATCGATGCACTTGGTGGCCTGATGGCAAAAGCCACGGATCAAGCCGGTATTCAGTTTAGAACACTCAATGCCAGCAAAGGCCCGGCTGTTCGGGCAACACGAGCACAAGCGGATCGAGTACTTTACCGACAAGCTGTAAGAACGGCACTGGAAAACCAGCCCAACTTAATGATCTTCCAGCAGCCCGTTGAAGATCTCATTGTTGAAAACGACACCGTCACGGGTGTTGTTACTCGTATGGGATTGAAATTTAAAGCTAAATCTGTAGTTCTCACTGTAGGGACTTTCCTTGATGGCAAAATTCACATCGGATTGGAAAACTACAGCGGAGGACGGGCTGGAGATCCTCCTGCGATCTCATTGTCTCATCGCTTACGTGAACTGCCTTTGCGTGTAGCTCGCCTGAAAACAGGTACACCCCCTCGCATCGATGCACGAACCATTGATTTTAGCCAGCTTGAACAACAACTTGCCGATAATCCGATCCCTGTATTTTCATTCATGGGTCATATTGATCAACATCCACGACAGATCCCGTGTTATATTACCCATACCAATGAAAAAACCCATGAAGTGATCCGCAGTAACTTGGATCGCAGTCCTATGTATGCGGGGATCATCGAAGGGATCGGCCCTCGTTACTGCCCTTCCATTGAAGACAAAGTCATGCGTTTCGCGGATCGTAACGCTCACCAGATCTTCTTGGAACCTGAGGGACTGACCAGTAACGAAATTTATCCAAATGGTATTTCAACCAGTCTGCCATTTGATGTTCAGATGCAAATTGTTCACTCCATGAAAGGCATGGAGAACGCCCGTATCATTCGCCCAGGCTACGCGATCGAGTATGATTTCTTCGATCCACGTGATTTAAAACAAACACTGGAAAGTAAATTTATTCACGGCTTGTTCTTTGCGGGTCAGATCAATGGCACCACGGGATATGAAGAAGCAGCAGCACAGGGATTACTGGCTGGCCTCAACGCGGCACGTTATGCCAATGGTGAGGAAGGTTGGTTCCCACGCCGTGATCAGGCTTATATCGGCGTATTGGTCGATGATCTGTGCACACTCGGCACTAAAGAACCGTATCGCATGTTTACATCCCGCGCGGAATATCGTTTGATGCTGCGTGAAGACAATGCGGATCTTCGTCTGACTGAACAGGGCCGTAAACTGGGTTTGGTTGATGATCTCCGTTGGGAACATTATTGCCGCAAATTTGAAATGATCGAGCAGGAACGTCAGCGCCTGCGTAATATCTGGATACATCCTCACTCTGATAACTTAGAGGATATCAACCGGATGTTGAAAACACCGTTATCAAAAGAAGCCAGTGGTGAAGATCTGCTGCGTCGTCCTGAGATGAATTATGAATTGCTGACGTCATTACCCCGTTTTGCACCAGGACTGACTGAACCCCAAGCGGCGGATCAAGTTGAAATTCAGGTGAAGTACGAAGGCTATATTGCACGTCAGCAAGAAGAGATCGAAAAACAATTGCGTCATGAAAATACGGCATTGCCTGTTGATTTGGATTATCGGCAAGTCAGCGGGCTTTCCAATGAAGTTATTGCAAAACTGAATGATCATAAACCAAGTTCAATTGGTCAGGCTTCACGTATTTCCGGCATCACTCCAGCCGCAATTTCTATTTTGCTGGTATGGCTGAAAAAACAAGGTTTATTGCGTCGTATGTAACACCTAAGGGGACAGATTTTGCTTAACAAATTGGAATCACTGCTGGCGAAAGCGGACATGGCGTTATTACTGGAACAAAAACAGCAGCTTGTCGCCTACGTTAATATGCTGAATAAATGGAACAAGGCATATAACCTGACCTCTGTCCGTGATCCGGAACAGATGCTGGTTCGCCATATTATAGACAGCATCGTTGTTAATCCATTCTTGCATGGAACGCGATTTATTGATGTGGGAACAGGGCCTGGCTTGCCGGGCATCCCACTGGCAATTGTACGTCCGGATTCTCATTTCACTTTATTGGATAGTTTGGGAAAACGTGTACGCTTTTTGCGTCAGGTTCAACATGAACTCGGTTTGACCAATATTGAGCCAGTACAGAGCCGGGTTGAGGAATTTATTCCTCAACCCCCTTTTGATGGGGTGATTAGCCGTGCATTTGCTTCATTGCAAGACATGCTGTCATGGTGCAGTCATCTTCCCAAGCCCTCTGAAGGGCGTTTTTATGCCTTGAAAGGTGTATTGCCGGAAGAGGAATTGGCTCAATTGCCAACAGGGATTGTGCTCGACAGGGTCATTCCTCTTCAGGTCGCAGAGTTAGATGAACAGAGTCATGTGGTAATACTTAAGTCAAACTAACTTTGCTATTTGTCAATAAAAATCTAGATAATTAGTGACGCTAACTACACTTAAAATGTAACGAACGTTACTAATTATTCCCTTCCATCGACTAAACTTTATTTACTGATGATTTACAGAAAACCAACGTTATTTTTATATTGGTAGAATTTCTCTTTTCAAAGATAGTTATCGGTTTTCTTGATAAAAGCACTTAGGAGAAAGTGAGCAAAATAATCATTGAAGCTTTTTTATCGGTATATCAGATAAAACTTTATAGGTGTAACATTAATTGGTTTATTTTCAGTGAAAAAAAAAAGAAAAGATATTTATCACATAATTAATGATAAATATAATTAATGGTTTTTGTTTGGTGTGATGTGCATCACGTTTAATTTTGAGTCTGTACCATGAGTCATTACAGAATATTAAATGGTATTTGTGAGCGATCTAGCAGCAAAGTTAGAAATTTAAATAATTATTCACTTTTTCGCTACTTATGGATTGAATTCATTTTGGCTGCCCGTATAATTTGCACGTTTTTGTCACTTGACACTCTTAAGCAAAGCCAGTTTTATACAGCATTCAGCAAAGCCTGATGTGTGATGGTGTACCACAGGGAGAAAACAAACGTCATGTCTGTATCCCTTTACAGCGGTAGAACGGCACTGAAACTGTTATTTTGGCAGTTAATGACTTTTGTTATTCTCAGTGTAGCTTTTTGTACCAAAAGTATAGAGTGGGGCGCTTCTGCTTTTGCCGGCGGGTTGGCATGTTGGCTGCCAAATGTCATTTTTATGCTGCTTAGCCGCTTCCAAAAGGTAAAGGAAGAAGGGGTTCCAGTACGGATTGCATGGTTTTTCGCGATTAGCGAAGGGGTGAAGGTTATCATTACGATAACCGTGCTGATAGTCGCTTTAGGGGTGTTCAAGGCGGCATTTACACCACTTGGTGTGGCCTATTTAGCGGTGCTGATTGTGCAGATCATCGCACCTGCCGTAATGAACGGTTAGCGTTTTTAACAACAAAAGGGTAAAAAGCATCATGTCTGCATCAGGAGAAGTTTCAACTTCGGAGTACATAAGTCATCACTTGAGGCACCTTCAGTTGGACTTGCGTACCTTTGAGTTGGTCGATCCCCACGCTAAGGCGACGTTCTGGACGTTAAATATTGACTCGCTTTTTTTCTCCATCGTATTAGGGATGTTGTTTCTATTTGTATTCAGAAGAGTCGCGGTTCGCGCCACTGATGGCGTGCCGGGGAAATTTCAGACTGCAATAGAAATGGTAATCGGCTTCGTTGATAACACTGTTCGTGATATGTATCACGGCAAGAGCAAAGTGATAGCGCCTCTGGCTTTGACTGTGTTCGTCTGGGTGTTACTCATGAACGCATTGGACTTGCTGCCAATCGATTTTATTCCTTTAATCGGTGAACACTTATTCGGCTTGCCTGCCCTGCGTATTGTTCCAACCGCAGATGTCAGTGTTACTTTGTCGATGGCCCTTGGCGTCTTTGTCCTCATTCTGTTCTACAGCATTAAGATAAAAGGAATTCGTGGTTTTGCGAAGGAGCTGACATTGCAGCCTTTCAATCATCCACTGTTTATTCCAATTAACTTAATTCTGGAAGGGGTCAGCTTGCTGTCTAAACCTATATCACTCGGTCTGCGACTGTTTGGTAATATGTATGCTGGCGAATTGATCTTTATTCTTATCGCGGCTCTTTTGCCTGTGTGGTCACAGTGGCTACTCAGCGTGCCTTGGGCGATTTTCCATATACTGATTATTACGTTACAAGCCTTTATTTTCATGGTTCTGACGATTGTTTATCTGTCGATGGCATCTGAAGAGCATTAATTTTTTATCAATCAATAATTGTGTTTTAACTTGAAACAAACTGGAGACTGTCATGGATATAAACATGGATCTGCTGTACATAGCTGCCGCTATTCTGATGGGTTTGGCGGCTATTGGTGCTGCGATCGGTATCGGCATCCTCGGGGGTAAATTCCTGGAAGGCGCTGCTCGCCAACCTGATCTGATTCCTCTGCTGCGTACGCAGTTCTTTATCGTCATGGGTCTGGTTGACGCCATTCCGATGATTGCTGTGGGCCTGGGCTTGTTTATGATGTTCGCTGTTGGCGGTTAATAAAATAGCAGAACTTAAAATTACGCCAATTCATTAATTGAAATAGAGGTATTGTGTCGTGAATATTAACGCAACAATCCTCGGCCAGGCCTTTGCGTTTGTCCTGTTTGTTTTGTTCTGCATGAAGTATGTATGGCCACCGATCATGGCGGCCATTGAAAAACGTCAGAAAGAGATTGCTGACGGTTTGGCTTCAGCAGAGCGTGCTAAAAAGAACCTGGACTTAGCGCAAGCCAATGCGACCGACCAACTGAAAAAAGCGAAAGCGGATGCGCAAGTTATCATTGAACAGGCTAATAAACAAAAAGCCCAGATTATTGATGATGCTAAAGCAGAAGCTGAGCTGGAACGTAACAAAATTGTAGCGCAGGCTCATGCTGAAATTGAAGCTGAACGCAAGCGCGCTCGTGAAGAGTTACGTAAACAGGTTGCGATGCTGGCGATCGCAGGTGCCGAGAAAATCATCGAACGTTCCGTGGATGAAGCTGCTAACAGCGACATCGTTGATAAACTGGTCGCTGAACTGTAAGGAGGGAGGGGCATGTCTGAATTTGCTACGGTAGCTCGCCCCTACGCCAAAGCAGCTTTTGACTTTGCTGTAGAACACCAATCTCTTGAACACTGGCAGAATATGCTGGCGTTCATTGCTGAGGTGACTCGTAATGAGCAGGTTGGTGAGCTGCTTTCCGGTTCATTGGCACCGGAAACGTTAGCTAAAACCTTCATCACCCTTTGTGGTGAGCAGGTTGATGAGCATGCTCAGAACTTTATTCGTGTCATGGCAGAAAATGGTCGCTTGCTGGTACTGCCAGAAGTCTTCCAGCAATTTATCCAATTGCGTGCATCACTTGAATCGACCATCGATATTGAAGTGATTTCTGCATCCGAACTGAATGAGCAGCAGCAGGCTAAAATTTCTGCGGCGATGGAAAAACGTCTGTCACGCAAAGTGAAGCTGAATTGCAAAATTGATAAGTCTGTTATTGCCGGTGTGGTTATCCGCGCAGGTGACATGGTGATTGATGGCAGTATTCGTGGCCGTCTGGATCGTTTAACAGACGACTTGCAGTCTTAAGGGGACTGGAGCATATGCAACTGAATTCCACCGAAATCAGCGAACTGATCAAACAGCGTATTGCTCAGTTCAATGTCGTGAGTGAAGCTCACAATGAAGGAACGATTGTTTCCGTTAACGACGGTATCATTCGTGTCCACGGTTTAGCCGATGTCATGCAGGGTGAAATGATCTCCCTGCCTGGCAACCGTTACGCAATTGCACTGAACCTGGAGCGCGACTCTGTAGGTGCGGTTGTCATGGGGCCGTATGCTGACTTGGCCGAAGGCATGAAAGTCAAATGTACTGGCCGTATTTTGGAAGTACCTGTTGGTCGTGGTCTGCTGGGTCGTGTTGTGAACACACTGGGGGAGCCGATTGACGGCAAGGGCGCTGTTGAGCACGATGGCTTCTCACCCATCGAGGTTATCGCACCCGGGGTTATCGATCGTCAATCCGTTGACCAGCCTGTCCAGACAGGTTACAAATCTGTTGATGCCATGATCCCAATCGGCCGTGGCCAGCGTGAACTGGTTATCGGTGACCGTCAGACCGGTAAAACCGCTCTGGCTATCGATGCGATCATCAACCAGCGTGATTCTGGTATCAAATGTATCTATGTTGCGATTGGCCAGAAAGCATCTACCATTGCTAACGTCGTTCGTAAACTGGAAGAGCATGGTGCACTGGAAAATACCATCGTGGTTGTTGCATCCGCTTCTGAGTCTGCGGCCCTGCAATATCTGGCACCCTACTCTGGTTGTGCGATGGGTGAATACTTCCGTGATCGCGGTGAAGATGCACTGATTGTTTACGATGACCTGTCTAAACAGGCTGTCGCATACCGTCAGGTTTCCCTGTTGCTGCGTCGTCCACCTGGACGTGAAGCCTTCCCTGGTGACGTATTCTATCTGCACTCCCGTCTGTTGGAGCGTGCAGCGCGTGTTAACGCTGAATACGTTGAAAAATTCACCCACGGTGAAGTGAAGGGTAAAACAGGTTCTCTGACTGCGCTGCCAATCATCGAAACTCAGGCCGGTGACGTTTCTGCGTTCGTACCAACCAACGTTATCTCCATCACTGATGGTCAGATCTTCCTTGAATCTTCTCTGTTCAACTCCGGTATCCGCCCAGCGGTTAACCCAGGGATTTCTGTATCCCGTGTGGGTGGTGCGGCTCAGACTAAGATCATCAAGAAACTGTCCGGTGGTATTCGTACCGCTCTGGCTCAGTACCGTGAACTGGCGGCATTCTCCCAGTTTGCTTCTGATCTGGATGATGCAACACGTAAGCAGTTGGATCATGGTCAGAAAGTGACTGAGTTGTTGAAACAGAAACAGTATCTGCCGATGTCCATTGCACAGCAGGCGCTGTCTCTGTTTGCCGCTGAGCGTGGTTATCTGGAAGATATCGAAATCGCGAAAGTGGTCAGTTTCGAAGCTGCGTTGTTGGCGTATGCTAGCCGTGAACATGCTGATCTTCTGAAAGAGATTGACCAGTCTGGTGATTACAACACAGAGATCGAAGCGAAGCTGAACGCTCTGTTGGAATCCTTCAAGGCGACTCAGTCCTGGTAACACTATTCGGCCCAGTTTGATTTTATTTAATTAAAATAACTCGGGCCGTCTGGTTGAATTCGGAGAAGCAGAAATGGCCGGCGCAAAAGAGATACGTACCAAAATCGCCAGTGTGCAAAACACGCAAAAAATCACTAAAGCGATGGAGATGGTCGCCGCGTCCAAAATGCGTAAAACGCAGGACCGCATGGCGGCCAGCCGTCCTTATGCAGAAACCATTCGCAATGTGATTGGACATCTTGCGTTAGGTAATCTGGAATACAAACATCCATACCTTGCAGAGCGTGAAGTGAAGCGTGTTGGGTACGTGGTTGTTTCAACTGACCGTGGTTTATGTGGCGGTTTGAACATTAACTTGTTCAAAAAATTGCTGATAGAAATGAAAGACTGGTCTGATAAAAACATCCAAGTTGATTTGGCACTTGTTGGATCAAAAGCGGTTTCTTTCTTTTCTTCTGTTGGTGGCAACATTGTTGCTCAAGTAACAGGGATGGGAGATAACCCATCATTGTCCGAACTGATCGGGCCAGTCCACGTCATGATGCAAGCCTATGACGAAGGGCGTTTGGATAAACTGTATATAGTGACAAACAAGTTCATGAATACAATGTCTCAGGTTCCGACGATCACTCAGTTATTGCCTCTGCCAGCCGGAGACGATGAAACACTGAAGAAGAAGTCTTGGGACTATCTGTATGAACCTGATCCTAAGGCGTTGTTGGATACCCTGCTGCGCCGCTATATAGAATCGCAAGTTTATCAGGGCGTCGTTGAAAACCTGGCTAGTGAACAGGCCGCACGAATGGTAGCGATGAAAGCCGCGACCGATAACGGTGGCAACCTGATCAAAGAGTTGCAGTTGGTTTACAACAAGGCTCGTCAGGCCAGCATCACTCAGGAACTCACCGAAATCGTTTCGGGTGCTTCTGCGGTTTAACAGCTAGGTTTACGAATTACGTAGAGGATTCAAGATGGCTACTGGAAAGATTATCCAGGTAATCGGCGCCGTGGTGGACGTCGAATTCCCTCAGGACAGCGTACCAAAAGTGTACGATGCCCTTGAGGTTAAAAACGGTGAAGAAAAACTGGTGCTGGAAGTTCAGCAGCAGTTAGGTGGTGGTATCGTCCGTTGTATCGCAATGGGTACCTCCGATGGCCTGCGCCGTCATTTGGACGTAACTGATTTAGGACACCCAATCGAAGTCCCAGTGGGTAAAGCCACACTGGGCCGTATCATGAACGTATTGGGTGATCCCATTGACATGAAAGGTGAGATCGGCGAAGAAGAGCGCTGGTCAATTCACCGTACAGCACCAACCTATGAAGAGTTGTCCAACTCTCAGGAACTGCTGGAAACCGGTATCAAAGTCATGGATCTGATCTGCCCGTTCGCTAAGGGTGGTAAAGTGGGTCTGTTTGGTGGTGCGGGTGTAGGTAAAACCGTTAACATGATGGAGCTTATCCGTAACATCGCGATCGAGCACTCAGGTTACTCCGTATTTGCTGGTGTGGGTGAACGTACCCGTGAAGGTAACGACTTCTATCACGAAATGACCGATTCAAACGTACTGGATAAAGTTTCTCTGGTATACGGTCAGATGAATGAGCCACCAGGAAACCGTCTGCGCGTCGCATTGACGGGTTTGACCATGGCAGAAAAATTCCGTGATGAAGGCCGTGACGTTCTGCTGTTCGTTGACAATATTTACCGTTATACCCTGGCAGGAACAGAAGTCTCTGCACTGTTGGGTCGTATGCCATCTGCGGTAGGTTATCAGCCAACATTGGCGGAAGAGATGGGTGTGCTGCAAGAGCGTATCACCTCAACCAAAACGGGTTCCATCACCTCCGTACAGGCCGTTTACGTTCCTGCGGATGACTTGACTGACCCATCACCTGCGACAACCTTTGCTCACTTGGATGCAACCGTTGTATTGAGCCGTCAGATCGCATCCTTGGGTATTTACCCTGCGGTTGACCCGCTGGATTCAACCAGCCGTCAGCTTGATCCACTGGTTGTTGGTCAGGAACACTATGATGTGGCTCGTGGCGTTCAGTCAATCCTGCAACGTTATCAGGAACTGAAAGACATTATCGCCATTCTGGGGATGGATGAACTGTCAGAAGAAGACAAACTGGTTGTAGCACGTGCCCGTAAAATCCAGCGCTTCCTGTCCCAGCCATTCTTCGTTGCAGAAGTCTTCACCGGTTCACCAGGTAAATTCGTTTCTCTGAAAGACACGATCCGTGGCTTCAAGGGCATCCTGAACGGTGATTATGACCACCTGCCAGAGCAGGCGTTCTACATGGTTGGTGCCATCGAAGAAGCTGTGGAAAAAGCGAAGGCGCTTTAATACGGCTGACGGGAGGTTGATATGGCTGCAATGACGTTCTCCCTGAACGTAGTCAGTGCTGAAAAACAGATGTTTGAAGGGCTGGTACAGAAGATTCAGGTGACTGGTAGTGAAGGTGAGCTGGGGATCTATCCTCAACACACACCACTACTTACTGCCATAAAACCGGGCATGATACGTATTGTTAAGCAGTTTGGTGAAGAAGAGTTTATCTACCTGTCCGGGGGTATTCTTGAAGTTCAGCCAAACGGCGTTATCGTACTGGCCGATACAGCGATCCGTGGCAAGGATTTGGATGAAGCTAAAGTGCTTGAAGCCAAGCGCAAGGCAGAAGAACACATCCGTAATTCTCACGGCGATGTTGATTATGCTCAGGCATCTGCTGAATTGTCGAAAGCGATCGCGAAACTTCGCGTTATCGAGCTGACAAAGAAAATGATGTAATAAATACCCAATAGATTTCGAATTGCATCCCATCATTGAGCGGCAACTTGAAAGATAACGGGTATAGGCAGTGAGATAAAAAGCCAGTTGGTGAAAGCTAACTGGCTTTTTTGCATTGCGAAATATGTGGCAATTTATTTCGCGAACAGGTTTACTTTCATACTTAAAATTGGAATTGTCAGGTTTCTTATGTCTAGTATTGCAAATAGTGCCAATACAAAAAGTGCCGTTATCCTTGCCGCAGGTAAAGGAACGCGCATGTATTCCGCTCTTCCCAAAGTCCTGCACTTGCTGGCCGGTAAGCCGATGGTTCAGCATGTCATTGATACCGCAATGGAATTGGGTACCGAAAATGTTCATTTGGTTTATGGGCATGGCGGTGACCTAATGAAGCAAGTACTTGCTAACCAAAATCTGAACTGGGTACTGCAAGCTGAACAACTTGGTACGGGCCATGCTATGCAGCAAGCGGCACCGCACTTTTCAGATGATGAAGATATACTGATCCTTTACGGTGATGTGCCGCTGATTGGCAAAGATACCCTAGCGCGTTTGATGGAAGCAAAACCTGCGGGTGGAATTGGTTTATTAACGGCCATTCTGGATAATCCAACGGGCTATGGCCGTATCATTCGTGAACAGGGTGAAGTGGCAGGCATTATTGAACAGAAAGACGCCACGGAAGAACAGCGTAAAATCAATGAAATTAACACCGGTATTTTGGTGGCGAATGGCGGGGATTTAAAACGTTGGTTATCCAAGTTGGAAAACAACAACGCCCAAGGCGAATATTACCTGACTGATGTTATTGCCCTTGCACACCAAGAAGGCCGTCAAATCAAGGCCGTACACCCAAGCCGCTTAAGTGAGATGGAAGGGGTTAACAATCGCCAGCAACTTGCTGCCCTGGAGCGTATTTACCAGTCAGAACAAGCTGAAAAACTCCTGCTGGCTGGTGTCATGCTGTTAGATCCTGCCCGTTTTGATCTGCGCGGAACATTAGAACATGGCCGTGATGTAGTGATTGATACTAACGTGGTTATCAAGGGCCATGTCACACTGGGAAATAATGTTCAGATCGGCACTGGCTGTATCCTGAAAAATTGCGTGATTGGTGATGGGGCAGTCATTAGTCCTTACACTATCATCGAAGAGTCTGAAATTGCAGCTGAGTGCACCATTGGGCCTTTTGCCCGTTTGCGCCCGGGTTCCAGATTGGCGGAAAAAGCGCACGTTGGCAATTTCGTTGAAATGAAAAAATCCTCACTTGGCGAAGGTTCCAAGGCGGGTCACCTGACTTATCTTGGTGATGCTGAAATTGGCAATAATGTCAACATTGGTGCAGGAACCATAACCTGCAACTATGATGGTGCCAATAAATTTAAAACCATCATTGGTGATGATGTCTTTGTGGGTTCTGACACCCAACTTGTCGCGCCAGTGACAGTCGCGAAAGGGGCAACGATTGGTGCCGGAACCACAGTAACAAAAAACATTGCTGAGAACGAATTGGTGATCAGCCGCGTAAAGCAAACCCATATTAAAAACTGGCAGCGTCCAGTAAAGAAAAAATAATTAAGCTATATCCATAATAAAAATCCCCATCTCTACAAAGCTCGGGGACGGCAAAGCCGTAACACGATTTGCCGTAAGACAATCAGGTTGTGCGACATAAAAAGGGTGTTTATTCGCCCTGTTTTTAGGAATAAAACAAAATGTGTGGAATTGTTGGTGCTTGTGCACAACGAGATATTGCGGAAATACTGATCGAAGGTCTTCGTCGCCTGGAGTATCGTGGTTATGATTCTGCGGGTATGGCTGTTGTTGACAGTGAAAATGTTGACAGTGAAAACCGCATGACCCGCCTGCGTGAAGTGGGTAAAGTGCAGATGCTGGCTGATGAAGTGGACAAACAGCCCGTTATTGGTGGTACGGGGATTGCCCACACGCGTTGGGCGACACATGGTGAGCCAAGCCAACGCAATGCCCATCCCCACGTTTCTGAACATATCGCGGTTGTGCATAACGGCATTATTGAAAACCATGAAGAGCTGCGCGAAGAATTAAAAGCGCGTGGTTACCTCTTCTCTTCTGATACCGATACTGAAACGATTGCCCATCTTGTTCACTGGGAACAGCAACAAGGTGGTTCACTGCTGGAAGTCGTTCAGCGTGTTATTCCACAATTACGCGGCGCTTATGGCACCGTGATTATGGATAGCCGTCACCCGGATGTGCTGGTTGCTGCACGCTCTGGCAGCCCACTGGTGATTGGTTTGGGGATGGGGGAAAACTTCCTGGCATCTGACCAATTAGCGCTGCTGCCGGTGACTCGTCGCTTTATCTATCTGGAAGAAGGGGATATCGCCGAAATCACCCGTCGCACTGTTCGTATCTTTGATGTACAGGGTGAAGCGGTTGAGCGCGAGCAAATTGAATCCAACGTTCAGTACGATGCAGGTGATAAAGGGGTATACCGTCACTACATGCAGAAAGAGATTTACGAACAGCCAATGGCGATCAAAAGCACATTGGAAGGCCGTTTGAGCAATGGTCAGGTCAATCTGTCAGAACTGGGTGCTAATGCTGCGCAATTACTGTCTCAGGTTGAGCATATCCAAATCGTCGCCTGCGGCACCTCCTACAATGCAGGGATGGTTTCACGCTACTGGTTTGAATCACTGGCAGGCATTCCATGTGATGTTGAGATTGCTTCTGAATTCCGTTACCGCAAGCCAGCGCGCCGTAAAGGTAGCTTGCTTATCACTCTGTCCCAGTCTGGTGAAACGGCTGACACCTTGGCTGCCCTGCGTCTATCCAAAGAACTGGGCTATCTGACGTCATTGACCATCTGTAACGTTGCCGGTTCCTCGTTGGTACGTGAATCTGAATTTGCCCTGATGACCAAAGCAGGCGCTGAAATCGGTGTGGCATCGACCAAAGCCTTTACCACCCAGTTAACCGTATTGCTGATGCTGGTGGCCTACATGGGGCGCCTGAAAGATGCGGATACAGCACTGGAGCAGGACATTGTTCACGCCCTGCATGCCTTGCCAAGCCGCATTGAAAGCATGTTATCCAAAGACAAGCTGATTGAAGCCTTGGCGGAAGACTTCTCTGAGAAACATCATGCCTTGTTCCTTGGCCGTGGCGATCAGTATCCAATCGCGGTTGAAGGTGCACTGAAACTGAAAGAGATCTCTTACATTCACGCAGAAGCCTACGCTGCCGGTGAATTGAAGCATGGCCCATTAGCCTTGATCGATGCGGACATGCCGGTGATCATCGTTGCACCGAACAACGAACTGTTGGAAAAACTGAAATCCAACATCGAAGAAGTCCGCGCCCGTGGCGGTTTGCTGTACGTTTTCGCCGATCAGGATGCCGGTTTCACCAACAGCGAAAACATGAAGATCATCCCCCTGCCCCACGTAGAAGAGTTGATCGCCCCGATCTTCTACACCGTGCCTCTGCAATTACTGTCTTACCACGTTGCCTTGATCAAAGGCACGGATGTGGATCAGCCACGTAACTTGGCGAAGTCGGTGACGGTGGAGTAATCGGCTAATGCACGTGTAAACCAGAACTAAATACTGTTTTAATCCGGTTATGCGTAAGCTGACCGGATTTTTTCATTTTCAGTGATATGATTTAATCTAACCGTTGCGGTACTGTGACGAACTGAAATACTTAGGAAGTAGTACGATGTCTCCCCAAATTGAAGCACAAAATTTAAGTGAACTGCAAAGCCGACTGTGGAATATTGCCGATACTCTGCGCGGTAAGATGCACGCTGATGAATTCCGCGATTATTGCTTAGGCTTTATCTTCTACAAATATCTCTCTGAAAAATTTGTTGCATACGCGAACAAGATCCTTGCTGAAGACAGGATTAAGTACAATGAACTCTCGACAGGGCATCCGGCGTATCAGGATATCGTAGAAGCGGTAAAAGAAGACAGCATCCAGACTCTGGGTTACTTCCTGCCTCCTACTGATCTGTTCCACACGATGGCGGAACGTGTTGCGAAAGACCCTAAAGGTGCTGGCACCGGATTTATCCTGGAAGATCTGGCGAACACACTGCGCAATATTGAACAAAGCACACTGGGGACGGATTCAGCCGATGATTTTAGCAATCTGTTTGAAGATCTGGATTTAGGCTCCAGTAAACTGGGTAGCACTGCAAAAGCGAAAAACGAGCTGATCGGAAAAGTGATCACTGAGCTCGACAAGCTGAGTTTTGACCTGAGCGAAGCCAGCTCCGATATCTTGGGTGATGCTTATGAATACCTGATTGGTCAATTCGCTTCTGGGGCAGGTAAAAAAGCTGGTGAGTTTTATACCCCACAGCCTGTTTCAACTTTATTGGCGAAAATCGTCACTACCTACAAGCTGAAACTGAAAAACGTTTATGACCCAACCTGCGGTTCCGGTTCACTGCTACTACGCGTAAAACGTGAAGCTTCATCGGTGGGGAAAATTTACGGTCAGGAGATGAACCGTACCACCTATAACCTGGCGCGAATGAATATGATCCTGCACGGTGTTCACTATGCGGATTTTGAAATTATTCAGGAAGATACACTGGAATATCCGCAACATACGCACCTGAAGTTTGATGCGATTGTCGCCAACCCCCCATTCTCGGCGAAATGGAGCGCCAGCCCGCTGTTTATGAACGACGACCGTTTTGCCCAGTACGGAAGACTGGCACCCGCCAGCAAAGCGGATATGGCGTTTGTGCAGCATATGTTCTACCACTTGGAAGATGATGGCACCATGGCGGTGGTTCTGCCGCACGGCGTGCTGTTCCGTGGCGCAGCGGAAGGGCATATCCGCCAGTTTATGATTGAAAAGCTGAACTGCATTGATGCTGTGATCGGCCTGCCAGCCAATATCTTCTTCGGCACCAGCATTCCGACCTGCGTACTGGTACTGCGTAAGTGCCGTAAGCACAACGACAGCATTCTATTTATCGATGCCAGCAATGACTTTGAGAAGGTGAAAACTCAGAACCGCCTGCTGCCGGAACATATCGATAAGATTGCCGACACCTATAACGACTGGAAAGCGGTGGAGAAGTATAGCCATATTGCCACGATGGAAGAGATCCGTAATAACGATTACAACCTCAATATTCCCCGCTATGTGGATACCTTTGAAGCGGAAGAGGAGATTGATCTCAATGCCGTAGCGCAGGAGATCCGCGAACTGGAAGGAAAAGTGGCGGATATCGATAAGACTATTGCCGGATTCTGCAAGGAGCTGGGTATTAATGTACCGTTTATGCTGGCGGAGGGGGAGAAGTGATGATACCGAAGCTGCGGTTAGATTTATATAAAAATGAGGAGTTATCAGTATGGCATAAGGCCTATCTTGGTGAGCTCGTTGAATTTAAAAAAGGTAAAGGTATATCAAAAGGCGATATTTCCGAGAATGGCCAGTATCCATGTATACGCTATGGAGAATTATATACCATTTATAATGAGAAAATTTATAACATTCAATCGAGAACTAATTGTCATCCTGATGAATATGTCATCAGTAAAACAGGTGATATCCTTATTCCCGCATCTGGTGAGACTGCAATTGATATCGCTCGGGCCAGTACCCTTTTAGAGGATAACGTTATTCTTGGTGGAGATATTAATATTCTTACACCTAAGGTTAAAAACATTAGTAGTCTTTTTTTGTCTTATAATATTGTTGGAAAGAAGAGAAATGAGCTAGCGAAAATAGCTCAAGGAAACTCTGTTGTTCATTTATATTCGTCACAATTGAAGACACTTGAAATAAATTATCCATCATTGGAAGAACAAACCAAAACAGGGCGAGAGCACGAACGTTTTTCGACCTTAATTTGTATGCAACACAGTCAATTATAGGGCGAATATCACTCAATTCGGTCTTGTTAAAGTATCAATCAGTGTTTTATTTGCACGGATCGTTCAAAAAACAGGCTTTCATGCTCTCGCCCTGCAAACCAAAATCGCCAGTTTTCTATCCTCTGTTGATAAAAAAATCACTCTGCTAAATAAGCAGTACGACCTATTGTGTCAATACAAAAAAGGCATGATGCAGAAGATTTTTAGTCAGGAATTGCGGTTTAAGGATGAGAATGGGGAAGAGTTTCCGGAGTGGAGAAAAAAACTCTTAGGTAATGTGCTAACAATTGGTAGTGGTCGAGACTATAAACATCTGAGTGCTGGTGACGTTCCGGTATTTGGTACCGGTGGTCTTATGACGATGATTGATCAATTTCTCTATGATGGAGAAACGGTATGTATTGGCAGAAAGGGAACCATTGACAAGCCTTTTTACTACAAAGGAAAAATTTGGACTGTAGATACTTTATTCTATACCCATCAATTTAGAGAAGTATGCCCAAAATTTATTTATCAATTATTTTTAACTATAAATTGGAAAGAATATAATGAAGCATCTGGTGTGCCTAGCCTTTCCAAAAGCACAATAGAAAAGATAGAAATTATTATTCCCTGCGAATCAGAACAAACCAAAATCGCCAACTTCCTCTCAGCTATTGACGACAAAATCACTGCTAAAAAAACAGAGCTGGACAAACTAAAAATCTGGAAGCAAGGTTTGCTACAGCAAATGTTCGTATAAATATTTCTGGTTCCGTCAATATCGGGTCTGCGGCTACATATAAATATAAGGCACTAAAAATTAATGGCAACGCAAAGCGAATACGAGTTAGAAACGCAATTGGTAGAACAATTGGTTGGTATGCACTATGAGCTG
>NZ_JAQRFK010000052.1 GCF_028598745.1 Xenorhabdus sp. IM139775
ATTGCTTAATCTTTAATTATCAAAAGATTATGATGAAAGAGGAGCCAAGGCTCCTCTTTTCTATTTGAAGCCACTGTATTCGGTGGTTTTTTTGTTGTTTAATAAAATAAAAACAATAATTGAAATGATATTCATTTCTATTTACTATTCTGGAATATCGTTTATTTTATAAGTGTAAAAAATTTTTGGGATGGGTCTTTTGTCCGGCCTGAATAGCCATCAAGAGTGTAAATAGTCAGAAGAGTGCTTCCATGTATGTTTGTCTCTGTAATGCAATAAGCGATAAAACCATACGTAATGCTGTTCATCAGCAACATATTCGTTCTATCAGAGAGTTGAGGAACTTTGTTCCTGTAGGAAACGACTGTGGAAAATGCATACGTCAAGCACGTGAAATAATGAATGAGGAGATTGCCCAGCTACCTCCAATAGATAATGTTGCCTAAAATAAACACAATTTTCTTGCAATTACTCTGCCAAATTAGTACTACACTGTAGTTACTGGAAGCGGAGGAACTTGTTATGAAAGGTGATAAAAAAATAATTGCACATTTGAATAAACTTCTTGGTAACGAGCTTGTCGCCATCAATCAATATTTCTTGCATGCCCGAATGTTTAAAAACTGGGGATTGATGCGCCTAAATGAAGTCGAATATCACGAGTCCATTGATGAGATGAAGCATGCGGATAAGTTTATCGAGCGTATTCTTTTCCTAGAAGGGATACCAAATTTACAAGACTTAGGCAAACTCAATATCGGAGAAGATGTAGAAGAAATACTGCGATCTGATTTGGAATTAGAACTACGGGGTACAAAGGATCTCAGAGAAGCGATCGCCTATGCTGATTCAGTTCATGATTATGTCAGCAGGGACTTGATGATAGAGGTACTTGCTGATGAAGAAAATCATATCGATTGGTTGGAAACTCAACTTGAACTGATAACCCGAATTGGAATACAGAATTATATTCAATCTCAGCTTAGCGAGGAAGCATAGCCATAATTTTGCCGCCCTATAATTTGATGTATATAGGGCGCGCTCTTTCAATTCCCCTTTCTTGTATGTACTTTTTTGCATAGATTTCACTCTTAACCTTGCTTTGTGGGTAAATTCACGTATAATGCGCGGGCTTACCTACACAGAGTAGGGCTGATTTATGATCAGTAATGAGCGGTGAATTAATTACCGCCATTTAAAATACTCCCGATATGGGAGTTATACACAGAACGATTACACTTCCCTATCAATCGAAATGGGTGCGAGGAGTAATCATTTACGTTTATAAAATAGTTGGAGCTCTGGTCTCATGCAGAACCAAAGAATCCGTATCCGCCTGAAAGCATTTGATCACCGTTTGATCGATCAATCAACTGCGGAAATCGTAGAGACTGCGAAACGCACTGGTGCGCAAGTTCGTGGTCCGATCCCGCTGCCGACTCGTAAAGAGCGTTTTACCGTTCTGATTTCTCCGCACGTTAACAAAGATGCGCGTGATCAGTACGAAATTCGCACTCACAAACGTCTGGTTGACATCGTTGAGCCAACTGAGAAAACCGTTGATGCTCTGATGCGTCTGGATCTGGCTGCCGGTGTAGACGTGCAGATCAGCCTGGGTTAATCAGGTCATTGAACGATTGAGAGGTTGAAACAATGATTGGTTTAGTCGGTAAAAAAGTGGGTATGACTCGCATCTTCACGGAAGATGGTGTTTCAATCCCTGTAACTGTTATCGAAATCGAAAATAACCGTGTAACTCAAGTTAAAAGCAAAGAGACTGACGGTTATCGTGCAATTCAGGTAACGGCTGGTAGCAAAAAAGCTAGCCGCGTTAATAAACCTGAAGCAGGTCATTTCGCTAAAGCTGGCGTAGAAGCTGGCCGCATCCTGCGTGAATTCCGTCTGTCAGAAAACGATACAGAGTTCACTGTAGGCCAAAGCATTAGCGTTGAAATTTTCGCTGACGTTAAAAAAGTCGACGTTACTGGTACATCTAAAGGTAAAGGTTTCGCGGGTACTGTTAAGCGCTGGAACTTCCGTACTCAGGATGCTACCCATGGTAACTCCTTGTCTCACCGTGTTCCGGGTTCTATCGGTCAGAACCAGACTCCGGGCAAGGTATTTAAAGGCAAGAAAATGGCAGGCCAACTGGGTAATGAGCGTGTAACCGTTCAGAGCCTAGATGTAGTACGTGTTGACGCTGAGCGTAACCTGCTGCTGGTCAAAGGTGCTGTTCCAGGTGCAACGAACAGTAACCTGATCGTAAAACCGGCTGTCAAGGCGTAACGTCGAGGAGATAGGAATGGAATTGGTAATGAAAGACGCGCAAAGCGCGCTGACTGTTTCCGAAACTACCTTCGGGCGTGATTTCAATGAAGCGCTTGTGCATCAAGTAGTTGTTGCGTATGCAGCTGGTGCTCGTCAAGGTACTCGTGCTCAGAAAACTCGTGCTGAAGTTTCTGGTTCAGGTAAAAAACCATGGCGTCAAAAAGGCACTGGCCGTGCACGTTCTGGTTCTATTAAGAGTCCAATTTGGCGCTCTGGTGGTGTAACTTTCGCAGCGAAACCACAGGACCACAGTCAAAAAGTTAATAAAAAGATGTACCGTGGTGCTCTGAAAAGCATCCTGTCTGAACTGGTACGTCAAGATCGTCTGATCGTTGTCGAGACGTTTTCTGTTGAAGCACCTAAGACTAAGTTGCTGGTACAGAAACTGAAAGAAATGGCTCTGGAAGACGTGCTGATTGTCACTGGCGAAGTTGATGAGAACCTGTTCTTAGCAGCTCGTAACCTGTACAAGGTTGACGTTCGTGATGCAGCAGGTATCGACCCAGTAAGCCTGATCGCCTTCGACAAAGTGGTTATGACTGCTGAAGCTGTGAAGCAAGTTGAGGAGATGCTGGCATGATCCGTGAAGAACGTCTGCTAAAAGTACTGCGCGCGCCGCACGTATCTGAAAAAGCTTCTACAGCGATGGAAAAAAGCAACACCATCGTTCTCAAAGTTGCGAAAGACGCGACTAAAGCAGAGATCAAAGCTGCCGTACAGAAACTGTTCGAGGTTGAAGTTGAAGGTGTAAACACTTTGCTGGTTAAAGGTAAGGTTAAACGCCACGGTCAGCGTATTGGTCGTCGTAGCGACTGGAAAAAAGCTTACGTCACCCTGAAAGAAGGCCAGAATTTGGACTTCGTTGGCGGCGCTGAGTAAGTCGGAGGAGTAAAGAACAATGGCAATTGTTAAATGTAAACCTACGTCTCCGGGCCGTCGCCACGTTGTTAAAGTGGTTAACCCTGAGCTGCATAAGGGTAAGCCTTATGCTCCGTTGTTGGAAAAAAACAGCAAAACTGGTGGTCGTAACAACAATGGTCGTATTACCACTCGTCACATCGGTGGCGGCCATAAGCAGCACTATCGTCTGGTTGACTTCAAGCGTAACAAAGACGGTATCCCTGCTGTTGTTGAACGTCTGGAATATGATCCAAACCGTTCAGCAAACATCGCACTGGTTCTGTACAAAGACGGTGAGCGTCGTTACATCCTTGCGCCTAAGGGCCTGAAAGCGGGTGATCAAATCCAGTCTGGTGCTGATTCAGCAATCAAGACCGGTAACACTCTGCCAATGCGCAATATCCCGGTTGGTTCTACTGTTCACAACATAGAAATGAAACCAGGTAAAGGCGGCCAGCTGGCTCGTTCAGCCGGTGCTTATGCTCAGATCGTTGCACGTGATGGTTCTTATGTAACCCTGCGTCTGCGCTCTGGTGAAATGCGTAAAGTACTGTCTGACTGCCGTGCTACTTTAGGCGAAGTTGGTAACGCAGAACACATGCTGCGCGTTCTGGGTAAAGCTGGTGCAAGCCGCTGGCGTGGTATCCGTCCTACCGTTCGTGGTACGGCGATGAACCCAGTAGACCATCCACATGGTGGTGGTGAAGGTCGTAACTTTGGTAAACACCCTGTAACTCCATGGGGCATCCAGACCAAAGGTAAGAAGACCCGTAGCAACAAACGTACTGATCAATACATCGTACGTCGTCGTTCTAAAAAATAATTAGAGGATAAACCATGCCACGTTCTCTCAAGAAAGGTCCATTTATTGACCTGCACTTGCTGAAGAAGGTAGAGAAAGCGGTGGAAAGCGGAGACAAAAAGCCTATTAAGACTTGGTCCCGTCGTTCAACGATCTTTCCTAACATGATCGGTTTGACCATCGCTGTCCATAATGGTCGTCAGCATGTTCCAGTTTTTGTTTCCGACGAAATGGTTGGTCACAAACTGGGTGAATTCGCGCCGACCCGTACTTATCGCGGCCATGCGGCCGATAAAAAGGCCAAAAAGCGCTAAGGTAGGAGGAAGAGATGGAAACTATCGCTAAACATCGCCACGCTCGTTCTTCTGCTCAGAAGGTTCGCCTTGTGGCTGACCTGATCCGCGGTAAGAAAGTGTCGCAAGCTCTGGAAACTCTGACCTACACCAACAAGAAAGCTGCTGGTTTAGTGAAGAAAGTACTTGAGTCTGCTATTGCTAACGCAGAACACAACGATGGCGCTGACATCGATGATCTGAAAGTCACGAAAATTTTCGTAGACGAAGGCCCAACTATGAAGCGTATTATGCCTCGTGCCAAAGGCCGCGCAGATCGTATCTTGAAGCGCACCAGCCACATTACTGTGGTTGTGTCCGATCGCTGAGACTCTGGAGACTAGCAATGGGTCAGAAAGTACATCCTAATGGTATTCGTCTGGGGATTGTCAAACCTTGGAACTCTACCTGGTATGCGAATACCAAAGAATTCGCTGACAACCTAGACAGCGATTTTAAAGTTCGCCAGTACTTGAACAAAGAACTGGTTAAAGCATCTATTTCACGTATTGTTATCGAACGTCCTGCGAAAAGCATCCGTGTGACCATTCACACCGCTCGCCCAGGCATTGTAATCGGTAAAAAAGGTGAAGACGTTGAAAAACTGCGTAAGGCTGTAGCGAATATTGCTGGCGTTCCTGCGCAGATTAATATTGCCGAAGTGCGTAAACCTGAACTGGACGCAAAACTGGTTGCTGACAGCATCAGCTCACAGCTGGAACGTCGTGTTATGTTCCGCCGTGCGATGAAGCGTGCTGTACAGAACGCTATGCGTTTGGGCGCTAAAGGTATCAAAGTGGAAGTCAGTGGCCGTCTGGGCGGTGCTGAAATCGCGCGTACTGAATGGTATCGTGAAGGTCGTGTACCTCTGCATACTCTGCGTGCGGACATCGACTACAATACTTCTGAAGCGCACACCACTTATGGTGTAATCGGCGTTAAGGTATGGATCTTCAAAGGTGAGATCCTGGGTGGTATGGCTGCAGTTGAACAGGCGGAAAAACCGGCTGCTCAACCTAAAAAGCAGCAGCGTAAAGGCCGCAAGTAAGGAGAGTCGCTGATGTTACAACCAAAGCGTACGAAATTCCGTAAAGTGCACAAAGGCCGCAACCGTGGTCTGGCAGCAGGTACGGATGTTAGCTTCGGCACTTTCGGTCTGAAAGCTGTGGGCCGTGGTCGTCTGACTGCTCGTCAGATTGAAGCGGCACGTCGTGCTATGACCCGTGCAATTAAGCGTCAAGGTAAAATCTGGATCCGTGTGTTCCCAGACAAACCTATCACCGAAAAGCCACTCGAAGTGCGTATGGGTAAAGGTAAAGGTAACGTAGAATATTGGGTTGCCTTGATCCAGCCCGGTAAAGTCCTGTATGAAATGGACGGTGTGCCTGAAGAGCTGGCTCGTGAAGCATTCAAGCTGGCAGCAGCGAAACTGCCTATCAAAACCACCTTTGTAACTAAGACGGTGATGTAATGAAAGCACAAGAGCTGCGCGAAAAAAGCGTTGAAGAGCTGAACACTGAGCTGCTGAACCTGTTACGCGAACAATTTAATTTGCGTATGCAGGCGGCAAGTGGCCAGCTGCAACAGTCTCACCTGTTGAAACAAGTGCGTCGTAATATTGCACGCGTTAAGACTTTACTGACTGAGAAGGCGGATGCGTAATGACCGATAAAATCCGTACTCTGCAAGGTCGTGTTGTTAGCGACAAAATGGAAAAATCCATTGTTGTTGCTATTGAGCGTAAGGTGAAACACCCATTGTATGGTAAGTTCATCAAACGTACGACTAAACTGCACGTACATGACGAGAACAATGAATGTGGAATTGGTGATGTAGTGGAAATCCGCGAAACCCGTCCACTGTCTAAGACTAAATCTTGGACCTTAGTTCGCGTTGTAGAGAAAGCGATTCTATAATAGATCGTTGTCTCGTACGAAATAAACGGCCCAAAAAATAACAGGGCCGTTTATTTTTCTGTCCATCGCGAAGATGTGGTGTTATAATGCCGCGCCCTCGTAGTATGGGATATTGAAACGGCTTCTTTAAAAATAAAGTGGCTCAGTAGTAGTTGACATTTAGCGGAGCACTAAAATGATCCAAGAACAGACTATGCTGAACGTGGCCGACAACTCCGGTGCACGTCGCGTAATGTGTATCAAGGTTCTGGGTGGCTCGCACCGTCGCTACGCACATGTCGGTGACATTATCAAAATCACTATCAAGGAAGCAATTCCTCGTGGCAAAGTGAAAAAAGGTGATGTCCTGAAAGCGGTAGTGGTGCGCACCAAGAAGGGTGTTCGTCGCCCGGACGGTTCTGTCATTCGCTTCGATAGCAACGCTTGTGTATTGTTAAACAACAATAGTGAGCAAGTTATCGGTACGCGTATTTTTGGGCCGGTAACTCGTGAACTTCGTAATGAAAAGTTCATGAAAATTATCTCTCTGGCACCTGAAGTACTCTAAGGAGCAGGAAATGGCAGCGAAAATCCGTCGTGATGACGAAATTATCGTGCTGACTGGTAAAGACAAAGGTAAGCGCGGTAAAGTAAAACAGGTTCTTTCTTCTGGTAAAGTTATCGTTGAAGGTATCAATCTGGTTAAAAAACATCAGAAGCCAGTTCCGGCTCTGAACCAACCAGGTGGCATCGTTGAAAAAGAAGCAGCTATTAATGTTTCTAACGTTGCAATCTTCAACGCAGCAACCAGCAAGGCTGACCGTGTAGGTTTTAGATTCGAAGACGGCAAAAAAGTACGTTTCTTCAAATCTAACAACGAAACTATCAAGTAATTTGGAGTATACGATGGCGAAACTGCATGATTACTACAAAGACGAGGTAGTCCAGAAACTGATGTCTCAGTTTGGTTACCATTCTGTCATGCAAGTCCCTCGGGTCGAGAAGATCACCCTGAACATGGGTGTTGGTGAAGCAATCGCTGACAAAAAGCTGTTGGATAACGCAGCAGCTGATTTGACAGCAATCTCTGGTCAGAAGCCATTGATCACCAAAGCACGCAAATCAGTTGCAGGCTTCAAAATCCGTCAGGGCTATCCAATCGGCTGTAAAGTAACCCTGCGTGGAAAACGCATGTGGGAGTTCTTTGAGCGCCTGATTTCTATTGCTGTACCACGTATCCGTGACTTCCGTGGTTTATCCGCTAAATCATTTGATGGCCGTGGTAACTACAGCATGGGTGTTCGTGAGCAAATCATCTTCCCTGAAATCGATTACGATAAAGTGGATCGTGTACGTGGTTTGGATATTACTATCACCACGACTGCGAAATCTGATGATGAAGGCCGCGCACTGTTGGCTGCGTTTAACTTCCCGTTCCGCAAGTAAGGCAGGGTACTCATGGCTAAGCAATCAATGAAAGCACGCGATGTAAAACGTGCGAAATTAGCTGAGAAATTCTTCGCAAAACGCGTTGAACTGAAAGCGATCATCTCTGATGTAAACGCATCTGATGAAGACCGTTGGAATGCTGTTCTTAAGCTGCAAACACTGCCACGTGATTCCAGTCCTTGCCGTCAGCGTAATCGCTGCCGTCAAACTGGGCGTCCGCATGCATTTTTGCGGAAGTTTGGGTTGAGCCGTATTAAAGTCCGTGAAGCCGCTATGCGCGGTGAAATCCCGGGCCTTAAAAAGGCTAGCTGGTAAAATTGTCACCAATTGAATCACGGGAGTAAAGACAGATGAGCATGCAAGATCCGATCGCGGATATGCTGACCCGTATCCGTAACGGTCAGGCCGCGAATAAAGTTGCGGTCACCATGCCTTCCTCCAAGCTGAAAGTGGCAATTGCCAAGGTGCTGAAGGAAGAAGGTTACATTGAAGATTTTAAAATCGAAGGCGACACTAAGCCAGAACTGGAAATCACTTTGAAGTATTTCCAAGGTAAGGCTGTTGTAGAAAGTATTCAGCGTGTAAGCCGCCCAAGTCTGCGCATCTATAAGAAAAAAGATGAGCTGCCACAAGTTATGGCTGGCTTGGGAATCGCTGTTGTTTCTACCTCTAAAGGTGTAATGACTGATCGTGCAGCTCGCCAGGCTGGTCTGGGTGGCGAAATTCTCTGCTACGTAGCTTAATTCGGGAGGAAAGAATGTCTCGTGTTGCAAAGGCACCCGTCGTCATTCCTGCCGGCGTAGAGGTCAAACTCGACGGTCAGGTTATTTCGATTAAGGGTAAAAACGGCGAGCTAAGTCGTACAATCCACAACGCAGTTGAAGTTAATCATGCGGATAACCAACTGACTTTCGCTCCACGCGAAGGTTTTGCTGACGCTTGGGCGCAGGCAGGTACAACTCGTTCTCTGCTGAATGCAATGGTTATTGGTGTGAACGAAGGTTTCACTAAGAAACTTCAGCTGGTTGGTGTTGGTTACCGTGCAGCAGTTAAAGGCAACGCAGTTAGTTTGTCTTTAGGCTTCTCGCATCCGGTTGAACATCAGCTGCCAGCAGGCATAACTGCGGAGTGTCCATCACAAACTGAAATCGTACTGAAAGGTGCTGATAAACAGGTGATTGGTCAGGTTGCGGCAGATCTGCGTGCCTATCGTCGTCCTGAGCCATATAAAGGCAAGGGTGTTCGTTACGCCGATGAAATCGTGCGTACCAAAGAGGCTAAGAAGAAGTAAGGTAACACTATGGATAAGAAAGTAGCTCGTATCCGTCGTGCGACCCGCGCACGCCGCAAGCTCCAGGAACTTGGTGCAACTCGCCTGGTGGTACACCGTACCCCTCGCCATATTTATGCGCAGGTTATCGCACCAAATGGTTCTGAAACTCTGGTGGCCGCTTCTACAACAGAAAAAGCTATCAGTGAACAACTGAAATTTACTGGAAACAAAGAAGCCGCAGCATTAGTTGGTAAGATTGTTGCTGAACGTGCTCTGGAAAAAGGTATCAAAGATGTATCCTTTGACCGTTCTGGTTTCCAATATCATGGTAGAGTCCAGGCACTGGCAGATGCTGCCCGTGAAGCTGGCCTTCAGTTCTAAGGTAGAGGTGTAAGATGGCTCACATCGAAAAACAAGCTGGCGAACTGCAGGAAAAGCTGATCGCGGTAAACCGCGTATCTAAAACCGTTAAAGGTGGCCGTATTTTCAGCTTTACAGCACTGACTGTAGTTGGTGATGGTAACGGTCGCGTTGGTTTTGGTTACGGCAAAGCACGCGAAGTTCCGGCAGCGATCCAGAAAGCGATGGAAAAAGCACGTCGCAATATGAAAACCGTCGCACTTAACAGCGGCACTCTGCACCATCCAGTGAAAGGCTCACACACCGGTTCTCGCGTGTTCATGCAGCCTGCCCACGAAGGTACAGGTATCATCGCCGGTGGTGCGATGCGTGCTGTTCTGGAAGTGGCTGGAGTTCGTAACGTACTGGCTAAAACCTACGGTTCCACTAACCCGATCAACGTGGTTCGTGCAACACTGGATGCTTTAGACAGCATGAAGTCTCCAGAAATGGTCGCAGCTAAGCGTGGCAAATCCGTCGAAGAAATTCTGGGGTAACGACCATGGCTAAGACTATTAAAATTACTCAGGTTCGCAGCTCAATTGGTCGTTTGCCTAAACATAAGGCAACTCTGACTGGTTTAGGCCTGCGTCGCATTGGACATACTGTTGAGCGTGAAGATACACCAGCGATTCGCGGTATGGTCAACTTGGTTTCCTATATGGTTAAAGTTGAGGAGTAACAGATGCGCTTAAATACTCTGTCTCCGGCTGAAGGTGCTAAGCATGCACCTAAACGTGTAGGTCGTGGTATCGGTTCTGGTTTGGGCAAAACTGGCGGTCGTGGTCACAAAGGTCAGAAATCTCGTTCTGGCGGTGGCGTTCGTCGTGGTTTTGAAGGCGGCCAGATGCCTTTATATCGTCGTCTGCCAAAATTTGGTTTCACTTCACGTAAGGCAATGGTTACCGCAGAAATTCGTCTGTCTGACTTTGCCCGCGTTGAAGGCGATGTTATCGATCTGAATGCACTGAAAGCTGCTAACATTATTGGCCCTCAAATTGAATTCGCTAAAGTAATGCTTTCTGGCGAAGTCAATCGCGCAGTAACTGTGCGTGGCTTGCGTGTTACTAAAGGCGCCCGCGCTGCAATTGAAGCTGCTGGCGGTAAAATTGAGGAATAAGTAACAGATGGCTAAACAACCAGGATTAGATTTTCAAAGTGCCAAAGGCGGATTAGGCGAGTTAAAACGCAGACTTTTGTTTGTCATTGGAGCTCTAATTGTTTTCCGTATTGGCTCTTTTATTCCAATCCCTGGTATTGATGCCACTGTGCTTGCCAAATTGCTCGAGCAGCAAAGAGGCACCATCATTGAAATGTTTAACATGTTCTCTGGTGGTGCTTTAAGCCGTGCTTCTATCTTTGCATTGGGTATAATGCCGTATATTTCTGCGTCTATTATTATCCAGTTGCTGACCGTGGTTAACCCCCGTCTAGCAGAGATTAAGAAGGAAGGGGAAGCTGGTCGTCGTAAGATCAGTCAGTACACCCGTTATGGCACATTAGTGCTGGCGATATTCCAATCAATCGGTATTGCGACTGGGTTGCCGAATATGCCTGGAATGCAAGGGTTAGTGATTAATCCTGGTTTTGCATTCTATTTCACGGCTGTTGTAAGTCTGGTCACGGGAACCATGTTCTTGATGTGGCTGGGTGAGCAGATTACTGAGCGGGGTATCGGTAACGGTATTTCAATCATAATCTTTGCTGGTATCGTTGCAGGTTTACCGCCTGCAATTGGTCACACCATCGAGCAAGCTCGGCAAGGCGACCTGCACTTCCTCCTGTTGCTGTTGGTTGCAGTATTAGTGTTTGCCGTAACTTTCTTCGTTGTTTTCATTGAGCGTGGTCAACGTCGTATCGTTGTTAACTACGCGAAACGTCAGCAAGGTCGCAAAGTTTTCGCGGCACAAAGCACACATTTGCCGTTGAAAGTGAATATGGCTGGGGTTATCCCTGCAATCTTTGCTTCCAGTATTATTTTGTTCCCTGGTACTATAGCCTCTTGGTTTGGTGGCGGAACAGGCTGGAATTGGTTGACAACTATTTCTATGTATTTGCAACCAGGTCAACCGCTTTATGTGTTATTATACGCATCTGCAATCATCTTCTTCTGTTTCTTCTACACGGCTTTGGTTTTCAATCCAAGAGAAACAGCAGATAACCTGAAGAAGTCCGGTGCATTCGTACCAGGAATTCGTCCGGGAGAGCAAACGGCTAAGTACATTGATAAAGTAATGACTCGTCTAACCTTAATTGGTGCGTTATATATTACTTTTATCTGCTTAATCCCGGAGTTCATGCGTGACGCAATGAAAGTTCCATTCTATTTTGGTGGTACTTCACTACTGATTGTAGTTGTCGTCATCATGGACTTTATGGCTCAAGTGCAAACTCTGATGATGTCAAGTCAGTATGAGTCTGCATTGAAGAAGGCAAACCTGAAAGGGTATAACCGCTAATATGGTTTGCTTGAGAAGTTACGGAGAGTAAAAATGAAAGTTCGTGCTTCCGTCAAGAAATTATGCCGCAATTGCAAAATCGTTAAGCGTAACGGTATCGTTCGCGTGATCTGCAATGCAGAGCCTAAGCACAAACAGCGCCAAGGCTAATTAATCGCATATTTTTCTTGCAAAGTTGGGTTGAGCTGGCTAAATTAGCCAGCCAATCTTTTTTATCTGACAGCAACATTATTTGAGTATCCTGAAAACGGGCTTTTCAGAATGATGTTGCAGTGAATAAATATTGTAGGAGTGCATAGTGGCCCGTATAGCAGGCATTAACATTCCTGATCAGAAACATACTGTGATCGCATTAACTTCGATCTATGGTATCGGTAAAACCCGCTCACAAGCAATCTGTGTAGCAGCGGGTATTGCTGAAAATGTTAAGATCAGTGAGCTGTCTGAAGAGCAAATTGACAAGCTGCGTGACGAAGTTGCCAAATACGTTGTAGAAGGTGATCTGCGTCGTGAAGTAACCCTGAGTATCAAACGTCTGATGGACCTTGGTTGCTATCGTGGTTTGCGTCATCGTCGTGGTCTGCCTGTTCGCGGTCAGCGAACTAAGACCAATGCACGTACCCGTAAGGGTCCGCGTAAGCCGATCAAGAAATAATCGGGGTATTGAATAATGGCAAAAGCACCTGTTCGTGCACGTAAGCGTGTAAGAAAACAAGTCTCTGACGGTGTGGCTCATATCCATGCTTCTTTCAACAACACTATCGTTACTATTACTGATCGTCAGGGTAACGCATTGGGTTGGGCAACTGCCGGTGGTTCCGGTTTCCGTGGTTCTCGTAAGTCTACTCCGTTTGCAGCTCAGGTTGCGGCAGAGCGCTGCGCTGAAGCAGTAAAAGAATACGGAATTAAGAATCTGGAAGTTATGGTTAAAGGACCTGGTCCTGGCCGTGAGTCAACTATCCGCGCATTAAATGCGGCTGGTTTCCGCATCACGAATATTACTGATGTGACTCCGATCCCTCATAACGGTTGTCGCCCACCGAAAAAACGTCGCGTTTAATACGTTTTCGTTTTTTAGGATTGTTGGAGAAAGAAAATGGCAAGATATTTGGGTCCTAAGCTCAAGCTGAGCCGTCGCGAGGGTACAGACCTTTTCCTAAAGTCTGGCGTTCGCGCGATTGACACCAAGTGTAAATTAGAACAAGCACCAGGTCAGCATGGCGCACGTAAGCCGCGTCTGTCTGACTATGGTGTACAGTTACGTGAAAAACAAAAAGTTCGTCGTATTTACGGTGTTCTGGAACGTCAATTCCGTAACTACTATAAAGAAGCTACCCGTCTGAAAGGCAACACAGGTGAAAACCTGCTGAACTTGCTGGAAAGTCGCTTGGATAACGTCGTTTATCGTATGGGTTTTGGCGCCACTCGTGCTGAAGCACGTCAGATGGTAAGTCACAAGGCTATCACGGTAAATGGTCGCGTTGTTAACATTGCTTCTTATCAGGTATCCCCGAATGACGTAGTCAGCGTTCGTGAAAAAGCGAAGAAGCAGGCTCGCATTAAAGCAGCCTTAGAGCTGGCTGAGCAGCGTGAGAAACCAACTTGGTTGGAAGTTGATGCTGCGAAGATGGAAGGTATGTTCAAGCGTATTCCTGAACGTACTGATCTATCCGCTGACATTAACGAACACCTGATCGTCGAGCTTTACTCCAAGTAAAGCTTAGCACCAAAGAGAGGACACAATGCAGGGTTCTGTGACAGAGTTTCTAAAACCGCGCCTGGTAGATATCGAGCAAGTCAGTTCGACGCACGCCAAGGTGACCCTTGAGCCATTAGAGCGTGGCTTTGGCCATACTCTTGGCAACGCACTGCGCCGTATTCTGCTTTCGTCTATGCCGGGTTGTGCGGTGACTGAGGTTGAGATTGATGGTGTACTGCATGAGTACAGCACCAAAGAAGGTGTACAGGAAGATATCCTGGAGATTCTCCTCAATCTGAAAGGGCTGGCGGTGAAAGTTCAGGGTAAAGATGAAGTTATCCTTACTTTGAATAAATCTGGCATTGGCCCTGTGACTGCAGCCGACATCATCCATGATGGTGATGTCGAAATCGTCAAGCCGCAGCACGTAATCTGCCATCTGACTGACGAAAGCGCTTCCATTAGTATGCGTATTAAAGTTCAGCGCGGTCGTGGATATGTGCCGGCTTCTGCCCGAATTCATTCGGAAGAAGATGAGCGCCCTATCGGTCGTTTGTTAGTAGATGCTTGCTATAGCCCAGTAGAGCGTATTGCCTACAATGTTGAAGCAGCTCGTGTAGAACAGCGTACTGACTTGGATAAGCTGGTTATCGAGATGGAAACTAACGGTACAATCGATCCTGAAGAGGCGATTCGCCGTGCAGCTACCATTCTGGCTGAACAACTAGAAGCTTTCGTTGACTTACGTGACGTACGTCAACCAGAAGTTAAAGAAGAGAAGCCAGAGTTTGATCCGATCCTGCTGCGCCCTGTTGACGATCTGGAATTGACTGTCCGCTCTGCTAACTGCCTCAAAGCAGAAGCTATCCACTACATCGGTGATCTGGTACAGCGTACTGAAGTTGAGTTACTTAAGACACCTAACTTGGGTAAAAAATCTCTTACTGAGATTAAAGACGTACTGGCTTCACGTGGACTTTCTCTGGGCATGCGTCTGGAAAACTGGCCACCAGCAAGTATTGCTGATGAATAACTAGATCACAGGTTAAGGTTTTACTGAGAAGGATAAGGTCATGCGCCATCGTAAGAGTGGTCGTCAATTGAACCGCAACAGCAGCCATCGCCAAGCTATGTTCCGTAACATGGCAGGTTCTTTGGTTCGTCATGAAATCATCAAGACGACTTTGCCTAAAGCGAAAGAACTGCGTCGCGTCGTTGAGCCGCTGATTACTCTTGCCAAGACCGACAGCGTAGCTAATCGTCGGCTGGCATTCGCCCGCACTCGTGATAACGAGATCGTGGCAAAACTGTTTAATGAACTGGGTCCGCGTTTTGCGAGCCGTGCAGGTGGTTACACTCGTATTCTGAAGTGTGGCTTCCGTACTGGTGACAATGCACCGATGGCATACATCGAGCTTGTTGACCGTGCAGCAGAGTCTCAGACAGAAGCAGCATCTGCAGAGTAATCTGTAGGAGCGTAAAAAACCGGGTATTATCCCGGTTTTTTATTGCCTTATAATTTTGATCCTCTAACCTCCATCTTATACTTATCAATGAATCTGCAAATTTTCCCTGTGCAGGTGATCTCTTAACCTATTCTGGTAGTATTGTGCTTATTGACTACTTGATAGGAGAATTCTATGTATCGTATCGGTCAATTGGCTAAATTAGCAGGTGTGACACCTGACACTATCCGTTTTTATGAAAAACAAGGATTAATGTTCCATGGAGAAAGAACGGAAGGTGGTTATAGGCTCTATACTGCACAGGATCTACAGCGATTGCGTTTTATTCGTTATGCAAAACAATTAGGTTTTACACTGGAAGCTATTGTCGAACTATTATCTATCCGAGTTGATCCTGAGCACCATACATGTCAGGAATCAAAACATATTGTTGATTCTAGATTGCGGGAAGTTGAAGAAAAATTATTAGAAATGCAGAAAATGCGCGATTCTTTGAAAATGTTGAGTGATGCTTGTTGTGGTAGTATGCACGTCAGTACATATTGTTCTATATTGGAAATATTGGAAGAAGGTGCGACAAATAGATAACTTTTCTTTATTATTTTAAGTACTAAGAGTACAATTGCACTGTTTTTAATCAGAATATTATTTTATCAATTAACTTAGAGGTCATCATGACAACATATCGCCATAAAAAAGGCGTTATTAAAGATAATGCTATAGAAGCCCTATTACACGATCCCTTGTTCAGACAGAGAGTAGAAAAAAATAAAAAAGGTAAAGGGAGTTATAATCGTAAAGAAAAACAAGATAAAAAGTGTGGTTGGGAGGCCAATGATAACAATTTTTTCAAGTTGTTATCATTGGCCTTCTAGTTTCTTAAGTGGATAATATCAATATCTGAGAGTTCGGGCTGATGTTTTTATAGGAAGAAAGGACTAGGTTGGAAAAGTTTTTCCACTTCAGGAACGAATTTTTTGTCAGTGATAAACATGATTACATGATCGCCTTGTTGAATGATACTGTAATCATTAGCAATGATGACTTCTTCATTGCGGACAATGGCGCCTATTGTTGTCCCTGGTGGTAATTTGATATCACCTATCTTACGCCCAACAACTTTTGAAGTATGTTCATCGCCATGCGCTATGGCCTCGATAGCTTCAGCAACTCCCCTTCTTAATGAGAACACACTGACAATATCTGCTTTACGGACATGACCAAGCAACGCCGATACTGTAGCTTGTTGAGGTGAAATTGCAATATCAATGACCCCACCTTGGACTAAATCAACATATGCACTGCGTTGAATAAGAACCATTGCTTTTTTGGCCCCCATCCGTTTTGCAAGCATGGCTGACATAATATTGGCTTCATCATCATTCGTTAGCGCTATAAAAACGTCAACCTGCTCAATATGTTCTTCAGCTAGCAACTCTTGGTCGGAAGCATCACCATAGAACACAATGGTATCGTGCAATAGTTCAGCTAATTCAGTGGCTCTTTCTTGGTTATGTTCGATTAATTTGACGCTGTAATCTTTCTCAAGTCGCAAGGCTAAACCTGCACCAACATTACCACCCCCAACAATCATGATGCGTTTATATGGTTTTTCAAGGCGTTGTAATTCGCTCATTACTGCCCTGATATGTTGTGATGCAGCAACGAAAAAGACTTCATCTCCAGCTTCAATAATTGTTGAACCTTGTGGTCTAATGGGACGATCTTGGCGAAATATTGCAGCAACTTTGCTATCGATATGCGGCATATGCTCTCGGAGTGAGGATAAAGCATTGCCTACCAGTGAACCACCATAATAAGCCTTAACCGCGACAATACTGACACGCCCTTCAGCAAAATTAACAACTTGTAATGCTCCTGGGTATTGAATCAATTTATAGATGTAATCAATGACTAATTGCTCGGGAGATATTAGATAATCAATAGGAATATCATCAGGTTGGAATAATTTCTCTGATTCTCGTATATATTCTGATGAGCGTATCCTGGCGACTTTATTAGGCGTGTTAAATAGAGAATAAGCAATTTGACATGCGATCATATTGGTTTCATCTGAATTTGTGACTGCGACCAACATATCAGCGTCTTCAGCCCCAGCTTCCCTCAATACCTTAGGGTGGGAACCATGGCCATTGACAACTCGGAGATCAAATTTGTCTTGTAACTGGCGTAGACGATCTGTATCGGTATCAACGACAGTAATATCATTGTTTTCATCAACTAAATTCTCGGCTAATGTTCCACCAACTTGGCCAGCACCCAAAATGATTATCTTCATAGCGTTCTCTTCTTGATTGGAAGCCGTTTTCTATTCTTGATATTTTAGCAAAACCATAAAATTCCCTCGTTCTGTTGGAACGAGAGGGCGTATCATTGCTTAGTTAGCCGAGCATAAAAGAAACCGTCACCACCCGTAACTTCTGGAATAATTTGCGTTCCGGGCATATTTGAATTACCTGTTTCTGATAATACTGCATCGGGATGACGGGTCAAAAATGCTGTTATTTGCTCACTATTTTCCTGAGGCAAAATTGAACAGGTAGCATAAACTAGTGTGCCATTTCGTTTTAAGTATGGCCAGATAGCATCAAGTATTTCAGATTGTAATGTAACTAATTGATCAATATCTTCATTCCTGCGTAGCCATTTTATGTCAGGGTGACGGCGAATGACCCCCGTGGCAGAACATGGCGCATCAAGAAGAATACGATCAAATTGTTCATCAGCAGCCCATTCATGTGGGAGGCGCCCATCGCCTGTTTTGACGGCAGCGTGTAAATTAAGCCGTTGTAAATTCTCTTTCACTCGTTTAATTCGTTGTTCATCAATATCGATCGCGAGAACTTTAGATTTTGGTGCTATTTCGAGTATATGAGTCGTTTTTCCACCAGGTGCGGCGCAAAGATCCAGTATAGATTCTCCGTCACATGGGCTTAAGAGTTCAGCACATCCTTGCGCGGAGCGATCCTGAATAGTGACCCACCCTTGACTAAATCCGGGTAGTGCATTGACAGGGCAGGGATTAAGAAGACGAATAGCATAAGAATGGTTGATATCCAATTCTGCTTCTATATTAGCTTCTTCTAATAATGCAAGATATTCGTTAACTGTATGATGGAGTTGGTTCACTCGCAACCACATAGGTGGTTTTTGGTTGTTGGCATCCACTATAGTTTGCCAATTTTGTGGATATGCTTTTTGGATGCTTTCTAGCAACCATTTGGGATGTAAATGCTGACTAATATGACTATTTGCCCGTTCGATTAATGCTTGTTGTTGGCGCTGAAACTGGCGAAGGACACCATTAATTACGCCTTTCAATTGTGGTCGTTTTAAGTTAGTTGCCCCATTGACGGTTTCAGCAAGTGCAGCATGTGCAGGTATACGTGTATATATAAGTTGATATATACCAACCATGATTAGATAGTGGAAAATACGTTGTTTTCCTTTCAGTGGCTTTGCCATCAGCTGACTGATAAACCACTCAAGCTGAGGTAATACTCTCATCACACCAAAGCAAATCTCTTGTAGCAACGCTTTATCTTTATCAGAAACTTTTTGTTGGAGTTCGGGTATAACGGTGTTGAGGGATTGCCCTTGATCAAGCACTTGAGTGATTGCTTTTGCAGCGACGCTTCTCAGGTTATATGTATTTTTCATGGTATGGTCAAAAAAGCTGACTTTCGTCAGCATGGTAAATAGGAAGAAGCCAAGATGCTAAAAACATTCAGGCAAAGTTAATATCAGTTGATTTTGTTACCGGGTGTAAACCACTCACGTTTGGAGTTCAGGAGATCGGCGGCCGACATTGCTTTCTTGCCGGGTGGTTGCAACTGAGTAATATTTAATATCCCATCTGTAGTTGCAATTTGAATACCTTTTTTATCTGCGCTGATAATTGTTCCGGGAGCTTGGGTTGTTTGCTCGGTGATGGCTTCTGATTGCCAAATTTTAATTGGCTGATCATCAATTAAGAAGAAGCTCATGGGCCAAGGGTTGAAAGCACGAACACAGCGCTCAATTTGGGTCGCAGGTAAATTCCAATCGACCTTTGCTTCATCTTTACTCAGTTTTTCGGCGTAGGTTGTAAGTGCGCTCTCTTGAACTTCGGGCTGACATTTTCCCGATGTGATCAAACTTAAAGTGCTGAGTAAGGCTTTTGGGCCAATATCGGCAAGTTTTTCATATAAGCTGGCACTAGTATCTTCATTTGTAATTGGGCAAATAGCTTTCAGTAGCATATTACCAGTATCAAGCCCCGCATCCATTTGCATGATCGTTACGCCAGTTTCTTGGTCACCAGCCCAAATTGAGCGCTGAATAGGCGCTGCACCACGCCAGCGAGGTAGCAAAGAACCGTGGACATTCAAGCATCCCAGACGCGGTATATCCAAAATGGCTTGAGGAAGAATTAATCCATAGGCAACAACGATCATGATATCAGCTTGTTGCTCCATGACCCATTGCTGGCTTTCTTCTGTACGTAAGGTTTTTGGCTGGAAAACCGCAACATCATGTTCTTCAGCCAATACCTTTACAGGACTTGGTGTCAGTTTTTTACCTCTTCCTGCCGGTTTGTCTGGTAGAGTGAGCACTCCAACAACTTGATGTTGAGAGTTTAATAAAGCAGCCAGATGGTGAGCCGCGAAATCAGGCGTTCCGGCAAAAATAATACGTAAAGAATCAGGCACTGTTATTTCCTGCGATAATAAAAATTATTTGTTTTTGACTCTCAGTCGGTTAACTTTTTCAACTTTCTGACGGATACGTTGGCGTTTTAATGGTGATAAATAATCAACAAAGAGTTTACCGATCAAGTGATCCATTTCATGCTGAATACAAATGGCCAGTAACCCGTCGGCATTTAACTCAAATGGTTGACCGTGATAATCTAACGCCTTAATTTTTACTTGCTCAAAACGAGGTACAAATCCACGCTGCTCAGGAACAGATAAACAACCTTCTTCTATTCCTGTTTCACCAGTTTCATCAATCAATTCCGGGTTAATCAGAACAAGACGTTGATCACGATTCTCAGAGACGTCAATGACAATAATTCTCTGATGTATATCGACTTGTGTTGCTGCTAAACCGATACCTTCCTCGTCATACATCGTTTCAAACATATCATCAATGATACGCTGAATTTCTGCATCGACTTTTTCTACTGGCTTAGCAATTGTGCGAAGTCGCTCGTCTGGATAATGTAATATTTGTAAAACTGACATATATGTTTAGAACTGCATCCAAAAAGTGAGTGATAATTGGGGTCTATTCTAGACATTTCCCATTTAGATTGACAGTATCGAACATAAATTAATCATGAGAGGGTGGCTCTCAATTTCAAGTCAGGATGACGATATGGAAGCGATGGAAATGTGGTTAAGAATGAAAATGGTCTCTCATCTTTCAGTAGCGAAGGCCATGCTTATTATGGATCGCCTGTTACAGACCAAAAATTGTAGTATATCCTCTCTTAAAACATGTGGCCTGTCATCCGCACAATGCTTGCAATTTATGAAGGCTAGCTCCTCCGTACTGATTTCAGCGCTCAATTGGTTAGAGCAACCAGATCATTATTTGCTGACGTTTTCTCACCCCGCATATCCACCTTTATTAAAGCAAATACATTCTCCACCTCTTGTTCTTTTTGTTGCAGGCGATGTATCGGCCTTATCTCAAAAGCAGATTTCAATAGTTGGCAGTAGAGCAGCAACTTTCTATGGCGAAAAATGGGGAAAGATATTTGCCAGTGATTTGGCTAAAAATAATCTGGTGGTGACGAGTGGACTGGCGATTGGTATTGATGGTATCTGCCATCAAGCGGCATTGGATTCGGGAGGGAAAACAATAGCGGTACTTGGTAGTGGGCTGGATAATATCTATCCCAGTAGGCATAAATTTTTGGCCAGACATATTCAAGAAAACGGTGCATTAGTTTCCGAATTTTTTCCTGATGCCCCACCTAAAGCCAAGCATTTTCCAAGGCGAAATCGAATTATTAGTGGGTTAAGTTTGGCTCTTCTCATTGTGGAAGCCCACAAAAATAGTGGATCACTGATTACAGCTCGCTGCGCTCTTGAACAAGGGCGAGACATTTTTGCATTACCTGGCCCATTAGGAACTCCTGCAAACGAAGGTAATCATTGGTTGATCAAACAAGGGGCTTATTTGGCAACGAATGTAATGGATATCATGGAACATATTAGTTCATCGTTTCAATGGGTTAATGTCGAAGTAAAAGGTCAGGAGGAGGAAAATAAACAATTTGAACAAACAGAGTTGCCATTTGTGGATGTGCTGGTTAACGTAAGTAATGAAGTTACCCCTATTGATGTGATTGCCCAGCGCTCTTCCCTGCCTGTTACAGAAGTTATGACCAAATTATTGGAATTGGAGCTTATGGGAAAAGTTGCTGTTGTTGCTGGTGGGTATGTCCGGACTAATTAGCTATGTAATTTGTGATTTTTCCAATGTTATGGTGGCTACCGATATTCAGCGAGTGAGATATGTCTAAGAAAGTGCCTTTTGCTATAAGAGAAATAGAGCATTGCCCTGAGTGTAATGCTGAGTTGGTGATCCGTCATGGGGATCATGGCCCATTTTATGCGTGTTCCAGTTATCCGTCTTGTCATTATCTTCGTCCTTTGAAAACACAAGTAGATGGGCATATTGTTAAAGAACTGGATGGGCAAATTTGTCCGAAATGTGGTTTCACTTTAGTCTTACGTCAAGGGCGTTATGGCATGTTCATTGGCTGTAGTCATTATCCTGAATGTGAACATACAGAATTAATTGATAAACCAGACGATACATCAATTAATTGTCCTCAATGCCAGCAAGGAAAATTACTCCAGCGTAAATCTCGTTTTGGTAAAACATTCCATTCCTGTAATCGCTATCCAGAGTGTCAGTTTGCACTTAACAATAAGCCCATCCCAGGAGAATGCATGTTTTGTCACTACCCATTGTTAATAGAAAAGCGCACTTCCCAAGGCGTAAAACTATTTTGTGCCAGTAAATTGTGTAGCAAGCAGCAAGCTAATGAAATAGAGAAATGAAATGAGTCACGAAATCTCACTGGTATTTGATGCAGTGATCACGGCCTTAAAAGAAGAAAAAGTCATTGCTTACCCGACTGAAGCTGTTTTTGGGTTAGGATGTGATCCAGACAGTGAAAATGCAGCGCAAGAGCTATTAGCGTTGAAGAATAGGCCTTGGGAAAAAGGGTTAATTCTTGTCGCTGATAATTATGAGAGGTTATGTCCTTATATTGATGATGAACAGCTAAATGATATACAGAAAGAAGCCATATTCTCATCTTGGCCTGGTCCTGTTACATGGGTAATACCTGCGAAAGCAACCACACCAAAATGGTTGACTGGCAAGTTTTCAACATTGGCCGTTCGAGTTACGGATCATCCTTTGGTTAAGCAACTATGCGCTATGTATGAAAAACCACTTGTTTCGACCAGTGCAAATCTTAGCGGATTAGAACCATGCCGTAGTGTGGAAGAAGTGCGGCAGCAATTTGGAAATCGTGTTCCAATTTTAGAAGGAGAAGTTGGTGGGCGTAAGAATCCATCAGAAATCAGGGATGCTTTAACTGGCAAATTGTATCGGCAAGGATAGGTAATCATGGATAAGTTCGCGGTTTTTGGTAATCCAGTCGCACATAGTAAATCTCCTTATATTCACCGATTGTTTGCTGAACAAACAGGTATCGAACATCAATATGGGAGAGTACTTGCTCCGGTAAATAACTTTGAGCAAACCTTAGCGCATTTTTTTGAACAAGGTGGCTTAGGGGCAAATATCACCGTTCCTTTTAAAGAGAGGGCCTATAAATGCTCAGATGAATTAACTGAACGAGCAAATATCTGTGGGGCAGTTAATACATTAAAACGGATAGAGGGAAACCGGCTGCTTGGTGATAACACCGATGGAATGGGATTATTGGTGGACTTGCAGCGGCTCAAGTTCCTTTCTCAAGGACAGAAAATTCTGATCATAGGCGCTGGCGGAGCTGCGAAGGGTGTATTATCTCCTTTGTTATCACGAGGTTGTTCAATCACTATCACTAACCGTACATTTGAACGTGCTCAAGTAATCGCAAATACATTTTCTTTACGGGGAGCTATCCGAGCCGTTGAAATGAGCGCCCTTGGTCTTATTACTCCAGATTTTGATATTATCATTAATGCAACCGCTGCTGGTCTTGATGGACAAATTCCGGTTATTTCTCCGTTGATTTTCCAAAATGATAGTGTGTGCTACGACATGTATTACCAGCGTGGATTAACTCCTTTCCTGACGTTTGCCCATCAAAATGGAGTTTCACGTTTGGCGGATGGTTTAGGAATGTTGGTGGGGCAAGCTGCATATTCTTTTGAGTTGTGGCATGGTGTATTTCCCGAAATAGAACCGGTTTTAACTGACTTGAGACGGGAATTACACGCATGAACCAATCAATTCAATTTCCAGATCGTGAAGAATGGGATGAGATAGAAAATAAGGTGATATTCCCAGCAATGGTGGATGGCTTGTTGGTGGAATGTATAATCAGTTCTGATGAAATAATAAAGCGTTATGGTAAGGATCATCATCCACTCGATTTGTTTCGCCAACATCGCTGGGATTTGGAAGAAGAATTTGAAACGGTCATTTTGAGTGGGCATGATGATCAATTTGGGCGTTACTCCTTGCTTTCAGATTGTGTTGATAAGTAGTTATCTTTCCAGCGAGCGTAATTATTAGCGAAATAAAGCAGCCCTTCCAATTCTTCAGGTTTGAGTTTTCTCACTTGTTTGGCAGGGCTACCGACATACAGATAGCCGCTTTCTAATTTTTTTCCTGGGGGGACTAGGCTACCGGCTCCAATCACAACATCGTCTTCAATAGTTACTCCATCAAGTAAGATGGAACCCATGCCAACTAAGACTCGATTTCCAATTTTACATCCATGCAGCATTGCCCTATGACCTACGGTGACGTCTTCGCCAATGATTAGTGGGAAGCCATTTGGATTATCAGAAGATTGATGAGTCACATGTAAAACAGAGCCATCTTGAATGTTTGTGCGTGAGCCAATTGAGACATAGTTTACATCCCCCCGAATAACTACAAGGGGCCAGATACTGACATTATCTGCCAATCTGACATCTCCAATGACAACAGAAGAGGAGTCTAAAAGAACTTTTTGACCAATTTGAGGATAGAAATTTAGATATTGACGTAAAACAGTGGACATAAAAACCTCAAGCAGTAGAGCAGATAGTAATTATAGAAACAATTATATCGAAATGTTATAGAGGAAAAACGCCATGTAATGAAATAAATTGCATTAATTTTGGTCTATTTGAATGGTTTTTATATTAAAAAGAGCAAAAAATGCTCACTTGAAAA
>NZ_JAQRFK010000053.1 GCF_028598745.1 Xenorhabdus sp. IM139775
AACAACAGGTTGCGTTCATTCAGTGCCCAACGGTCACCCCGTGCGGGCGGCAGAATGCCCGGCAACTGGAGGGTTTGCAGGGGACGCGCCGGATCAATGCCCAGTGACCCGACGGCCACCCCGGCCAGCGTCGCGGCCCAAATGTGCGGTGGCTGGGGTGAAATACCCGTGGCCAGGGTGGAAAACAGATAATCATTGCGGGACGTGCCAAAGGTGGAGGTTTGCGCCAGGGTACCGCGTTTCGCCATCCAGCACAGGCCGTCAATCATTTTCAATGGCCCCCAGCGGTGCTTCAGTTCATCACGCAACAGGTTCAGGTTCAGCGTGTCCGTAAACGGATTGACAACGTAATTCCACCAGGTATCACCAAAGGCCGTGATAGCCGCCGTCAAATCAGGATTGCCCGTCGCCCCGCCCAACGGGGTGATGCCCACATTGATCCCCACGGGCAGCATCTCGCCGTCGTAGTAGTTCACCCGGACATCAATATCATTGCCTGTTGCCCCTGACCATTTGGCAGTTAACAGCACCGTGTCGGACTGGCTGTCACTGCTGGCGGTCACAGGCAGATTGGCATTGGCGTTGATGGCATCACGCACTTTTCCCGCCATCGCGGCCGCATTATCCCCGGCCTGGACCGTCACACGTACTGACCTGCCTGCCACCATCAGGGCAATCTGGCCAGTCTGGGCGACATTGCCAAGGAGCTGGAGCTTACCCACCGCGTTCACCCCGTTGGTATCATCATCAATGGCCAGCCCCCACAGGTCGGCAAACGCATTGCCACGAATAAAGGCCGCCGCCATTTCCGCCAGCATCGAGCCACGCCCGAAGGCCGCTTCCGCTGCACTGACAGAGGTAATCCGAAAAGGTTGCCCGGCAGGCACCTGACCGGACGCGGTGCGCAAGCCCAGCAACAAGGTTTTATGCAAGGTGGGTGGTGTACCGGTGACTGCGGCCGAATTATCAAATTCGATATAGCACAGCGGCACACGGATATTGGACGGGATATCATTAAATGAGAGCGCCATTATTGTGCTCCTTTCTTCAGTTTAAGGGGGACAACTTCTTTCACGTCACCGTCTTTCAGGCGGCGCAACCAATAGGCCGTGCGGGGTTTGGGTTCCCCGTCATCAGACAGTGGCTGGTACGTTTCGGGGTCACGGACAATCAGCCCGTTCACCGGTTTCAGATGCAGTTCAGTCATGGTTTATCCTGCGTGGGTAAATGGATCAGCGCTGCCTGTTCCGGGGTGCCGTCAGGTTGCGCCCATTGCTGATAGTGGGTGGCATAGTCGTCCAGTCCGCTGGGGTCAACCGGATCAGGCAGCGGTTGCGGGGCATCAAAATAGAGACCGTAGACCGCTACCCCGGCCTGACTTTGCGTATCACTCCATAAATTGGCGACCTGCGTCAGCGTGAACGTACCCGCAGGGGCTATCCTCCGGTTATTCAGCCAGCCTGTCAGCCGTTCGACGATTTGGTAAATACCCGGCACATCGGTTTGTCGGCCGTTCAGAACCTTGGCGCTGACGAAAATGCCCCAACTGGAAATCGCCGTATTGCGGATCTCCCCCTGACGGCTGCCGAGCCAGGCGACATAGACGGCGGGGGCCGTGTTGATAATCAGCTTGACCGCGGAGTCACTCCACTGGCCCGGATGGGTCTCTATCCGGCGCAGGGTATTGCCAAACACGGTCTTGATGCCCGCTATCAGGCTGTCTGAAATATCACTGGTGATGGCCATCAGATAAACCCCCGTGATTTTTGACGGCCCCAGACACTGCCGCTGCTGGTGATGATGGCAACGTCCCCGCTGGCCGGGCGCTCTGCCTCTTTGCTCAACCCCAGACTGACATCACCCGCCGCCACCTTTTCCAGTAACCGGATCGCGTCTTCCTGATCTTTGGTCGCTTTTTCGGTGGCGGCACCTTCTTCCAGCGCAAAGCGGGCCAGCACACAGGCAATTCTGACCAGCACCACCGGCACGGTTTTCAACGGCAGCGTGGCGCGGCCATCGATATACCCGTCAATCGTGGCCGTGGCATCCGCCAGAGCTATCTGGATCAAGCGCTCACGGGCATGTTTCAGTGCGTCGGGTGACAAGCTGTGAAAATCATCAATCTTGCTGTCTGTCAGGGTGTAGAGCGCATCGTGGCTATAACGGGCGTACATGTCGCTCAGTGTGGCGTAGCTCATTTGTTGCCTCGTTTAGCCTGATTTGGCGGTGATCCGTCGTTTACCGTATCCTCAGTGTCTTGATTATCCAGCCTCCCTTCTGGGTCATCATCAGGATCTGCCGCGATAACCGTAACAGACAGACGGGGGTCGGCCTCCAGCGCCTGAAGTTCTGCCGACGTAACGGGCGGCAGGGTGTTTTCCCCCTGTTGCAAAACCAATCCCGCACGCCGGTAACCCGTATGCGCGGTATTGACAACACTGACGCCCACCATTTCAACGACGTGAGTCGAGTCCAGTAACGCCGTATTCGTTTCATCAGACATAACATTTCAACTCCTGTTAAAGCGGATTTAAACGGGGCGTAAACCCCGTTTAAAAGTCTTAAAGGTAATCGCCGACAACCAGTTCCAGGCGGCCTTTCATTTCGTTGCTGACCGTGCCGCCCTGACTGTCGATGGTCAGTTCGCGTTCCAGCAGTTGGGTTGCCAGCTTCTCCATTGAGGGTGGCACCACCAGATGAGTCGGACGCACCGCCAGCGGACGTCCGCCGTCAGCTTTAAAACCGCGCATGGCAGAAATGACTGACCAGACGTTATCGGCGGTTAAATTGGCGTTGGCGGCATAGGCCAGTTGCCAGAACGAGTAACCCGCGTCGCAGCGAGTATCGACCCCGTAGCGGATTTGCTTGCGCATAAAGTTCTGCTCGTCATCCACCTTATCCATTGCCACCATTTCCGGTGCCTTACGTTGCTGAAAAATCACCGGCTTAATGGCACGGGAGCAGTCGAGCACAAACCACGGCTGCCCCTTGTAGCCCTCTTCCAGCAGAATGTTACTGACGTGCCGGGCATCGCCTGTGCCATCTGCTGACGGATAAACCGGATGGTCAGCATCAAAAAAATTCTGCGTGTCGTAACAGAGGGTTTTGAAACCATTACTCAGTGCACTGAAACACAACTCATCCGGCTGGACACCTGCCGCGCGGCCCATCTCAGTAAACAGCGGGGCATAAATCCCGACGTTGTCATCCTCGATATCATCGCGATCAACGCCGACGGTGCTTTCAAACGGGCGGTTAATCAGTTGGTAACCGTGCGCCTGCATGTCATTGATCACGCGGTCACCAATCCATTCCCGCATACCGGGGAATTTACCCAACCAACCGTAGGTATTGGATTTGGTGGTACTGGGCACCACGGTGGCAATTTTTTCGTACTGGCTGGGTGCCTCTTCCAGACCGTTCTGAAAGTCGCCACTCCAGCCCGTAAATAACGATTTGATTAACGCAGGGGTCACAATAGCCATTATTTTTTGGCTCCTTTCTGTTTACGTTTCAGGAATTCCGCATCCGTCAGCCCTTGCAGGCGGGCCGCTTCTTTGTCGGCCGCAGACAGCACGGCCAGACGTTTACCCGGCTGACGGTATTTTGGGGTCTGGCGGCTGGTCAGGGCTGAGATACCACGGCGGCCGGAGATCGCGGCATTGAGCGCGGCAATGCCATGCTGACGGGCCACGGCTTTCAGGTAAGGAATTTCGGCCGTGACAACATGCCCGGTACGGCGGGCGGCTGCGATGATGCTGTCGGCGCTGCCGCTGCTGGCACGGGCATTCAGTACCGCCGCCTGACGGGCCAACAGGTGGTAAGCACGCGCCGGCACAAATTTTGTCAGGTCAACCCCGTTCAGGGCAGCTTCTTCCAGAATTTGTTCGGCTTCGGTCAAATCTGCGGCATTCTCATCAATCAGCGTGGTGACTTCCGTGGAGAGCGTTTCCACTTCCGGCGTGGTTTCAATCACCTCTTGCGTATCCAGGGCAACCTGCGCGCTGGCTTTCAGGGTCTCCAGTGCGGCCAGTGCCTGCGTCAGCAAATCGCTTAAGGCGTCGTCGGTCAGTTCGGTGGCATCTTCAGGCAGTTCAATGCCCAACTGCTCCAGCAACTGAAGTAGCATTTCATTCATGGCGATGTCCTCTGTAGTAGGGGATGGAAAAATCAGGGTGTCCAGTTGCGCACTCAGCGCCGCCATAGACTGCATACCCGTCAGGCCGGGGTCATTGGTCAATGCGCCCAGCCGCAGATAGAGTGGGCGGCCGGACTCGTCATAGGGAAAGACGGCGGACAGGTATGCCCATTCGTTGGCATCCACGGCCGCCTGCGCTGCCGGGGTCAGTGACAGCCGGACAAATAGCCCAACGCCCTCGCGCCATTGCATATCGTTGCGCGGGTCACGCAGCCAGCCCGCCGCCCGCGCCTCAGCACACGCGGCCGCGTCGCTGTCTTGTTTCAGCGTCACATGGTTGTAGTCAAACAGCACGGGCTGACCGATGGCCGCCGTTGCCGCAATAAATTGCTCAGCAATCGCGGCATCGATAAACCACTGGCCGCCGGGTACATCGTCCGGGCGACCATCACGGGCACTGAAATGCCCGGCAGGCAGCAGTTGATACCAGCCATCGGTGCTGTCTGAGATCGCCGCACTTAAAATGGCAACACGGTTTTTTGGGGTTGGGATTCGGGTTTTCATGCCCCCATTGTGAACGCGGGTGGCAGGCAGGCGGGTTTGTGGTAAATCACACCTTTACCGGGCAGGAAAAATCAGAGGTAGGAGACACACGACACTATAGCGCGTTTAAAACCCGTTTAAAAATGTCAGGATACGTTTAAACGGGTTAAAGGTGAAGTCTCCCCTGTCAACGGGGCTGTAAGGCTTCTGCGTGTTTCTGGTTAATGATATCCACGATGTCAGCAATCCCCTGCGCAGACAGCCCCATATAGGGACGGGCAGGCACGGCGGCGGGGCCGGGTGGCATGGTCGGCAAACCACCCCATTGATGGATCGCGGCGTAGACCTTATTTGAACCAATCGCGGCACTCGTTGCGTTATAGGACGTAGACAGCGACAGCGCCAGTCCGCCCTGAGTGCGTTGCAGCATGGGACCATTATGGCCACGGGCAGCCAACTTCGCCTGATAGCGGGGCGTCAGCGGTGACCACGGCTGCCCGGTGACCGGGTCAGCCTGATTGGCAAACGCCTCTTCCGACTCACTGGCCAGTACTGCGGCCACGGCGCGGGTAATGGGGGTGGTATCCATCCCCAGTTGCACGACGCGCTGAAACGCCTGCTGAATAGCCTGATCATCAAACTGAAAATCCAGTCTCATAATTGCCCCTCCAGTAATTCATAACGCCCATTTTGTAACCCCGTGCGTAAGACCGACGGCGGGATCGCATTGACCTGAACCGCATGGCCTGTCAGGTTTTCCATTGAGCCAGCCTGGACAGGCACCGTGACCACTGTCCGGCCTGCCTCGCGTTCAGCCGCACTGATATACAATAACTGCTGGCTGGCCTTGTCCAGCATCACGGCCGCAGGCTGGCCAACAAGAGCCGGCAGTGACTGGTATTCCGCCATCGCCAGCCCGGATTTCAGGGTGGTTTCATTGACGGTCAACAAACGAGGGGCCGACTGGCCTAACCGCTGTTCAATGGCCAATGCGATGCCATCAGTGACAAACCCCAGCGATTGCAGGCTGTTGCCTGTCTGGCGGTTCGTCATCACCTGCCCGACCCATTGGGCAAAGGCATTTTGCCGGACAGGGGCATTATTCAGGGACTGGATAACCTGCTGGCGCAGTTCGCGGTTTTGCATCTCCAGTAATTTTCGTGCCAAACTGACATCGGCCCCCATTGCCAGTTGCCCGGCATTGTTTGACCAGCCCGCGCCCGTGGTCATTTTCTGGCTGCCGCGCCGGAAGGTCGTTGTTTCAGACTGGTAAATTTCACCTGTCCGCTTATCCACGCCCGTCTCGACCATCTGACTGCTGACCGCACCTGTGCTGGATTCCACCGTTAACCCCATGCGCTTGACTTGGGCGACGGTCAGTGCCCGTATCCGGCAACGACAGCCCCAGTCATTGGGCGGATAGAGTTTATCCCAGATGGGATCGTCATAGCGAAAGACCCGCCCATGCATCGCGGCATGGCTCTGCCGGGTGCGGTTGTCCATGATAGCGATGTACTGCCAGTAGGGATGTGTATCGGCACTGGCGAGTTGCTGCTGATAGCGTCCGGCCTGATAGGCCGTCGCCACATTGGTGCGGTAAATCGTCGCCAACCGTGATGGGCTGCCCAGTTGCACCTGTTCAGCATTGCCGTCACTGTCAACAATCACCTGTTTTCCCCACCAACCCTGCTCTTGTAGCCGAGGGGTCAGGGTGTTAATAAACTCGCGTTCGGTGATACCTGCGCTATTTGCCTTATCCACTTGCTCCCGTAATGTGGTCAAAATGTCCAGCCGGGCCGCTTTGGCGACGGTAAACGCGCGTGCATGTGTCGCCGCATTCGCGTCCTGCCAGTTCCAGGTGATCTCATAGCCTTTGGCACGGAAATAATCGACCGCCAGTTTAGGTTCAAGTTTAGCGGCGTAACCTAAATCAATGGCTTGCGGCATTCAATCGTCCCCACAGTTCGGCAACAAACATCGCCCGGTGTAACATATCGGCCAGTTGACCATCATCCATGCCGGAATAAAGTTCGGCCGCGGTTTGCTGTGCGGCCGCATAGCCGCCGGTTTCCAGCGCCTGAATCAACGGCGTGAGCAACGGATCAACCGCCGATTGCCATTCCTGCCCGGTGACGGCTCCCGGCATGGTATTGACAGAGACCGCGCCCGTATCTGCCGACAAGACCGCGTCAGGCCGGGCACTTAACATGGCGGAAGAAAAGTCCGGTGTCGCGGGTGGCGCAGATTTCAGGCAGTCTTCATCATCGGCGGCCATCGGAATTTGCAACTTGTCATGCGCCCACTGTACCGGAATTTTCATCCCCATGCTGACCAGTTGCGGCAGTGCGCCGGCGTAGGCGGTCACGTCTTCCGGTTCAGACAAGTCAAACTCAAACACCGGCTTACGGCGCTGATTATCAAAAGACTGACAATTCAGGGCATATAAAGGAAAGACCAGATCACGGGTAAGTGTGGACGCCAACTGGGTGGCATCGCTGTTGCGTACCTCAAACCGGACCTCATTATGCACATTGCCCAGCGCGTTGGTACTGGTCGCGCCGTCGGCCTGACTGGTCAGCGTGCCGCCCAAAATGGCCTTTGACATGCTAAGTTCGGCCCACGACATCATGCCCATAAACGGATCGGCGGTGCCGTCGGCAGCATTCTTGAAATCAATCATCATGGAGCGGGGAATAATGCCGCCAGCATTATGGCCAATAGACATGACGGCATTCAGCAAGGTACGTTTTTCATTATCTGTGGCACCAGCAGGGTATTGCCCGACCCGGATGGGCAGCCCGTAAATTTCCAGAAATTCCGCCAGATCACGCACCGAATAGTTTTTAAAAATAAACGGCCAGACCAACGTTCTGATAAGTCCGCTACGCGCCAGATAGCCTGATTTGGACTTGGCCACATGCTGTATCCAGCCGAACGGTTGCAGTTCTGCCCCGTCGGCCGTGCCATCCCGCAAGCGCAATTCGTTACGCTCACCGTGTGGCGTTTGGAACCACGCCGGGTCGCGCCATTCCACCGAACGCGGAATAATCAGGTCACCCACGGTTTCCCATTCGATTTCCTGACATGAAAACCCCTTCAGAATGGCATCTGTGGCATCAAAGACACAATTTGGCACCCAGTCTGCATCCCGTAAAATTTCGGTCAGCAGTTCCGCATCGTGGATCTCTTCCCGGCTGGCGTTCGACGGGGGCGTGATTTTCCAGTCCAGCGACTGGAGGGCACGGCGACGCTTGCCCAGCTCCGACTGCAAGTGCGCGTCACGCTCTTCCATGTCTTCCGCCAGTTCGCATTGTGACAGTAATTGCCCGCGTTCAGCATCAATCAGGATCTCCGCCGCACGGGACGGCGTCAGGCCACTGACCGGATGATCACCATAATAGCGATGGAGTTGCGCGATACGGGATTCTTCATCTGTTTGCCTGTCGGATTTAAACCAGAAACGACGCCCCACGGCATCGACCAGTCGGTTGAGTATTTTCACCAGCACCCCCGTTCAAAATTCGGTAAATCATCGTCATTGGCTGCATGTTTATCCGGCAGCGGAATAAATTCAATCAGTTGGCCGTCCATATAGGTGGCACGGGTAAACATCAGGTAGGCGCCTGCGCTGTCGCCGTGGCGCTTTTTACCGTCCGCGCCTTTGCGGCGGTTCTTGTCAATCTTCGGCACACCACGGATATTCTGCATCTGACGCTGGTCAGCAATGATGTCCTCATCTTTCGGGATGGAAATATCATTAGACTCATACAGGGCTTTGTATTTCGGTGACCACTCACGATAAAAATTATCGGTAATGTGAATGGCATCAACCATATCCTCGCCATAACGAAGCAATAGCGCTTCCCCCAAATAACCGCCGTTCCCGGTGGCATCAACCGCAACCCCGACCAAACGAGGTAAGGCATCAATCACGGCCAGCGCAATTTGGCGCTGTTGGTTGTAAGGCACATCGTGCATCTCAGTCGTCAGCTTCAGTACGCGACGGGTGTCTTGCTCGACACTGCCCACACCGATAACCGACAAGTCACCGTTACGCGCAAAGTCCTGCCCATACGCATGGCGCGTATCAGGATCAAACTGGTTAATGATGGGATAGAGTTCTTCCGCAATAAAAGTATCAACAGTGCTCACACGCTCGTCTTCTGTCCATGTCATGTGGCATTTAGGCATACTGAAACGAACAACAAGGCAATTTTCATCAGTGGCACGGTCAATCAACACACGCGGAATATACGCACCTGAACCCTGTTTAGGGACACAATAATATTCTTCTAACGCATCATCTTCAGTTGCGGTGTCTTTTAACAGATTGGCCTTCCACTCATCCTCTTTGGCTGGTGACCATGCTTGGCGTCGAACCTGACAAATACGACGATATAACCCATCATCACAAGCGTCATCTAAGGTAATAGTATGGATAGAGAAGCGCTTGCGTCCGGCGCGGGAGTCCTGGATCAATTCATTAAACAGGTTCTCATTGCCGTTATGGGTCGAAATGATACGGACGTTTGCCCCCCACATGGTAAGCGCCAGTGCCGCTTTAAGCACTTCCGCCAATCGCTCATGGAACGCGGCTTCATCAATGGTCACGTTCCCCTGCATACCACGCAAGTTCTTGGGGTTACTGGACAGGGCCTGCACCTTAAACCCGCTGCTAAAATAAATAACAAAGGTGAGAATATCCTTATCTTCATCGGCAAACACTTCCTCGCCCACTTCGCCCGCGGCCAGCCCATACGCTTTGGCCCACATGGAGGCGGCGTCAATAAATTCCCGTGCCATCTCTTTATTGGAACCAATATAGAAATGGTTGGTGCCGCTGGCTTCACGCGACAGCGCCGCAGTCAGTGAGGCATCGGCGGCTTCCGCCCAGGTCAGCCCGGTTCGGCGGGATTTTTCAGCAATCTTGAGTACCGAATCATCGGCTACCCAGCGCCGCTGATAACCCAGTAAGACCGCGTTCGGATCAAACGTCGCGTCATTGACGGCATTGATAATAAATTCGGTGGCCGGATTTTGTTGCATCAGGCGATCCCCAGTATCTGACGGCGGATATCGGCCGCCGCGTCGGCCGTCAGTCCGGCCTGTTTGACGATTTTTTCAGCCTCAGCCGCCGCTTCCGCCGCAAACGCCGCGCGAATTTCTTTTTCGCGTTTGGTGCTGGTCATGGCCGCCTGTTCAATACGGGCAGCCACCAGTGCCAGTTGGGACAAGGCCTTGGGTTCAACGACGTCTTCACTTTCCGCCAGCTTCATACTGGTTTCAAAGGCCAGTGACTTAACGAACTCCTGGAGTAACTTGCCGACGTCTGACGTGGGCGCAGAGCCAAGTCGGGATACCCAGACATCGGCAATCTCACGCCCTTCACGAATGCGGGCACCGAGCGTTTCCATACGGGATGCATAACGGTTCAGGCCCGTGCGGGAGATTTTGAGGTCATCCGGTAAGCCAGCATTATCAATCAGGTCATTGATGGCGGCGCGGATATCGGCTTGTGTATGACGTTTGTCACGCAGCAACTGATGCAGTTCGTCACGGATGGATACGGGCAGCAGATCAATTTTTGAGGGGCGGCCACGTGTTTTTTTATCAGTCATAATTACCCCCGTGGGCGCGGACGTTTGACACCGGGCACCTGACTGCGGCCGTCGGCGACATCAGCCCCGCGCCCGGTCAAGGTAGCGACCAGACAACCTGCAACATTGTTAATGGCGCAAATCCCTTGCTCCTCCAACCAGAACAGGTGCGAGCGCACCACATCACGGCTGATACGGTGGCCGTAGGCATCCAGGCAGGTTTGTAACACCGATTCATTGGCATCACCGCCACATTCGGTCAGCGAACGCAGCAGCACCAGCCGCTGGTCAGCATTTAAGATTTCACGCATGGCTGACATCAGCTTTTTTCCTTGAGTTCGTTTTGTAATAACAAGTCACTCAGATTACGTAATTGACGTAATTCCGGTAACACGGCACTGAGGTCACCCCGCAATTGGGCGATTTCCAGTTGCAGGGTATGCAGTTCCTGCCGGTTGGGTAACGTGGACAGTGAGGTTTCCAGCCGCCCCACCTGCATCTTGAGCACGTCCACCTCATCCCGTTTGGCATAGGTTTTACTGAGCAGCACCAGAATGACGTTAAATGCCGTCGTGGCGGCTGCCCAGACCATCGCCCAGTTTTCTCTAAGTACGTCCAGCATATTTCTCCCTAAGTTCAATATGTTCCTGACACCCGATGCACCGCTCAAAGGCCGGATTAATCGCCAGCCGGGCGGGGTCAATGGCGTCACCACAATCACGGCAAACGCCATTCCCGGCCTGTGCCGTGCGCTGAAAATGGGCGGCCAGCGCCTGTTCACGATGCCATTGTTCCAGCGCACACGCCTTATCTATCAACCGGCTCATGGTGTCGTTCCTGTTGCTGCGCCGCCCAAACCTGGATGGCCCGCAGCTTGTGGGCCAGTTCCTGACTCCACTGGCCGTACTGGCTGGCATGGGCCAGCAGGGCAGCGGGTGTCCCTGACCGAGGCGGCGCGGGTTTGGGCGGCAGTTGAAGCAGGGAGGATGGTATTACCGGACAGGCCGACACGATCAACGGTGGCGTGACTGTAACCGAGGGCCTGTTGGTAGAGCTGCAACCCGTCAGGGCCAATACCGTTATAACCAGCCCCATCGCGGGCCAGTGCCGCAGGTATCTGGTTTTCAATGCGTTTTGCCGCCTGAGATAATCCGGTGAGGGCGGCATACAGTTTGTTGGAGAGGTCTGCATTTTTTTGTAGCTGCTCCTGCTGTTCGATGACCAGCCGCTTGAGGGCAGCGGCATTCAATTCAGCATAGGCTTTTTGTGACTGGTAGAATGTCAGCTCTACGGCCTGACGGTTTTGGATCTCAGTATCGACAGCGGCCTGCATGGAATGGGTCACCCACCACGCGGCCATTCCCCCGCCCAGTGAGGCACCCAGAATGGCCGTGAGGCCATAACGCACGATCACGTGAGTCATCAGCACTCCTTATCCCGTTTGATGGCCGCCTGTTTTGACGCCTGATTCTGGGTCACCCATGCCGCCAGATAGCCGACAAACAACCATTCGGAAAGCTGGCCTGACAATGCAGACCACAACAAAACCAGGGTACTCGCTACCCAGGCACCAAACAAAGTCGTGTCAGACGTTGAAAAACGACCTGTGGCAGGATTGGTAATCAATTGCTTAAGCATGGCGAGCATGACAGGCCCCCAGCGCTTTAGCCAGCCGGATATCCTGCGCACTGACTGATGACCAGCCTTTGCGAAATAGCGACTGGTACGTCGCGTTATGACTGTACAGCGGCACCGCCTTGATATCGTTTCCGGCCAGTCCCTGCTGTAAACAGCGCTCGCACCCGCTTTGGTAGATGTTGTAATAGCGCTGGTTGCGCAGTTCTGGGATTTGCTTTTGCAGCAGCGGTTCAGGAATGGGATGTGGCAGCATTACACTACCTCCAACGCAGCCTGGACGAGGTGATCCAGGCGGTTGAACCAGCCATTTAAAAACCGCTGTTGCAGGGGATTGCGGGCGATAATCTGGGCATAGTAGCGGGCACGCTGATTGGTGAACCGGTGCAGCAGGTAATCCAGTGCCGTGGCGGCAATGGCGTCGAGGGTTTTCACGCCCAGAATTCCGTCATCACGCACGGCAACCGCGCGTTGCAATAGCCGGATGGCAGACACCACCCCATGCTGAACGGCACTGTCAAACAACACCAGTGAAAGACCGGCAGGGATGCGTTCGCAGCCTGCCACCTGCCAGAAATCCCGATAGTAGATCGCGGTCGCGTCGTCTTGGGTTAACGCCCGGATATCCAGATGGGGATAACTGCGTTTGCTGATGCCGTACTGGGTTTCACCGCCACGGTCATGCAGATCATTGACATACCCGCCTTCAATCGGCAGCAGGTAATTAATCGCATGGAGAAACGCAACGCTGTAAGAACTGTGGGTCATGATGGCTACCTGTCAATAATGGGTAGTTCATCATCGGTGTTAGGGGGAAGATGTTGGGTTTGTGGGGTATCAAACAAAACCCGCCGCAGCGGGTTTCTGTCAATCGAACAGTCCAGGCTGGTAACGTTTACGGTGCAACGCTAACTGTTGCCGCAGTATCGCATAAACGGTCGAGTTGGTCAGGGAATATTTTCGCGCCAGTACATCCACGTTACCGCGGGAACGGCTCCACTCACTGAATAACTGGTTATCACGCAATGCCGCTTTCAGGGTTTCACCGGTGGGCAGATAAACCGCCCGACCGCCATAGTAATGCGCCAACGAGCTGACCAGCTTACTGGCCGACAACCGGGCGGCGGGTTCATCGTAGCCCTGCCGTTGGAGTTCGGTACTGAACAAGGCTACCATATCGGCCAGTAACTGGGGCCAGCGTGCCCGTAACTCCGCCTCTGGGATACTATCCAACTGATCTAATAGCTGTCCTAATTCGTCATGACGTTCGGCAAAGAGGGGTAGATTTCTCATATTATCAAGCCATTAATAATTAAAATTGTAATACCAGATTATGAACCCACTCAGTATTGACATGACTAAGATGCCAATGCTCTTATCACTGTTAGCGGGTTGTTCTTTCGCTATTTCCAGCAATGCCTTCCGTCGAATCAGGTATAAAGGAAGGAAGATAATTAATAACAATAAGGTCAACGTTCCCCACCAGACGGGCGAGTGCCCGCGGAGTCGATTTAGCTCATCACGATAGGTTCCAATGCGATGATGGTAGGCATCAAAATAGACCCAGAACGCCGCCGCAATCGGTATCAATGTAAAGAAAAAACTACTCAACAATTCACTATCCATTTAACCCCCTGCTGGTTTTTCTAACCACTCTTTGCCTCCGGGTAGTGTAGTCAAATCAACACCATATTGCTGCATTTGTTGAAAATAGGCATCACGGGTATCTGATCCCGACACCTGCTTCTGTTCCCTAGCACTGATATTGCTGCTCTGGGCAAACTGCTGCGCTGAGGACTGGTAAACCGTTTTCAGATAGTTGTGGTTGGATAACGGCTTGTTATCCCCCTGTAGCCGCTTCTCCCGGATGCGTTCAACCGTTTCACTGAGCGCATGAGCCAATACCCGGTTAGCGGAATACAGTGCCAGCACTTCTTCTGCCAGTTTCAATGCCCGGCTGTTGGACAGGTTATTTTTACCCCGGCGAAACAGCCCGATATATGCCACCAAATGGCGGGCGCAACCACTGGGTAAGTCGGTTAATTTCGCCAGTAACTGACGGGCAGCCTCATCTTCAAACACCGCATCCAGATGAAAATCAGAATGACAAACCGGGCAACGGCCGATCCTCATAGCCCTATCTCCCTACTGTACGCTTCACACACCGCATCATAGCCGCGCCGTTCGGGCAGGCGCTGGCCCCGTTGGATCATGGCATCCAGCATCATACGGATATGCCACTGTTTCAGCGATTCCAGCACCTGAGACGCCAGCGACGCATCCAGCCAGCCGACCTCAACCACGCCCGCGCCACCATTGGTTTTAGCGGTTTGGCGTTGGACAAATTGATTGAGCGCGGTTTCAGCGCCGTCACTGATAAATTTATGTTGGTGCATGGTGATCCAGATGGCACGGATTTTGCCGATTTCCGCTACACGCGGCTGGCCGTTTAAATGGGGTTTAACCCGCTGTTTATTGCGATTTATACGCCGTTTAAAGCCACGGGCAACAAAGGCGCTATAGGCAACCTTAAGTTCGGTATAGGTCATCTCACGGCAGGAGGATTTGCCTGTCGCGAGCAGCAGGGCCGAACGGTACGTGGCATCATCCAATTGCAGTTTGCCTTTGGCTATATGGATAAGGCGGATCAATTGTTGGAATTTAGGCATGCTCACCTCCAGCCAAAATCAATGCCTGATCAGCCAGCCACTCTAATCCCTCGATTTTTTTATACTGACGTATCAGTGCCGCTGAATTGGGGAAAAAAGGCGCCAGGTACGTGATGGTTTTATACATATCGGGCATATGCTGTTTGACATATCGTTTCCCGCATTGCTTTTCTGCGTCCGCAATACGGGATTTTGAATACAGTGCCTGAGTACGTGAGCGCCAAAACAATTTGGTTAACGGGTTATAGTGTTCTGATTTTTCATTACTCCAGGCAGCGCTGATTTTGTTATCGAAATACACAACCAGATGGGTTCTGCTCTCTGACACCTTTTCACGATAAATACTGATAACCGTGTCCTGGTATTTAAATTGAACGCTGCAAAACAGGCTCTGTAACTCCGCCGCGATTTTTGCCCACTGGGATTTATCAATGCTCATGGCAGCCTTCCTTATGCGTTTCACACTTGCACTCACCCAATAGCGCACGAGTAATATCATTGGGGATGGATTCTAAGGTCAGAACATCAATATCAAACCAATCCTGCTCGCCATCCTCACACGCAATCAGCGCCCGATTTTCATTGAGTTCAATGACCGTTCCCGTTTCTGCTGAAAAACCAATCTGACCATTACCCATCTTCTGAACGGGAAATAACGATTTAGGTAGTGGTTTATCACATACTGCACAATAATTTTTCATTTGTGTTCCTTGAATTTTGGCGTAAGCCTGCCCCGGCGGGTTTACGCCAATTAATAAAAGTATTTAATTTTTAGTGTGTTACATTACGCTGGTGTTAAATGTTCAGTTCGAACTAAATACGGTTCGGTACTGATCTCAACTACCGTCATGTTGGTTAGATCCCGTGCCCGTTCAATGGTTCTGACTGCCTGTGAGTTTTCAGCTCGTCCAACGCATCAGTGACCTTGACGGACAGTTTCACGATTTCGCCCACCAGATTGTCGCGCTCTTGGTCAATCTCTTTGATGATATCGACAGGCGTCAGAATCCCCTTGGCATCAACCCAGTAACCTTCCGGTGCGTTTTGTGTAGTAAATTGTTTAGTGGACATATTTATTAACCTCTTGATGAACCACAATGTCATGGCTCTCTTTTAATGAATGTTGAATAACCCCGATAATGTCGTAAGCGGCCTGACGTTCTTTAGTTGTATATGACCCGTTGTCGCCACCTGCCAGATACTCATAACTGAGATCGCCATCACCGTTACCTTCCATAATGATGATCTGCACTTTGACTGTCATAAATCCCCCTGATTAATGTAATGATTCCGACCAATAAATCTGACAACCGTATTGAGTAAACCAACCCTGCCGACCGTAGCGACCCAGATGCCGGTAACTCGCCTTACCATTCTGAATTAAAGATTCACATTGCATATGGCGGGCAATCTGAATCCGTGGCGCACTGTCACGTATCATGATGCTGATCACCGTAAAGCCTGCCTGTTTCAACGCGGATATCGCCAGCTCCGCCCTGTTGAACGCCGTGGTTAACGCCCTATCATTCATAGTGTTGTCCCCTCCAAATCCGTGACGGCTGCCCGGATGTGCTTCTCACTTAATGACTCATTGGCACCGCTGGCAAACATGGCCGCTAACCGCAGGGTGTGTGAAACCGTGCGCAGTGCCCCCGGACGTTCTGCCAACTGATGAACCAGCGCGCGTTCCTGCTGCCCCAATCCCCACGCGGCTGAAATCGCCTGCACATCGTCTTTCTTGGTTTTCAGGATGGCGACCTTCTTGGCGATACGGCTAAACAGCCGGGCAAAGTCCACATTACGGGAATTGCCCCCGGTCAGTTTGGAATACACCTGATGATTGCCCACCAGTGCCAGACCAATGCCCGTGTCCTCCTGCAAAATCCGCAGCTCTTCCAGCACGGGATAATCCAGGTGATCGGCCTCATCAATGATGAGCAAGCCGGACGTCCCGCGCAGCTTGCGGCGGACAGACCGCCCCAACTGACCTGCACGGCGGGGCGCATCACCAATCCCCAATTCCAGAGCCAGTTCATACAGGCATTCGCTCAGGCTGGCACGGGAAGGCGAAACCGTAATCATCCAGACATTGGGGCGGTCACTGGCAAACTGTTGCAACGATTTGGTTTTACCCACGCCAGGGCTGCCGTAAATCACACTGATGCACTGGGCTATCTGGGCATATTGCAGGGCGCTCCAAATCTGCCGGACGGTTTTGGTCTGGACAAAATCAGGTGCAGCGGGCATCTCCGTTGTACGGCGTGTGCGGTTTTCCAGCCAAATCGTTAGCTTACTGGCAACGTTATCGTTATCACCACGGTAACTTTCGTTCATAAACTGGGACAGCGCCGTACCGGAAAGGCCGCTTTCACGGGCGATATTGCTGTAGGTCATCCCGTCATTTTCAACCACGGTTCTGATAGCGGCACGGATATCCGCCTGTGCTGTTTGCGCCTGTGTCAATTCAATAATGTTGCTCATGATGCTTCCCCCTAAATCGTGTTCTTCTGCCGTTGTTCGTCTAACTGGGCAACGGCATTCTCAAAGGCATAGTCGTAGTCGTTGTCTGTCTCAGCGTGCATATCAACCATTTCACGGCGGACGGTGTTACCTGCGGGTCGGTAAATCTCAACAACGCGGGTTTCCGGTGGTTCAGGTGCAACGGTTTCCGGCATCAACTCCGCGACCTCCAGTGCCGTCATGCGGTGCTGCGCTGTCGTCGCCTCTTTGGTGCGTTTAACAAACCGCGCCCGGTTGCGATGATGTTCACGGGCGGCCTGAGTATCACCAAAACCTGATTTTTCAATACACTGGGCAGCACAAATAAAACGGCCATCCAGCGTGTAACACAGTACCGAGTCATGCAGGGATTGCGGATCAAACCGGATGACCACTTTATTGGGTTTGATGCCCAGCAACTGTTCGTGGTAGTAACGGTTCTTGCGTGCCGCAATCTTGCCACCCGCGTTCAGGGTAAAGGTGCCATTGTTAACCGTGACTGACTCAGCCGGTAACAACAACAGGTGGCGCTGTTCTGCCGTTGCCTTACGGATGGCACTGGCCTGATAGCTCTGCTCAAAGGCGGCATCGAAAGACAATATTCCCTGACACGCTTCGGTATCCCGCTTCGGCTGCCGGTTCCAGAAGGCGATCCCCTCCGCCAGTACCTGTAAAAAGGTATCGACATTAACAACCCGGTCACCATAATTATCCGGTTTGGACATAGGGTTAGGGCCTGTGTACGCCCCCGCCAATGCCGGATGGCGGTCAACCACTTCCCCCAGTCCTCCGTGGGAAAAGGCTCGTTCAACCGGCTTGGCCTGACCATGACCGCGGCCAAACAAAACGCTGGTCCAGTGCAGCTTAATCCCCAGCAGGGGAATGATGCCCTTCGGATCATCTTCCTTCACCTTGAACCGATAGCGGTTCGGCACACCACCCGTCATCCACTTGTTGGCGGCGGCACGGGTGTTATCAATGGTGACGTGTTTGGGAATGCCGTATTGTTCCACCACATCCGCCAATGCCAGGCGAATACTGTCACTGTTTTCAGAGACATCAGTACGCCAGCCTAAAATCTTGCGGGTGCGGATATCCTGCCAGACCCACGTTTTCGGGCGAATGATTTCACCATTAAACCAGCGGACAAACACGTTATGCTGATAGCCGTCACCATTGATCCACTCCATCGCATCCAGATCCAGTACGGTACGTTCCTGAGCGGGATACAATCGCATCAGGGCGTGTTCTCCCTCGCGCAGTAACACCACCTGTTCAGCAGGCACGTCACGCTCCAGCTTGCGGCGCAGGGATGAAAGACTGGGTATCGCCCAACCGTGCGCCGCCGCCGCTTCTGTCAGGCGGGCATAGCAGGTACGTAATGCTGGCTGCTCAGGGCGCAGGTAATCGGCCAGAAAGAAATCCCAGGCTGCCGCAGTGCACTCCGCTTCTTTCTTGCGGCGTGCTGACAGGCTATGCCCGTGTTGGCTGACCAGTGCGGCCAGCCAGTCCGAACGGTCAAACGGCTTCGCCTGATAGTACCAACGCCGTATCGAAGCTGGCGCTATCGACAGCGCGTCCCCGACAGAATCAAACGCGGTCAATGTATCAATGCCACTGTCCAGCAATTCCGCCACGGCAATGATCGCCGCACAACGCTCGCGTGCTTTTCCACGCTGTGGGTCGCTGGCGTTGTTCCAGCCCTGCCAAAGCAACTCACGGGAGTAGCTTTCGGTCTGGCGTTTTTTAATCTCAATCGGATTGCCTGCAACTTCTATCACCGCGAGTTTTTTCAGTACCGCTGCCCGGGCGACAGGCGGCAGGCAGTTAACAGGGTATTCAAAAGATTTTGAACCTGAGCGCTTGCGTCGATGTTCTCCCGCGAGCTTATCCAGATTCGCACGAATGTTGTGCTGCATTGTGGGTAAACCTGGCAGGCCAATACATTCTTTAGCAGTAATCCAAATATCCATGTTCCCCCCCTTACAGTTTCTATTGTTTTGAATAACGGCTGGGCCAGATAACCGCAGGTTCAACCCCAATAGCCTGAGCAATAATTTTTTCCCCTTTAGGCCAAGGCCTGACTAACGCATTCCGTAACGTATCGGCCGCCAGACCTGCCGCTACCGATAATGTACGTAAGTTTGTGCCACGTTTTTCTAATGCCGCGCGAATATCTGCGCGGTGCCAATCTGCCAGAACTTGCGAGCTTAAGGTCATCTATGCCATCCTGTAATTATCTGTTCCGATAATTTGCTACGATAATCCCTAATGATTATCGGTATGGATATAAATATATCGTCAAATAATCCGAATGTAAAGTGAATGATCGGATTTTTTGACTAATTAATTTACATAAGCTTTACCTTTAATTTTTTGGTAATAAAACAATGAGTTACAATAAAAGTGAATCTATAGTAAGGAAAAAACCGATTCGGATTATTAGTGAGGAGCAAATAAACCGATTTGGGGAACGTCTAAGAATGGCAATGAATGGCATGTCCAATAACGCGTTTGCAAAGCAATGCGGTTGGTCAGAGAAGGTCATACGTAACTATTTAAACGGGGATACCTATCCGTCCCTTGATAGGTTGGCTGTTATAGCTAATGTAAGCGGCTGCTCTATTGGCTGGCTAGCGTCTGGAGAAAATGACGAGGATTCGGATTTTATGACTAACGAAAGTCCGGAAGTTACAAATCCATCTCATGCTACTCCTGAGCAACAACAGTTATGGAAAGAAATACTAGATAGAATGACACCAACAGAAAGAGAAGCCGTTCTTGATAAAGTTTTTAGGCAAGGAATTAATACACTGTTAAACACAACTCAGGAGAATGAACTAAGCTCACCCCAGTCTGAAGAACAGTCTATATCTAACCATGCTCTACTCGTCGCTCGCATGTACGATTCATTGACTGATGAACAGCGCCAGAGATTTTTGGAATCTATCGGAGAAGAAGAGCAAAAGGATACTGACCGCCATTTAAGCGGCAAGAACAAAGCCAGCTAATGGGCTGCCCAGCCCATTAGTTAAAATGGATTTAAAGATTATTTAAACGGAAGATTGTGTACGCCCTACATTTACCAAAATAAGTGAACCAAAAACATCTAACGCAAAATTTTTCTCATTTTGGTAAGTCTGCACGAGAAGCTGAAACCGTTCTATAAGACACATCCCAACTCGGTGAATTGATTGAAATTGTTCCCGCGAAATCCCGTTTAATTTCGCCAATTCCCTATTTATCTTTTTTCTCATTCTTTGTGGTTCATAACAGCAGGTGATTGAAAGTGGCATTAATTTGACGATTGGCGTCTTTTTTGATGGAACGGGGAACAATGTGGATAATACCAACGAACGTCTCTGTGCCATAACAGAGGATGGGTTTCCTTCAGAACAGCTTAATGATCCTAACTGCTCATTCAGCAAATATGGAGCACCCGGTGATGTCTGGCGGCTAAGTTACGATAATTATTACACTAATGTGGTTTTCTTATACAAAATTTATAGGGCAAATGAAATTAGTGAAGGAAATCATCAAATTAAAGTATATGTTGATGGGGTTGGCACTCAGGCAGGTGAATCTGATAGTGTCGTTGGATATGGAACAGGAAGAGGAGATACGGGTGTTGTCACTAAAACGGATATTGGAATACAAAAAATAAAAAGTGAACTTACGGAATTTTTGAAAGAAACAAAGGATAATATCCGATCACTACAGTTCGATATTATTGGCTTTAGTCGAGGGGCTGCATCATCCCGCCATTTTGCTAACCGTGTGTTGAAACAAGATGATGATTTATTAAAGGTACTTAATGAGTGTTTTGCTGATCATCGTTATCTGGAAAAATCAACCAACCCTACAGGCAAGACTCGTTTTTTAGGTATTTATGACACCGTTACTGCAATTGCTGAAATGAACAATCTGCTCAACCCTCATAATTCTTCTGTGACTGGACCTGCTAATATATTTTTATCTCCTGATATTGCAAAAAGTGTTTTCCATATTACAGCGCAGAATGAATGCCGTTATAATTTCTCCTTAAACAGTGTAAAACCTCACTGGCCTGAACTTGAGCTGCCCGGTGCACATGCGGATGTTGGCGGCGGATATGAGCCTGTGAGTGATGAAAATTTATGTATCACCCGACCGAAAATAATGCAAGTATCAGGGGTTGGAGTACCTCCAGATAGTCATCTTCATGTTTATAAAAATGCTCAAAAAGAGTTGGTTCAGTTAAAAAAATCCCCGACCATTGGTTCATTAATCACAGATGAAAATACCAGGCTCATCACATGGCGCGATGACAGTTCAGAATATTCCAAGCGATCGGGTTCAACCAATGTAACGGCGGCGGCCGTTCTTACTCGTACCATCAAAAATGATTGGTCCAAAACAGGTATACTGGTCATGCAAGATGCTGCCCAAGAAGCGGGATTGGTTTTTAATAAGCCAAGCGATAAAGATAGTAATTATCAACTTCCGGCGGAGCTTCAGGCTATAACAGAAAAAGCGATTGCTCAGGGGAGAGCTATCAGGCAGGGGCAGAAACCTGAGCCTTTTACTCAGGAAGAACTGACATTGATATGGTCTAAATATAGTCACTTTTCAGCAAATTGGAACAATACGAAAACAAAAGGTAATAGCATCCAAGGTGATGTTCTTCCAGCAGAAATTGCGTATGCGAATCGTCCTAATAGTGATTGGCGTAGAACTATTTTTGATAATAATGGCAAGGATATTTCATAGTGAGAAACAACAATACATTAGTTTTGTTACTTTGCTCAGGCATGATATTTGGGTTAACTGCCTGTCAGTCGTATCCGTCAGTGTCCTATTCATCAGGAAAGCGGGTAGTGACTTATAAACCCATTGTGCGCAATAGCGATCCGCTACCTTATAAGAAGTGGAGATTTCAAATTCTTACCCCAGAATATTTCCCAGCCAGTATTAGTTTTGTTCAGTTTCAGGACGAGGATAATTATATTGTCCAAAAATTTATGAATGATGGAACTGATCCAGACTATAGAAGTGTGAATTCATGGAGTAAGAAGTTAGGAGGGGGGGCTAGTGGGATTAATAACCATGGTGAAGCGCTACCTAAGCGGATAATGGTTTGTTGGGATTCGGTCATTGATAAAAAAACCTACCAAACAGTGTTTGAGTTCACATCAGAGGTAAGGCAATTGATGCGCGAGCCTGCTTTCTATCCTGGCTATGAGAAACAGCCACCAGACTATCGAGAGCGAATTTTTATTGGTCTGGCTCCTGCTGGAACTGCACGCGCTTGGTTGCGGGGTATCGATAAAAACAACGGCGATAATATCTTAGTGTCCACAGGTGAATCGGTTTTTGGTGATAACATGACGATTTGTCGGGATAAAACAAACCATCCTGATGGTTATGGTGAATATTCCGAGCGTATCAAAAACTTTATCAAAGGGAAAAAATACCCTTACGGAGAGTGGTAAAGCGGTCACTTTGAGTTTTTCGCTTGTCTTCTCCGTGTTATCGGGCTAATAGATTAACCCGATAACACGGAGATCTGAAAAAATACCTGCCAGAAAAGAGGTTAGTTCCTCATTTTCAGCAAACTGGAACAATGCGAAAAAAAAAGATAATAAAATGCAAGGGGATATTTTTCCGGCTGAAATTGCTTATGCGAATCGTCCTAATAGTGATTGGCGTAGAACTATTTTTGATAATAATGGCAAGGATATTTCATAATGAGAAACAAAAAAAAGTAGCTTTGTTACTTTGCTCAGGTGTATTAGTTCAGACCAGATCTGACACTTCGATTTGAAAAGAAAAGAGTTACCGACTTTGATTAAAGGTGATGAATTCATAACCAAAGACTAAGAGGTAACTCTCATGCTTTATACTAGCAATCCCATCATCAAACACAAGGCGGGTCTGCTTAATCTCGCTGAAGAACTCAATAATGTCTCAAGAGCGTGTAAAGTGATGGGCGTATCCAGAGATACGTTTTATCGTTATCAGGAACTTGTTGAAACGGGCGGGATTGACGCGTTAATCAACCAAAGCAGAAAAGCCCCTAATCTCAAAAACCGGATGGATGAGGAGACAGAACGCGCCGTTGTCAACTCTGCCATCGAATTCCCGGCATATGGGCAGGCCAGAACGAGTAATGAGCTCAGAAAGGCAGGCATCTTCGTGTCTGCCAGTGGCGTCCGTTCTATCTGGCTCAGACACCATCTTGAAAACTTCAAAAAGCGTTTGGCGGCACTTGAAAAGAAAGTGGCTGACGAAGGCATTATCCTGACTGACGAGCAGGTCGCCGCGCTCGAACGTAAGCGGCACGATGACGAAGTCTGTGGCGAAATTGA
>NZ_JAQRFK010000054.1 GCF_028598745.1 Xenorhabdus sp. IM139775
GAAAACGCCCTGCGTTGCGTTGCGGTTGGGCGAAAAAACTGGCTGTTCGCGGGCTCTGACAGCGGAGGCGAGCGGGCGGCCATCCTGTACTCATTAATCGGCTCCTGCCGGCTTAATGGTGTAGACCCGGAAGCGTGGTTGCGGTACGTCATCAGCCATATAGCTGACTGGCCATCAAACAAGGTACATGAGCTGCTTCCCTGGAAACTCAACCTGACCAATATCTAATCGTCAATACGGTTCAAATGAGCCGCTTACGGAAAGACTATCTGCCGCTATTTTTAATTATCATGGGAATTGGCTCAGGAATTTGCACAGGCGTTGCTTTTATCACCCCGCTATTAAGATTTAAGAACCCATTTAATGTGACAAAGACCAATGCAATGATGCAATCCATTGGTTACCTCATTGCATTTATATCACCCATTTTGTCATCCTTTATTTTCGAGAAAACAGCCCAATGGGATTATGTACTTTGGATGATTTCAGTAGCCTTAGTGGTACAAACATTAATCGGGATCCCGCTTGGAAAAAAACAATATTTAGACAATAAATAAGGATGTATATTCGTCGTACGTCAAGATAACGAATATAAAATGCAACTCTCCCTTTGATACAGGAGAGTTACATATTAACATTCTTTTCTAATTAACTGCTTCGCCTCTGCAATCGCTTGCTTCACTTGTTTTTGCGCGACACCACCTTTTGCCAGACGCTTATCCAAACAGGATTGCAGCGATAAAACGTCATAGACATCCACCGAAATAATCTGGCTAAATTTTTGCAATTCAAGCAGAGAAAGCTCTTCCAACGCCTTACCTCTGTCGATCGCCGCAACGACAACCTCACCAACAATATGGTGTGCCTCGCGGAATGGAACTCCCTTTGCGACCAGATAATCAGCCAACTCAGTCGCATTGGCATATCCCTGTTTTGCTGCCTCCTTACAGCGGGCATGTTTTACTTGAATGCCATCTAGCACCAGTATCGCCATGTGCAAACAATCCAGCCAAGTATCCAGCGCATCAAACAAGCCTTCCTTATCTTCCTGCATATCTTTATTGTAGGCGAGAGGAAGCCCTTTCAGCGTCATCATCATCCCCGTTAATGCTCCCTGAACTCGTCCACACTTGCCACGGATAAGTTCCAACGCATCTGGGTTTTTCTTTTGTGGCATCAGGGAAGAACCGGACGTGACCCGATCCGACAACTCAACAAATCCGGCTTCTCCGCTATTAAAGAAAATCAGATCCTCAGCAAAACGGGAAAGATGAATCATGCTCATGCTCGCATCGGACAGCAGTTCCAAGACATGATCACGATCAGAAACACTGTCCAGACTATTGCGTGTCGCCGAGGCGAAACCCAGCCATGCAGCCAATTGCTCACGATCAATAGCATAAGCCGTTCCTGCCAGCGCCCCGCATCCCAACGGGCTGACATCCAGCCGCCTTAAGGCATCTTGCAACCGGCTTTCATCACGACTCAGCATTTCCACATAAGCCAAACACCAATGGGCAAACGTGACAGGTTGCGCCCGCTGCAAATGGGTATAACCCGGCATAATGGCATCCTGATGATTTTCAGCCGTGAATACCAATGCTTGTTGCAACTCAACTAATGCTTGCAGAATGTGGACGATCTGGTCTTTGCACCATAACTTCAGGTCGGTGGCAACCTGATCATTACGGCTGCGTCCCGTATGGAGTTTCTTACCCAAGTCGCCCACTTTGATGATAAGTTGCCCTTCTACCCAACTGTGAATATCTTCCGCATCGCTTTGCAAAATGGCCTTGGGATTGGCTCGCACTTCATCCAGTAGCTCATTTAACGCTGATTCCAGCTTTTGCTGCTCTTCGGAAGTTAATACTTCCACCGTAACCAATGCCTTTGACCAAGCAACCGAGCCAACAATATCCTGCTGTGCCAAACGATAATCAAAACGCAGTGAATCGTTGAATTGCTTGAACCGCTGATCGGCTTCCTGACTGAAACGCCCGCCCCAAAGTGCCATAATATCGTTCCTGTTCTTTATTTCATTGATTGCCAAGCGTTAATTGCCTGAAAATGACTTTTTGCTGTTCAGTGCACGAATACGTGAAGAAAGCGAATAGAGACGAATAAACCCTTCGGCATGACTATGATCGTAAACTTCATCTTCGCCAAACGTGGCGAACTCTTCCGAATAGAGGCTATTGGCTGATTTTTTCTGCACCGCCGTGGCCTGCCCTTTATAGAGTTTCAGGACAACTTCACCGCTGACACTGGCAGCCAACATTTCTGCGGCCGCTTGAATTGACTGGCGCAAGGGTGCAAACCAACGACCATCATAAACAACATAAGACATTTCCAATCCCAGTTGTTGACGCCACTTGAAGCTATCGCGATCCAAAACCAGTTGTTCGATACCACGCAAGGCTTCCATCATGATGGTTCCCCCCGGCGTTTCATAACAACCACGGGATTTCATGCCTACCAGACGGTTTTCCACGATATCGATCCGGCCAATGCCATGTTTGGCGCCCAACTCATTTAACTGGTCAAGGCATTGATACGGTGAAAGCGCCTGACCATTCACGCCAACAACTTCACCCCTTTCAACCGTCACGGTGACATATTCTGGTTCATCGGGTGCCGCTTCTGGCTCTGCTGTCCACACCCAACAATCTTGATTGGCCGCATTCCACGTACTTTCCAAAACGCCACCTTCGGTTGAAATGTGCCACGCATTTTCGTCACGACTATAGATTTTTTCCAGCGTTGCCGTTGTCGGAATCTCACGAACTTTCAAATACGCCAGCAACGCTTCACGGGAACGCAGATCCCATTCCCGCCACGGGGCAATCACTTTCAGGTGCGGAGCCAATGCGGTATAAGTGCTTTCAAACCGAACCTGATCATTACCTTTACCGGTTGCACCGTGAGCGACAGCATCCGCGCCGACTTTCAGTGCCAGTTCAACCTGTGCCTTGGCAATAATTGGCCGAGCCATTGATGTACCGAGCAGATAACTCCCCTCATAGAGAGCGCCGGTTTTCAACACGGGATAAACATATTCTTTGATAAACGTTTCACGCAGGTCGACAACGTGGCATTCAGATGCACCGGAACGTAATGCCTTCTGCTCCACACCGTCCAGATCTTCACGGCTTTGGCCGACATCGGCGACAAACGCAATCACTTCACAATTGCCATAATGCTCTTTCAACCACGGAATAATGGCGGATGTATCTAAACCACCTGAATACGCCAGAACAATTTTCTTAATGCTTTTAGTCATAGGGATAACCTTTTTGATTTTGTTTATTAAGCCAGAATGCGTGTGCCAATAGGTATGCCATTAAATAACGCAATTAACTGATCTGCATGGCGCCAACTCGCGATATCCACGGGTTGCCCGAGCGTTTTTGCCGCTTCCAACGCGGCATTCACCTTCACTATCATGCCGTCGGTGATAATGCCTTGGTCGATAAGCTGCTCGATCTCCTTTGCCGTGGCCTCCGGGATTTTTTGCCCTTTCCCATCCAGAATACCGCTGACATCGGACAGAAAGATCAAATCTGCATCCAGCACTTGTGCGATGGCAGTCGCGGCTTGATCCGCATTGACATTCATCAGTTCACCCTGTTCAGTGATACCAATGGAGCTGATAATCGGCATATAGCCCACATCCAGCAAGATCCTCAGCAGATCGGATTCTCCCGGTTGAGCCTTTCCCGTGTGACCAAACTCTGCACCAAGTTGAGAAACCTTCACGGTTCCACCATCCCCCAGACATAATCCGAGGGCGGGCAAACGATACTTTGTTGCCCATGCCAGCAATTTTTTGTTGGCTGTTCCGGCTAACGTCCCTGTAATAATGTCGATTTGATCCCCTGGCGTGATCCGCAGGCCTTGTTTCTTCAAAATGGGCATCTGCAATTGCTGCATCAGTTCATCTACCAGACAACCACCACCATGTACAATCACCAGCGGGCGTCGATGGGTTTTTCGGTATGACTGTAATGTGGTAAATAACCGTTCCAGCGCTTCTTCACTGTCTAACAACACACCACCCAACTTGATAACTAACGGCTCCATCGGATTTATCCTCTGTCGGTATTAATATCGGTAGGAATCTTAATTTTTTGGCATTCAGTCATTAGAAATCAAAGCAATGCCAGAGTTTCCTCATACCCCAAACGAATGTTCATACACTGTACGGCCTGTGCCGCTGCACCTTTCAACAAATTATCCTCAGCACCGACGATAATCAGGTGCTGCCCCTGAACAGCAAAACCAATATCGCAGAATGGCAAACCAACCACTGCTTTCAACGCGGGAAACCCGTTGTCGTATAAACGCACCAATGGCTTATCATGATAGGCCTGCTGATAAGCCTCTCTCACTTGTGTTTCTGTCACACCCGATTTCAATTTGCAGGTGATTGTGGCAAGAATACCGCGGGAGAAATTGCCCAAATGAGGGGTGAAAATCACCTCTGTACCTAAATGTGTGGCAATTTCAGGTTGATGACGATGGTTAAAAACGCCATATGGCTGCAAGCTCACTTCACAAAAGCTATTTGTGATCGATGCTTTCCGGCCAGCGCCACTGACACCACTGACCGCATTGATAACAGGCCACTGTTCTGTATCCAATAAATTTTGTTCAAGCAACGGCTTCAAGGACAATTGGGAAACTGTCGGGTAACAACCGGGTACGGCAATCAGTTGTGCTTGCTTGATTTTCTCGGCTTGCCACTCGGCCAATCCATATACTGCTTGCTCCAACCACACAGAATTTTTATGTTCAAACCCGTAGTATTTTTTATAAAACTGTGTATTTTGTACGCGATAGGCACCGGATAAATCCAACACGATACAACCTGCTGCCAGAAATGCCGGGGCAATGTCATGGCTGACTTCATGAGCCGTCGCGAGGAAAACCACATCAATCCCCTTTGCCGCTTCAATCACATCGGTCAACGGCTGTAAGGGCAAATCAAGCATTCCCTTATATTGAGGATAAAGTTCTGAAAAACATTTCCCCGCATCTGAACTTTGAGCAGAAACCCACAAGCCAGAAAGATGGACATCGGGATGACGTTGTAGATATGCTGCTAACTCAGCTCCGGTATAACCACTGGCACCCACTATCAACGTGTTCAACATGGGATTTATTCACCTTATAGTATTAATCCAATAGTATTAATCCACCACTAAATTGAATTTGTATGCAATTAATCTGCATGAATATTGATACTATTATGCGTAAGGACTGTCAACAGTGAATATAAAATTACCGTCTTTTATTCAATTATATCATCAGCTCATTGCGGCTCCTTCTATCAGCGCAACCGATGCTGAACTGGATCAAAGCAATGAAGTTGTTATCAATCTGCTGGCGGAATGGCTAACAGAGATCGGCTGCTCCATTGAAATTCAACCCGTCCCTGAAACACGAGGTAAATTCAATCTGCTGGCAACATTAGGCAGTGGTTCCGGGGGATTACTGCTATGCGGCCACACTGATACCGTTCCTTTTGATGCAGGACGCTGGACTCAAGATCCCTTCACCCTGACCGAACGCGATGGCAAGTTATATGGGCTTGGAACAGCTGACATGAAAGGCTTCTTTGCTTTTATCATTGATGCGTTGCGGGATATTGATGTCAGTAAACTGTCTCACCCCCTTTATATTCTGGCTACGGCTGACGAAGAGTCATCAATGGCAGGCGCACGTTACTTTGCTGCCAATGCCAATATCCGGCCTGATTTTGCGATTATTGGCGAACCCACCTCATTACAGCCAATCCGCGCTCATAAAGGGCATATCGCCCATGCGATCCGCATTGAAGGAAAATCGGGGCATTCCAGCGATCCGGCACGAGGCGTCAATGCCATTGATCTCATGCACGAATCCATTACCCAACTGATGGCACTGCGCCACACCTTACAAGAGCGCTACCATAATCCCGCATTCGTCATCCCTTATCCGACCATGAATTTCGGTCATATTCACGGCGGTGATGCTACAAATCGCATTTGTGCCTGCTGCAAGCTGCATATGGATATCCGCCCGCTTCCCGGATTAACCTTGCAGGATTTGGATGAATTACTGAATGACGCACTGGAACCGGTAAAACAGCGCTGGCCGGGTCGCCTGAGCGTGACAAAGCTTCACCCACCGATCCCGGGCTATGAATGTCCGACAGACCATAAACTGGTCGGTGTGATTGAAAAACTGTTGGGAACGAAAGCCGATACCGTCAATTACTGTACGGAAGCACCTTTTATTCAAAAATTGTGCCCAACATTGGTCTTAGGCCCGGGATCGATTGAACAAGCGCATCAGCCCGATGAATTTTTGGATATGGCGTTTATTGAACCCACAAGAAAACTGCTTTCACAGCTTGTGGAGCACTTTTGTTTGAGTGCGGGTTAATTTTTACTACCTATAACCCCGGTGGGTGCATCGGGGTTTTTCGCTACATACCTCCCCCAACATGAATTTCTTTCCTGATCACTTTGAATATTCCTCATTGGGAATACGCCATTTCCCGATTGACTAAAAACGCGGCTTCGCGCACTCTATTTGGACATCTAAACGTATAGACATTCAAACATTTAACCATCTAAAAGTAAGCGGATAAAAATTCCGTTTGTTCATGAGGGCACAGGGTATGAGTTTTTTCCACGCTAATCAGCGAGAAGCGCTGAATCAGAATCTCGCTGAACTTGAAGGGCAAATTCGTGTTTCCTTTGAATTCTTTCCACCCAGCACGACTGAGATGGAACAAACCCTGTGGAAATCCATTGATCGCTTGAGCAAGCTGAAACCTAAATTTGTCTCCGTCACCTATGGTGCCAACTCTGGTGAACGCAATCGCACTCATAGCATCATCAAAGGCATTAAAGAAAAAACAGGGCTTGAGGCGGCTCCACACCTGACTTGTATTGATGCCAGTCGCCAAGAACTGCGCAACATTGCCCATGATTATTGGCAAAATGGCATTCGTCATATTGTGGCATTGCGTGGCGATTTACCGACTAGCGGTGGTAAACCAGAAATGTATGGCTCTGATTTGGTTGATCTTTTAAAAAAAGAAGCGGATTTTGATATCTCCGTTGCCGCTTATCCAGAAGTGCATCCAGAAGCGAAAAGCGCGCAGGCCGACCTGATTAATTTAAAGCGTAAAATTGATGCCGGTGCCAATCGTGCTATTACCCAATTCTTTTTTGATGTAGAGAGTTATCTGCGTTTTCGCGATCGCTGTGTCGCAACGGGGATTGACGTAGAAATTGTGCCGGGCATTTTACCTGTCTCGAACTTCCGTCAATTACAACGATTTTCCACCATGACCAATGTTCGTATTCCAAGCTGGATGACCAGAATGTTTGAAGGATTGGATGATGATCCGGAAAGTCGTAACTTGGTCGGCGCATCAATTGCAATGGACATGGTAAAAATTCTCAGTCGTGAAGGTGTGAAAGATTTCCATTTTTATACCCTGAACCGAGCAGAATTGAGTTATGCCATCTGCCATACTCTGGGGGTGCGTCCTGTATAATTAGAAAATACGCCCCTTAAAACAAAAGCCGAACGGTTTCCCCATTCGGCTTTTACGACTTAAAACTATTTGACTATTTGAAAACCAAAAACTACCCCGTGTTGCGCATCCCCGCCGCGACGCCGGCAATCGTTACCATCAGCGCCTGTTCAAGATGGGGATCAGGATCCTCCTGTTGACGGGAACGCTGTAATAATTCGGCCTGTAGTACGTTCAATGGATCGGTATAAACGTTACGCAAGGCGATGGATTCGGCGATCCACGGCAAATCTGCCATCAGTTGCTCATCCTGCGCAATGGTCAGTACCGTTTTGATATCCTGTGCAAGTTGGTCACGCAATTTGATTCCCAACGGCCATAATTTCGGCTCCACCAAACGTTGATCGTAATATTCCGCTAACCACAAATCGGCCTTGGCAAACACCATCTCCAACATGGCAATACGTGTATTGAAGAATGGCCAGTCGCGGCACATATCGGTTAATACTGGCAATTTACCTGCGTCAATCACCTGTTGCAGTGCCGCACCTGCGCCCAGCCATGCCGGCAGCATCAGGCGGTTTTGTGTCCAGGCAAATATCCACGGGATCGCCCGCAAACTTTCGACGCCCCCTGTCGGGCGCCGTTTCGCTGGTCGTGAGCCCAACGGCAGTTTTGCCAGCTCTTGCTCCGGTGTTGCTGCCCGGAAATAGGGCACAAATTCCGGTTGTTCACGTACATAATCACGGTACATGTCGCAGGAAACCGCCGATAGTGTATCCATAATCTGCTGCCATTCTGGTTTCGGCTCCGGTGGTGGTAATAAGTTGGCCTCCAGAATCGCACTGGCATACAAGGCCAGACTGCTGATCGTCACCTGCGGCAAACCAAACTTAAAGCGGATCATTTCCCCTTGTTCCGTGACGCGCAAGCCCCCTTTCAGACTGCCCGGCGGTTGGGACAGCAAAGCTGAATGAGCGGGAGCACCACCACGGCCAATGGTGCCGCCACGCCCGTGGAACAGCGTCAGCGTCACGCCCTCTTTGTCACACACTTTGATTAACGCATCCTGCGCCCGATATTGTGCCCACGATGCCGCCATCACCCCTGCATCTTTGGCAGAATCGGAGTAACCAATCATCACCATCTGTTTGTCTTTAATCAGGCAGCGATACCACTCAATCCCCAATAGCTGCCGGATCACGCTTTCTGCATTGTTCAGGTCATCAAGGGTTTCGAACAGTGGAGCGACAGGCAATGACAATGGGCATCCCGCTTCTTTCAGCAACAATTTCACGGCCAGAACATCAGAAGGTACTTTCGCCATGGAAATCACATAAGCCGCAATCGAATCTTGTGGTGATTCCGCAATCACTTTGCAGGTAGCGAAAACCTCTTGAGTGTCTGCGCTTGGCTGCCAATCACGCGGGATCAACGGGCGTTTTGACTGCAACTCTCGCAGCAGGAATGCCTGTTTTTCGGCTTCCGGCCAGCTTGCATAATCGCCCATCGCCAGATATTGCGTCAGTTCAGCAATCGCATCGATATGGCGGGTGCTTTCCTGCCGGATATCAATCCGCACCAAAGACAAACCAAAGCAACGAATGCGGCGCAAAGTATCCAGCAATTGCCCGTTCGCGATAATTTCCATGCCGCAATTTTTCAGGGATTGATAACAGGCATATAACGGTTGCCATAACTGTTCGTTATGCAGGAGCAAATCCGCCGGTGGCAGGGCTTGCTCACCTTTAAGGCATTTTTCCAGATATACCAGTGTGTTACCTAACTGCGTCCGCAGTTGTTTGGCAATTTCACGGTAAGGTTCCAAAACCTGCTCCCCTCCCGCCATCTGGCGAAGCTCAGGCGTACACTCCGACATGGAGAGTTCAGACACCAAAACCTGAATATCTTTCAGGAACAGATCGGCGGCTTTCCAACGGCTCAACAGTAAGACGTGGCGGGTAATTTCGGCGGTAACATTGGGGTTGCCATCACGATCGCCCCCCATCCAAGAGGTGAAACGTACCGGCACTGCTTCCACCGGCAAACTATAACCAATGGATTCTCCCAGTTGTTCATTGAATTCACGCAGGAATGCCGGTACCCCTTCCCACAAACTGTTTTCGACAACGGCAAAACCCCATTTTGCTTCATCAATCGGGGATGGGCGGATCTTGCGGATCTCATCGGTATGCCATGATTGGGCAATTAACTGACGTAACCGGCGCATGATGTTATTGCGCTCATAATCCGCCAGGTCGTCATGATCAAGCTGAGCCAGACAGCCATTCACTTCAACCAATTTGTGGATCAGGGTGCGGCGGGCAATTTCGGTCGGATGGGCGGTCAGAACCAGTTCAATTGCCAGCTCATTGACCGCGTTGATCAAATCATCATTGCTGAATTGTTTGTCTTTCAGTCGATTGAATAATGCCGCCAATGCCACCGGATTACTTGCCGCTTCGCCATGTGGCGAAATGCTGTGGTATTGTTCGGCAACGTTAGTCAGATTCAAAAACTGGTTAAACGCACGGGCGACAGGTAATAATTCATCATTAGATAAATTTTCCAGCGTCGATAAAAGCTGCTGACGATGGATCCCGTTACCTGCGCGGGATGATTTGGATAATTTCCTGATCGTTTCAACTTTATCAAGAATATCGTCTCCCAAAGCCTCCTTAATGGTGTCGCCCAGCAACTTACCGAGCATACTGACATTACTTCGCATTGCGGAATATTGTTGATTCATAGGGTTCCTGGCCTTGTGTTGCTGTATATCACCCATTTCACCAGCGGGCTGGCGCAATCGGCATCTCGTTTAGATACTAATACCCTAACAGCAGACTACAAAAGTTGCGACAAACGGTTTAAATCTGATTGAATTGCGCCCGCCGTGACATCCCGCCCGGCCCCCGGGCCACGGATCACCAATGGGTTATCACGATACCAGCGGCTTTCTATCGCAAAGACATTATCCGCCGGCAGCAGTGACGCCAGCGGATGGTCACTGCGCACCGCTTCGACCCCAACTTTTGCCTTACCACTGGCATCAAAACGGGCGACATACCGGAGTACCATGCCCATTTCCCGGGCGGCTTCCAGACGTTGCAGCATCTGCTCATTAATGGCAGTACTGTTTTCAAAGAATTCTTCGATAGAGCCGCTTCGTGCCTCTTCCGGCACCAGAGACTCAACCCGCACTTGATCAGGCTCGATCTCATAACCGGCTTCGCGAGCCAGAATAACCAGCTTACGCATCACATCCTGACCAGAGAGATCGATACGTGGATCAGGTTCTGTCAATCCCTGCTGCCATGCCTGTTCGACTAAATCACTGAAAGGCACCGAACCATCAAACTGCAAGAACAGCCAAGATAATGTGCCGGAGAAAACGCCGCTGATAGACAAAATAGTATCACCGCTTTCCCGCAGATCCCTGACCGAGTAATTAATCGGCAGCCCGGCACCCACCGTGGCGTTATATAACCAATGGCGCCCCGTTTTCGCAAAAGCATCGCGGATCAGACGGTAGGTGTTGCTATCGGAAGAGCCGGCAACTTTGTTGGCACTGATCACATGGAATCCATAACTGGCAAAGTAGATATACTCTTTGGCTAATTCTTTACTTGCCGTCACGTCCAGAACAACCAAATCGTCATAAGGATGCGCCCGCATCCATAAAAACAGGGCATCGTCTTCGTGTTCAATCGCTTCATCATCAAAGAAGGCCAGCGCCCGGCTGGCATCAATGCCCTGATAATTCAGCAAACTCCGGCGGCTATCGACGACACCCGCCAGAATAAATTCAAAATCGCTGCGGGCAGAAATATTCTTCTGTTCGCGGGCAAACAGTTCTAGCCAACGGGAACCGATATTTCCTTTGCCAAACAGTACCAAACCGATGCGTTTTTCCGCCCGGAACAGGCTTTGGTGTAATCCCTGAATCAAATGCGACGTCTGATTCGAACGCAGTACCGCCACAAGACTGATGCCATCTTCCGCATGCCAGATAAATTCAACGGGCTGATCTTTTAATTGTTGGTAAAAACGATGGCTGTGCAGCGGATTCTTGCATACCCCTGCCCCGACCAATGCCACCAGCGCCAAACCCTCACGCAAAGAGAGTTTGCCGGGTAAAGGGGCATCCTGCAAAACATCAAGGGCGCTATTCACGACCTCAGAGGTATAGCAAAGTTGGATCAGGTTGCAGTCTGCATGTAATCCGGTTGCCAATGGCCGAACCTGAGCGCGCTTTAACAAAGCGTCAATGTCTTTGTAAATTTGCTTGAAATCGTGGGCGAAAGAAACATGCAGTTCAATCAGACAAACATCATCATGGCTGGTTACGATTTTGGCACCCGTCCCCGTTGCCAGCACCCGTTCAATCCGGGTGGAACCCTGTTCAGGCTGGTAACTGCAACGCAATTGCAGATCAATGTCGCTGATGGAAACAGGCTGCAATGTCCGGGTATGAAGAACCGGTGCCGCCAAGCGCGCCAATTCACTGGCTTCATCCAAACGCAGCAACGGTAACAGGCAGGCATCTTTGACTTTACGCGGATCGGCACTGTAAACCCCCGCCACATCACTCCAAATGGTGACTTTTTTGGCACCCGCCAACGCCCCGACTTGGGTAGCAGAATAGTCGCTGCCATTGCGCCCCAGCAATACCGTTTCGCCTTTCTGATTACTGGAAATAAAACCGGTAACCACTAAACGCTTATTGGGGTTTTGGACTAATAATTGGCTAAACAGGGGCCGGGATAAACTGACATCAACCTGCGGCTGTGCAACGCGCTCTGCCCGCAGGAACTGACGCGCATCCAGCCATGCGCTGGGTATCCCCTGATCCTCAAGCACCGCTGCCATTAAGCGTGCAGACCAGATTTCCCCATGACCGACAACTTCTGCATAAGTGATATCGGTGACGGGTTTGTCCAGCAAGGCACTCAGTCTTTCCAGATCAGCGATAAACATGGCGCTCAGCTCTTCCGCAACAACTTCGGGCAACAAACCACGGATTAATTCTTGCTGGTAACGCCGCAAAGATTGCTGGATTTGATGGGCGGATATCCGGTCACTCTGGCTTAATTTAAGCCAATTGATGAGCTGGTTGGTGGTACTCCCTGCGGCTGATACCACCATCAAATCACCCGGCTGGCTGTAGTTCGCCATAATTTCAGCTACCCGCTGATAACACTTCACATCCGCCAAACTGCTGCCACCAAATTTATGTAACTGGCGGCCAGATTCCGCCCCCGCTGTTGCCAGTATACTCATGATTACCTCGTTGCCGCTGCCTGAAACGCCTTGTCCAGATCAGCAATTAAATCCTGACTATCTTCAATTCCTACAGAGACACGAAGAAGCAAATCCGTAATCCCTGCCTGAGCCCGTGCTTCTGCTGACATTCCCGCGTGTGTCATGGTTGCGGTATGAGAAATCAACGATTCCACGCCACCAAGGGATTCAGCCAGAGTAAACAATTTTAACGCAGATAAAAAACGACGCAGGGTCTGTTCATCACCCTCCAGTTCAAAACTTAGCATCGCCCCAAAACCTTGCTGCTGTTTAATCGCAATTTCATGCCCCGGATGATCCTTCAACGCAGGGTAGAAGAGTTTTTTCACTTGGGGCTGCTGTTGCAGGTAATCCACAATGGCAATGGCATTATTTTGTTGCAGCAGCACGCGGGCAGATAATGTACGAATGCCACGCAGCAGCAAATAGCTGTCAAAGGCCGCCGCCGTGACGCCAATATTATTTGCCCACCAAGCCAAATCCTCTGCAATGGATGGCGCTTTGGCAATAATCGCACCGGCAATCAGATCAGAGTGCCCGTTCAAGTATTTCGTACACGAATGAACCACTAAATCCGCCCCCAACGCCAAAGGTTTTTGCAATATCGGGCTTAAGAAGGTGTTATCGACGACCGCCAATGCCCCAACTTCATGAGCCAATTCACAAATGTGTTGAATATCAACGATCCGCAACAGAGGGTTACTCGGTGTTTCAATCAGTACCAATTTGGGCTTTTGGACTAATGCCTGTTGCAACGCCTGTTCATCTGACTGATCAACAAAAATCACCTTGTATGCGCCACGCTTGCTCAGGCTGTCAAAAAGACGGTAACTACCGCCATAACAATCATGAGGCGCCACCAGTACATCCCCCGGTTTCAGGAAGACCGTACAGAGCAGGTGGATCGCTGACATGCCACTACTGGTCATGACTGCGCCCGCGCCGCCTTCCAGCTCGGCCAAAACCTGTTGGACAATATCACGGCCAGGATTACCACGACGGGAGTAATCATGATCCCTCGGTTCATTGAAACCCGTAAAGTTGTATGTACTGGAAAGATAGATAGGTGGAACCACACAACCATATTGTTCATCAACATTTGAACCACTGTGAACCGCAATTGTCGCTTGCTTACATCCCATAACCTTTCCCCATCATCGTTATTATTAGCGTCACGCAAGAATAGCGACTGACAAGATGGACGTCAATACATCTAGACATCCAAAGCAAGGAAAACGGGTCTAAATTATACTGATGTAAAACCCACCGTAAGCACTTTTAGCATATAGCTATTATCCCATCCTGCTTTCTACTGCTTGGTTTTCACTCCTACCTTAACGGTTTTTTCATTTTTCAGCAGGTTAAGGGCTATTTTATTTATTAATGCAATGTTTTCTTTAACGCCAATACATAATCGGCCTTATTCTCAACAATCTGATCAGCGATTTTGTATTGGCAACCCATCGCGTCAATCGTGACGGTAGACCTCTCAATATCCAGCAAGGTCAATAGCTTAGGAAGCTTGGTAATTTCATTCGATTTATCTGAGATTTTCACCTGACCAAAGCAGAGCTGATTCGCCACTGACCAGGCACTGACCAGATGGAGGGCAGGAGCTCCATTGGCTTTGTCGAGTGTTCCCCGCAGCGTTTTGCCATTCAACGCAATAATGTCATCGGCGATTTTGGCTAAGCTATTCACCCAATGGGTAAAAGCCTACCCAAATTCGTGGGGATCGAACCGATTTATCACATCGTTAAAGGTATCGTGGCTGGGAATACCATGGGGAAGATCCAGAAATTGCCGGAGCCAATCCTCTTGGGATTTACCGTACTCTTCAATCACATTGAAGCCTTCACAACCACAGATCACGGCACATATCGAGATGATCAAAATATCGATGAGGGCATATTGTTTACTCCAGACACAAACAGCGGTACTAAACAATGGATTAAAAGCCCAATTTGAACATTGGTATCCGGGGATCAAATTAAGCGAAGAAGCGGGTGACTATTTGACAGAGGCTAACGGTGTTTACTGTTCCGCTGCTCCCCAAACCCCAACAGTTTTTTAGGCATATCAAGAGCGGAAATCATGAGGGCGCGGGCATTTTTGCTCATATGACGCCAGATAGATTTAAGCAAACTCATCATAAATCAAAATGAGTGTTGTAAAAACAGGTGACCATAGATTTTTATACTTTCCTAACAGACAGTGTATTACAGCGCTATGCGCCATGCCTGGCGCACCATCAAATAAGGAATGCGTTTTTTATCACATTCCCCTGATTAATAATATTAAACGTCAGCCAACCAAATAAGTCCCTGTTGCACTTGCAATATGTACCTGTTTTTCATTATGACACTCTATTCTGGCGACGGAGATTTTCTTGCCAGAACGGATAAAATTACTGCTGACAGTAAATACTTCACCACGCCCAGGGCGCAGATAATCAACACGCAGATCTATAGTACTTATTGTGGGCAGACGTTTTTGTATTTCGTTCCCCGTGATTGTTTCCATCTGTGCCAATATACTATTGGCACAGATTAAAACGCCTGCCACATCAAGTACTGAAGCTATGGCACCCCCGTGAAGGATCTTATGAACTGGATTGCCCATCAACTTATCCTGATTGAAAAACTGGAGTTCTGCGTAGTTATGCTCAAAACGAATCAAGTCGATACCTAACAATCGGTTGAATGGCATATGGTAAATAAGGATATCACCTATAATTTCACGTCCTTCTTCTTGCGTTAGAGGTTGTGCTGGGTCCTGTATCGTTTTCATGTTAAACATCCTGATAATTAAAAATAAATTAGCTGATATTAGAGAGATTATTTGGTTAATAGATTTTTAAGTTTGGTTTTTTTCTTACAAATGAAAGATCAAATCCAACTGTAGTGTCAAAGAACTTCCAGACACTTTTAAAATTCCACCATGGTGAAATCCTCTTTTTTGACACCGCAATCAGGGCAGATCCATGTGTTCGGAATATCCTTCCAGCGGGTGCCTGGAGCAAGACCATCGCTAGGGGAGCCATCCTTTTCCGAATAGATCCAACCGCATACCAGGCACAGCAGTGTCTTGAACTCAGTGTCTGTTTCAGTCATTGATAGGTTCCAGATTAATTTGGGTTAGATGGGGGTCACTAATGAAACGGGTAATCAGTTCTTTGACCGGAGCGGCCGAGAGTATCCGATTGTGTCCGAGTCCAGAGGTTTGTTCCAGGCGCACGTTTTTCAGGCTGCGCATCAACTTTTGAGTCTCTGCCAGCGGCACCACCTGATCATGTTCGTCGTGGATTAAAAGCACTGGCACATCCATGGCTGCACCTTGTACGCTAATATCCCAGTGACTGACCGGGACACCGTTCTGCACGTGTAGTCGATCGTATATATTGCCAATCACTACTGACGGCAGTTGCTGGTTGGCCGACCAGCGTTCCAGCACGCTGGAAATAGATATCGGGGCAGCCATCAGCACTAGGCGCTTGATGGCTTCTGCATGCCTTGGACTGGCGTAGGCAACAGCGGCAACTGAGGCAATTGAACCGAGCGAGTGGCCGACAACGATCTGAACATTATCAAGCGAATTAATGGCCGCGCTAACCGCTTTTACAAAACGCATCATCGTAGTTTTGTTACCTGCAGATTCGCCATGTGCCGGCGCATCGAACGACGCAACTTGGAAGCCGAGCTCCAGTAGTGGCTTGACGAAACCAATCATACTGCTGCTGTCGGAACCCCAACCGTGCACTAAGAGCACGGTTGGGCCTTTGCTTTTCCAAATATATCCGTGGCGCACGTCTTCATTGCCGACGATTTCGAAGATTTGCGCACCCAGCGGCTTCTGGCGTGAGGTACGGCCGTACTTCGGGCGCGAACGAGTGAATGCATCAGTCGCAATCCGGCCCGCTAGCTTGGGCGCAAGCAAGCTACCTAATTGGTAACCTGCCTTTGTGCCTGTTCTGAAGGCCGACTCTGCCACCGAATTCTTGTAATAGCCTGAATCAAGATCATAAAAGTGGCAGTTTTTTAAGATCCAAAGCAGGTCGCTGAAGCTGAAGTTCTTTTCCCGGATCATACCCGGATAAGCCTGCTTCAATGCTGCTTGCGCTTTTTGCAGGTTATAGTATGGCACCACTGGCGCCACGTGGTGAGCGGTATGAATAGATATATTATGGGTCAGGAATAGTAACCATTTCGGATAGCGATAATCGGTGGTGACCAATATGCGACTGGCGTTCGGCGTCCAGTGCTCCGAGGTTAAGAACGGGATATCGGCCGAGGTGTGTTGCATCAGTGTGGTCGCACTGAACCAAGCATGGATCGCTATCCACGGCATAAAAAACAGCAAGAAGAAGCCTGTAATGCCGAAAAAGTAGATAAGCGCGGAAAAATAGACAATCGAAGCCAGTACTACGAACACGATCGAGCGTTTAACATCACTGCGCATATTCTTTTTGGGAAAAAATCCAGGACGGAAGCCCGACACGATCCAGTAATTAATGGTGCCAGCCCAGAACAACCACGTCCTCATACTCATATAGACAAAGCGCTGTCCGAACGACATACGTCTGTACATGTCTCGCGATATCGGCCGCCAGTCGGTATCGAGTTCAAGATTATTGGTATGGAGATGATGCAGGTTATGCGCATGTTTCCATGAATAGAACGGATACAGCAATGGCAGCAGTGACAGGTGGCCGATAACAATATTGAGCTTACTGTTGCGCGAGAACGAATTGTGTCCGCAGTCGTGCGCGATGCAATGCAGCCCCCATCCACCCAACCCGGCGACAATGTACAAAGGAATATAGAATCCCCAGTGCGGCGCACAGGCGACGCCGACAATGGCGCCGATATACAGCATAAAGCTGATGAAAAACCCAACCAAACCGCGCCAAACTTTCGGTTCAAAAAGCGATTTAGGAATTGCTTCGGCCAAGCGGATGTTTTCCAGCGCCTTGCTCTTGTTCAGAAACACCTCGAGTTCGAGCCTAGGCGATGAAGGGTAACTATTTGAGGACTGCATTGATTTCTCCCAGATTATGCAATGGCGTTGAGTCCGAGTTCAGTGGCCAGGTGAGCACTCAATTCATCAATGTTTGGGTATTCGAACAGCAGCGCCGGCGACAGACGCTGTTCGACCAATTTTTCCAAGTCACCAGACACCCGCACTGCGGCAATTGAGTCGAGACCATACAACTCGAAGCTCTTGCTGGTGTCGATCTCGTTCGGATCAATTTTCACCTGCCTGGCCAAACGCTTGACCAGCCATTGGCGAATCACTTCTTCGCTTAAAGGCTCATTATTTTCAACTTCCTTCCTGCTTTTTCGGAAAAAACCAAACAAGCCGCCTGACTTATTTTCTTGAGGCATAATTTCTCCAAGTATGAATGTAAATCAAATATGTTAGTTTGAATTTTGCAATGTTCAGCGGTTGCGCACTCGCATCTTTTCGATCGTTTTCTTATCAGGCGAGCGCAGGTTCCAGACTATGCCAATTTTTCCCATTCCAGCTAGCAGCCAGCCGCTTAGGTCTGGCTCCCACCATTTCACGCCGTGGCGGTACGATCCAGGAAATGCATGGTGGTTGTTCTGCAAGCCTTCACCAAAAGTGAGGATAGCTACGGGCCAGTTGTTAGTGCTGTTGTCGCCAGTCTTGAACGGCTTGCTACCGATCATATGGCATAGCGAACCGACACACCAAGCAGCCTGATTGGCTAGGAAAATCCGCGCCAATCCACCGAACAGGAAACCGCTGAAAGCAGCATCCCAAGTACCGCCAATCGTGCCACCTATGGCTGCTGGAAGCACCAAACCGAGCACGATCCACAGACCATAGGTACGGTGGTAGAAAAACAGCTTGCGGTTGGCGAGGATATCCGGCGCAAAGAAATTCCAGCCCGAGACGTCCCTGGCCAGCATCCACGGCATATGCGCATACCAGATGCCGCGTAAGCGGCCGAGCAACCCCTGGCCGTGTAGGTTGGGCGAATGCGGATCACCAGGTTGGTCGCTGTAGGTGTGATGGCGACGATGGGTAGTGACCCAGAACATGATTGGCCCTTGTGCTGCCATAGAGCCACAGATCAGCAGTAGTCCCTCGAAAAAAGACGAGGTGTTGAATGTCTTGTGGGCCAAATAGCGATGGAAGCCTATCGTAATACCAGCCATTTGTAGAAAATAGAAAACGCAGAACAGCACCACGTCGGTAGTAGACATGCGCCCTTCCAGCACGCGCTGCAGAGCCATCACGATCCCGGCCAGCGGCACCAGCATGATCACCAAAGCGATGATCTGTTTGATGACTGCGCTAGTGCCGGTTAGCGGCGTGATTCCCGGCCTCAGTGCAGGGCCTGCAGTATCTGCCTGCTTCGGAGGTAAGATATTGGAGCGTGTGGTCATGGCATCTTCCCTATATGTTAATCGTTATTGGAAAATTTTTGGTTGGTACTCTGAAGTTGCCGGATATCCCATACCAGACCGAACAGGCCCAATAAGCGGATCACCCAAGCCGTGGTATCAATTTGCCAGAAATGAAGATCGTTATGTGCCAACGCTGGATTGGCGTGGTGGTTGTTGTGCCAACTGCCGCCTGCGGATAGCAGCGCCAACCAACCGACGTTACCACTGGTATCCCTGGTCTGATTAGGCCGATTTCCGAAGGTATGACCGATTGAATTAACTGCCCAAGTAATCTGATCCAGTAGAAATATTCTGGCCAACCCTCCCCACAGCAGACCGCCTACTGCGCCTTCTATGCCGCTTAGCGCGGCACCGATCGCGGTAGGTATCGCTAAACCAAGTAACACCCAGATCAAGTAGTTCCGGTTGACAAATAGCACCAGCTTACTGTCGAACAGATCCGGCACATAGGCATTCCAATTGCTGCGCTTAATGGTAAACAACCAGCCTACATGAGCATGCCACAACGCTTTGATGCGCCCGCGCAGGCCCGGCGATAGCACTCGCGGCGAATGCGGATCGCCATCTTGGTCGGTGAAGGTGTGATGCATCCGGTGCGTCGCGGCCCAGAACAGGATGGGGCCTTGAGCCGCCATGCAGCCGAGGATACCGATGGTTGCGGTTACCACCGGTCCAGCCTTGAAAGCACGATGCGAAAAGAAGCGGTGCAATCCACCCTCGACACCAAACGAAGTCAGGAAATACATGACGAAGAGCAACACCATGTCTTGCGACTTGAAGCCAAACTGGATCGAATACCAGAGCGCGGCAACAAAGCCGATGGCTGGCGTCAGTACCGTAAGGTAAGCCAGCCTACGCGCCTTGGTGTCACCATCCATGAGTGCTTGCACTTTCTCACTAGGCTCTGCCGCCGGAGGCTTAATTTTTGTCATTACTTCCCCCTGTTGGAAAAGTATCGTGCTGTCGGTTTAGGCTATTGCTGTGCATGGAGCGGGCTTTGGCGTACTGCAGCCCTCCAGCATTGAAGGCATCACGGCAGGCACTACGGCGCACCTTCCCACTGGTGGTCAACGGAATCGTCGATACTGACGCCAAATGCACGGTATGCGGCACCAGTCCGAAATTTCGGCTGATGGCGGCAACAATCGCATCTTTGACATTTTCCAACTCTTCTCTAGTAAGTTTGGCCGTGCGCAGGATCTCGGCCACCACTATCAGCTGTTCCACGTCGCCCTGAATCACGGAAAACGCCGCCACGCCATTGGTGCGAATCGCCAGATGGCTAGCCTGGGCTACTGCCTCAATGTCTTGTGGATAGAGATTGCGGCCCGCAAAAATGATGACATCCTTGATGCGGCCGGTGATATACAGTTCTTTATCGATTACGAAGCCGAGATCTCCGGTGCGTAGGTAGGGACCATCCTGTGGATCACCGGCAATAAAAGCATTGAATACTTCAGTACTGGCCTCAGTTTTGTTCAGATAACCTTGAGCCACGCTGGCACCCTTAAACCAAATTTCACCAACCGTGGCCAGCGTCAACTGTTGTTTGGTATCAGGATCGACCACAGCAATGACGTGGCCGCTGGCCACCGTGCCGCAGCTAACGACTGATACCGTGGGTGCATCTGCGCTGGCCAGTCTAGCCAAGCCGTGGGATAGAGATTCTTGATCCAACAGCAATGTTCTGGGTGTTGCATCGGAATCCGATTTGCCTGAGATAAACAGAGTGGCTTCGGCCAGGCCATAACACGGTACAAACGCTGTGCTACGAAATCCGGCCGCTTTGAATTTTTCCGAAAAGCGGTCAAGCGTGGCTTGACGCACCGGTTCTGCACCGCAAAACAACTTAGTCAACCGGCTCAGGTCAAGCTCAGCGATTTCTGCATCAGTAATTGTATCAACGCAAAGATCTAGCGCGAAATTGGGCGCCACCGAAGTAGTGACCTGATGCGTTGATAAGCCTTTTAGCCAGCGCAGCGGGCGCTGTACAAAGTGAGCGGGAGTCATCATCACCAGCATGAATCCGCTGTACACAGACAACAAAAGAGCCCCCATCAGGCCCATATCGTGATAGGGTGGCAACCAAGTAAAACCGACATGCTTTTCTGCCAACCCAAGCCGGATGTCAAGCACACGGCTGTTACTGATCAGGTTAGCGGCAGATAGGATTACGCCTTTGGGATTGCCAGTTGAACCGGAAGTGTATTGTAGCAACGCCGGATATTTTTCGCCGTGGTGCTCATTGTCGTTTATATACTCGAGGATTTGCTGCGCATTCTCTTCTTCGAAAAAATCGTTACCGATAAACAGCCATTCAGGATAATTTCCTTCGGCGGAGAGCGAAACATTGAGGCGGTTGACCGACGCCTGCAGGCTGCTTTCAGCGATCACCAATTGCGCATTGCAATCCTTGTAGATGCTAGTGAAGCGTGAGACAGCACGGGTTCCGACAGGAGGAAACGATGGCACAGCCGTGGCGCCGGCCTTGAAAATAGCAAATAGTGCCGTGACGTAGTTCAAACCAGGTTCCAACACTAACAGTACCCGTGCTCCCGGCGTTAACTTTTGTTTGAGCTGGCGAGCCAAGTATGCGGCGCGCAAGTCAATCTGACGATAAGTTAATTCAACAATATCGTCTTCGCCGTTTTTCAGGAAACGTAGAGCGATCTCGTCCGGCGCGGACGCGGCGCGCTGGCGCAGGATTTCATCGATATCGATATCCTGAGCGACATGTTCTGAGGTCAAGATTGATTCCTTGCTCATGCTTAATTTGTATGTCATTCGATATTCCGTTATTTGATTACTGGATGATGTTGCAGCCAACGGGAAAACAAATGTTCCAAATATACATTGTCGTGTATTCGTCCTCTCTCGTGCTTCAGTCTTTTGTAGGCCGCGCAAACCTGACTTTCTTAGCGTTCACTCCAGCACGCTGACACAGTCTTAGTCGAACTGACTCCACTTGAAAAAATACGAATGTATCTAGCGCCATTTGGGAAAATCCCTCGGTAGTAAATAGGTGAATCACGAGTGTGACATCTGCGCAATGAGCACCAACTATTCGTGTATCTAACATAGAGAAATTCTTTTTAAAGGATAACTAAAACTCGGACTACTCATATCCATGCATATCCCTGTTTTATCATCCCTCCATAAATTGAATCAGCCAGCATTTCTCAGGCACATCTGCCATCGGCGAACAGATGACACAGCGATGGATAAAGCCGTCGAGCGGAGGTGGTGAAGCAAGGGTTGCAAACCACACACTGCAAGATTTATGTCTAAACATTACGAGATTTTTATTATTAGAATTAAATGAGTTACGATTAATAAAAAAAATCACATTAATTTCATTAAGTTATGTAAATTCGCATATTAAGGCATTCAAATAATGTTAATTAATTATTAATCAATCCAAATAAAAAGTCAAAAAAATGTAATCCAAAAGTTAACAATGCGTAACATTAATTATTGGGTCAATTTGGAATGCATAAAATCTATGACCACCCCGTTTTTGCAACACTAATTTTGACTTACGATGGAATTGATGGTTAGGAAATTGAATTCATTCTCCGAACAAGATAACGCCTATCTTCTGTCTTATCGAAAGCCATTCATCCACTTTCTGGCGTAAGTGAGCGGTTAAAAAGGCAAATCCTTCATTCGTTCTCGCCACATCGGATCGTGGTTGGGAATACCATGGGGGAAGATCCAAAAATTGCCGGAACTAATCTTCTTTGGGTTTACCGTACGGCAGCACAAAGGCCGCATTAATGTCATTGGCGCCATCATGAAAAATACCTTTGTGACCTTAAGTTTGTTTGCCGGGCACATTAATGCGAATGTGTTTCATGCCTGGATGACACAAGATTTGTTGCCAAAGCGCCCAAAGGGTGCCGTGATTGTGATGGATAATGCGCCCTTCCATAAACGCCATGACATACTCCAGGCGATAACCCACCATGGGTGCCAGCTAGAATGGTTACCGCCTTACAGCCCGGATTTAAATCCTATCGAAAACAAATGGGCGGGAACAAAAGCCACAAGAAGACGAGAAAGATGTTCACTTGATGAGCTATTGACAGAACATGTGACCTATGTC
>NZ_JAQRFK010000055.1 GCF_028598745.1 Xenorhabdus sp. IM139775
TTAAATAGCGTTTCAAAATGACAAGATTGCAAACTCTCACCATGATGAAAATCTATTTAAGCTGGCGAAAAGAAAAGCGGGTAAAAAAGAAAATAAGCCGGAATAAAATGCTCTGTATCGCCAGACGAGATCCTTCTCTTTCTTGAATAAAAATTCACTCTTTCGCATAATGTTGGCCTGATAACGGATTCAACGATGGTGAAATATGCGTGTCCCTTCGAAACAGGAAGATTTGGTAAAAGCTTTCAAGGCATTATTGAAAGAAGAAAAGTTCAGCTCTCAAGGTGAAATTGTTTCAGCACTTCAGGACGAGGGGTTTGAAAATATCAACCAATCTAAAGTTTCCAGAATGCTGACGAAATTTGGTGCTGTCCGAACCCGTAATGCAAAAATGGAAATGGTCTACTGCTTACCCGCAGAATTGGGCGTACCCACTGCCACCAGCCCATTAAAAAATCTGGTCTTAGATGTCGATTATAATCATTGTGTTGTCGTCATACGAACCAGTCCTGGCGCAGCGCAATTAATTGCACGCCTGTTAGATTCATTGGGGAAAGCAGAAGGCATTCTTGGCAGCATTGCCGGTGATGACACCATTTTCTCCACCCCAGCACAAAACTTTACGACGAAACAACTCTACGAAGCCATTCTCAACCTGTTTGAACAGGAACTTTAATCTTATATATGATGAAAAGAGGATCGTTCTATGGGCACGATCCCCTTATTACTGAATATCTTATAATGACTTAAGCTACATTTGCTTTGTTCGCCAGTGCCGCCAGCAGCTTCTCGTGAATGCCGCCAAATCCACCATTGCTCATGACCAGAATATGGTCACCCGGCTGCGCCGTTTCGACAATCATCCTAACCAACGTGTCCGTATCCGCACTCCAACGGGCGGGTTGAATACATTGTTCAGCAATTTCAACCACCTGCCACGGAATATTGGTCGGTTGATAGAGAAAAACTTCATCCGCGCGTCCCAGAGAAGGCGCAATATCATTTTTGCCCATCCCCATTTTCATGGTATTCGAACGAGGCTCCAGTACAGCAAGAATGCGAGCCATGCCACCGACTTTGCTTCTCAGCGCTTCCAATGTCGCTAAGATGGCCGTTGGATGATGGGCAAAATCGTCATACACTGAAATGCCATTGACTTCGCCGCGCAATTCAAGGCGGCGACGGGCATTAATAAATTTGTCCAGCGCCTGACAAGCCTCCGCAGGTTGAACCCCCACATGATGGGCTGCCGCAATCGCCATCAAGCCATTATGCATATTGTGTTCACCGACTAATGACCACTTCACTTCCCCAACCGGTTCACCCTGATGGAATACTTGATAATGACTGCTGTCCTGACTGGTTTTCTTCGCCTGCCAATGACCGCTTTCTCCGATCTGTTCCAGCTCACTCCAGCATCCCATTGAGAGTACATGTTTCAAGTGAATATCATTATCAGGAACGATGATCTTACCGGTACTCGGTACGACCCTGACGAGATGGTGGAACTGTTTTTGAATAGCCCCTAAATTTTCGAAAATGTCGGCATGATCAAATTCAAGGTTGTTCATGATCAGTGTTCGGGGGCTGTAATGAACAAATTTCGAACGCTTGTCAAAAAAGGCACAGTCGTATTCATCAGCTTCAATCACAAAAAACGGGCTTTCCCCCATTTGCGCTGAAACCTCAAAATTTCCCGGTACGCCACCGATCAGAAACCCGGGTTTATAGCCACAGTCTTCCAAAATCCAGGCTAACATACCCGCCGTCGTTGTTTTGCCGTGGGTTCCCGCGACAGCCAATACCCAACGCTCCGGCAATACATGATCATGCAGCCATTGCGGGCCAGAGGTATAAGGAATGCCACGATCCAGCACGGCTTCCACACAAGGATTGCCGCGTGTCATGGCATTACCAATGATCACCCTATCTGGAGCAGGATCGAGCTGGGCCGGATCGTATCCTTGGATCAGCTCAATGCCCTGTTTTTCCAGCAGCGTGCTCATGGGTGGATAGACATTGGCATCGGAGCCAGTGACTTCATGCCCTTGTGCGCGGGCGAGGATCGCCAACCCCCCCATGAAAGTACCGCAAATGCCAAGAATATGAATACGCATTATTTCTACCTGATATCATGAACTGTATCACTATTCTAACCACCAAAGCAGAGATTATAAATGCAATAGCCTATGAATCATTTGATTCTTTGGCTAAACTGCCTGCGCATAAGTGCGGCACAGGCAAAACAAAAGTGAAGCACACTCCCGAAAACCACAATCAAATTCAAGGCCCTTGTCATGAAAACATTAGGCGAATTTATCGTCGAAAAGCAGCAAGATTTTCCGCATGCAACAGGTGAACTGACTGCACTGCTGTCTGCCATCAAGTTAGGTGCCAAAATTATCCATAGGGATATCAATAAAGCGGGTCTGGTGGATATTTTAGGCACAAGTGGCGTCTCTAATGTTCAGGGAGAAGTTCAGATGAAACTGGACTTGTATGCCAATGAAAAACTCAAGGCAGCACTGAAAGCACGCGGTGAAGTGGCAGGTATTGCTTCCGAAGAGGAAGACGAGATCGTTGTTTTTGATGGCGGCCGAGCAGAAAATGCGAAGTATGTTGTGTTGATGGACCCATTGGATGGTTCTTCGAATATTGATGTAAACGTTTCCGTCGGGACTATTTTCTCCATTTACCATCGAATTACCCCGATAGGCCAGCCAGTCACCGAAGACGATTTCCTGCAACCGGGGGATCGTCAGGTTGCAGCAGGTTATGTGGTTTATGGTTCATCCACCATGCTGGTTTACACCACCGGCTGCGGTGTCCATACTTTTACTTACGACCCTTCCCTTGGTGTGTTCTGTCTGACCCATGAAAAAGTCCAGTTCCCGGAAAAGGGCAATATGTACTCCATTAATGAAGGGAACTACATCAAATTCCCACTGGGTGTGAAAAAATACATCAAATATTGTCAGGAACAAGACGAAGCAACCCAGCGCCCTTACACGACCCGTTATATCGGTTCTCTGGTTGCTGATTTCCACCGTAATCTGTTAAAAGGTGGCATCTATATCTACCCAAGTACGGCAAATCATCCAACCGGAAAACTTCGCTTACTTTATGAATGCAACCCAATTGCGTTTCTGGCGGAACAAGCCGGGGGTAAAGCCAGTGATGGCACCAGACGTATTCTGGATATCGTGCCAAATAAACTGCACCAACGAGTTCCTTTCTTTGTCGGCACAAAGTCTATGGTAGAAAAAGCAGAAAGTTTTATGGCGGAATATCCTGATAAATAAGCGGCTCGATTAAGCCATAAATTAGAATTCAGTCATCATATAAAAGAGGTGGAATTTCCGCCTCTTTTGCTGTTTATCTTTTGCTATTTATCCTTTCCTGTTTCAACCTCGCTTTCTCTGAAACTGATTAATAATATATTTCCCCTGATACGCCAGTCAGGACTGAAAAAATACCGCTTTTGCATAAAACATTTTTTGAAAGATAAAACGCCATTTCAACGCAAATAAATCGATAACTTTTTGTTATCAGCCGATAACAACTTTTCATTACGCACAACAACAAAATTTTTCCTAATGTATGTAGGTATGGGAAATATTATCTTTTTATATTAATTAGATATCTATACCCAATAAAACTGAAAATTGGAACATCAAAGGTGTAATGCTAAAGCGCTGGCGACAGCCCATATTTTATGAGGAATTCATATATGGACTCGTATATTAATCATAAAGTTTTTCGGCTTTCTATTCTCATGTATTCGCTTTTTTTACCTTTTGCTCCTACGAGTGCGCTGTCAGCAGGTGAAAAATTGCCAGAGAATAGCATAAAAGAAAGAGCACTATTACAAGAACTACAAAATGACAATCCCACTAATAAGGTGTGGGACGATCAAGCAACTATTGATGAAAAAGTGGGTGTCATCGCACAAAACATCCATAGGGTGAGTAATATTTTATCCTCTTCCCCATCTCAGTTGACTGAGCAGGCAAAATCTTACGCATTGGGGAAAGTCAATAGTGTGATCTCCACAGAAACGCAAAAGTGGTTGTCCAGATTTGGTTCTGCCAATATTAATCTGTCCATCGATAGAAAAGGAAAATTGGATAACAGTGCCTTGGATCTGCTGTTACCTCTCTACGATAATAAAGCGGATTGGCTATTTTTCTCCCAGTTAGGTTATCGCCATCACGATAGCCGCGATACCCTAAATATTGGTCTTGGTGGACGTTATTTCACGCCCGGTTGGATGTATGGCTTAAATACCTTCTTTGACAATGACTTTACGGGTCAACATCAACGGTTGGGGGTTGGGAGTGAAGTTTGGACGAATTATGTTAAATTTTCTGCCAATACCTATTGGCGTTTGAGCAAATGGCGTGAATCACCGAAAGAGCTGGACTATGAAGAACGGCCCGCCGACGGATACGATATCAATGGGGAGTTTTTCTTACCTGTTTATCCAAACCTTGGGGGGAAATTGAGTTATGAACAGTACTTCGGCGATAACGTCGCTCTGTTTAATCGGGAAACCAAGCAAAAGAATCCTAGCCTTGCTCGATTTGGCCTGAATTATACCCCTGTTCCACTGATGACAATGGGCGTGGATTATAAACTCGGAAACAGTGGCGATAGTGAGACACTCTTTCTGGCCAACCTGAATTACCGTTTTGGTATCCCTTTTGCGGATCAAATTTCACCTGCCAGTGTTGCTTCCATGCGTACACTGGTTGGAAGCCGTTATGACATCGTGGAAAGAAACAACAACATCGTGCTGGACTACAAGAAAAAACCCAAATTCAACCTTGCCTTGCCAAGTACATTAGCCGGATACAGTACCCAACATATTCCAATCATTCCTAATATTACCGCTGAAAACAAACTGAAGAAGTTATCATGGCAGGCTAATGAAGCATTCCATAAAAACGGAGGGAGCGTCATACCGCGTGGTAAGTCTGCTGAAATCGATCTACCGAGATATTCTGCCAAGGGGATAAACAGCTATACCCTGTCTGCTATTGCTGAAATCACAGATAGTGATAAGCCGATAACAACTCACATGAATGTGGTTGTGGAACCCTTTGCCATTAAAAATCCAAGCATCATACCAAGCAGTGACCCGATGATACCCAATGGAAAATCAGCTTATGATCTGGCAGCCACAGTCACTTACGGCAATAAAAATAACCCATTTATTATTCAAAACAGAGTCATACCAAACGTAAAATGGAGCATTGATCCGCCAGATGAACAGGCAAAATTGAACTGGGACCCCTCAGGAAAAACCGATGATAAAGGTCAGTTAACTGCAACGTTGAGCAGCACCAATCCTCTTGAGCCAAGGACCAAGATTCACCTGTCACTGGATGAGCAACCCAATCTGGAGATAAAAGGCAACACTGCGCCCTCTTTTGCCGTTAAGGCCAAAAACTTTGTGTTTGACCAACAAGGGCCTTATGAAGCAACGGAAAACAAACCAATCATTGTGACGGCGACCGTGTTCGATTTGGATGGTAATACACTCAATAAGAAAATGGATATGAACTTACAATGGACCACAGAGCCTGCTGACCTACAGGGATTATCGGTTAAACCCGCTCCGGGCTATGAAAGCTCCACGGATGAGGACGGAAAAATCAAGGCAATTGTGACCAACACCCAAATGGTGAAAGGTGCGAAAGCCGGTGTATTGATTAATGGAACATATCAAACTTTCTCTGAGCCATTCGATTTTATCGCACCGGAAAGTCTGAATCTTGCATTCGATACGATAACGCAATCACCTCTGGAACCAATAACCGCTGACGGAAAAGCACGCTATACCTATAAGATACGGGTCCTCGACCCGGAAAGTAAACGTCCATTAAGCCATCAGACCCTTAGCAAACTTAAAGCGGAGCTATTGAATACACAGAGAATTATCGTTCCCGCTGAGGTCAAACTTGAGATACCGACAAATCCAACCACAGATGCCGAGGGTTATTTAACTTTCTATATGACAAGTCAAGTCGGTATGGATGATATTTACTTCAACGTCTACCCGGACGCATCCGGTGAAAATAGTGCAAATGGCCAAAAATCCATGCCGGTCAGCTTTAATCCCATTCCGAAGCCGGTGGGAATTCTGATGCAAGTACCAGACTCACCCAGCCCCAAATATATCCCGGAGCCGGAAAGGCCCTACAACGTGCATGAAGCTCTCATCATTCAATTGACAAACGATGGGAAAACCAATTTGCATGTTGATAGCGATCAGACTGGCAGGATAAGAACATCAAACATCACTTCTTCCGATCTCGATTTGGTGGAAGTGGATCAAACAACAGGGGATATCAAATTCCTCAAAAAGGATTTCTCCGCTAAAAAATGGCCGGTCACCGTGACACTCACCAAAAGAGATTCTCACACAGGCATAACCTCCGGTTATTACTATACCTTCAAGCCCAAAAAATACATACTTTTCCCTGACAACTCACGCATTAATCCTCTTGGCTTGAGGTCAGAAAACATACTTTGCTCTAATGAGCCTCTCCCGCAGTATAAGTATACTTACCGTCCGTGGGCAGACATCGGGAGTCAGCTACCTGTTGCAGCGACGGTATTTGATCTTGGCGCCTACCCTCAGGTAACAACGTCGTCTTCATTGAGCTATGAATATGACGAAAAGCACTTCCCTTACCTTGGGCTTAAGAGTCTTATTGACAAATTGCCCAAAGAAGTTGCAGGCGTTTCTTTATTACATACCTATTTTCCAGGAGGCAGACCCGGTGACTATACCACCTTCTATGGATATAACTACATTAACAGGACAGTCGTGCCGGAAGGTAACAATAATAACTCCCTAAAGACAATACCCATTTGTGTCATCCGCGTTGATGGTTATGGTGAAACTGTTCCACGCTAAACCACAACTAAGATAAAATCAGCGCAGGCTCAATAATCATTGAGCCTGCGCTTTTTTATTATGTTTTTGAGCCAGCGCCACCCCCGAAAAATCCGAGGAATTTTGGCCTGTTTTGGCTATAATACCCGGCACTCCATTTTGGTTTGAAATTGAAGGAAACCGTTTTATGAGCCTAAATCATGTCCCGGCCGGCAAAGAGCTGCCTGAAGATATTTATGTCATTATTGAGATCCCAGCGAATGCGGACCCTATCAAATATGAAGTAGATAAAGAGTCTGGTGCCCTGTTTGTAGACCGTTTTATGTCAACGGCGATGTTCTACCCATGTAACTACGGTTACATCAACAATACCCTGTCTCTCGACGGTGATCCGGTTGACGTCTTGGTTCCTACACCATACCCACTACAGCCGGGTTCTGTTATCCGCTGCCGTCCGGTGGGTGTCCTGAAAATGACCGATGAATCCGGTGAAGATGCAAAACTGGTCGCTGTGCCTCATACTAAACTGAGCAAAGAATATGATCACATCAAGGATGTGAACGATCTGCCAGAACTGCTGCGTGCCCAAATCACTCACTTCTTCGAGCACTACAAAGATCTGGAAAAAGGCAAATGGGTTAAAGTTGAGGGCTGGGACAATGTTGAAGCCGCTAAAGCTGAAATCCTGTCTTCTTTCGAACGTGCTGCCAAAAAATAATTCTGGCAGGTCATTGCGGATATGAATCCCAAAACCTCTGCCCAAGTCAGGGACAGAGGTTTTTCTTGCTTTCCTGATGCTTACTCTGCTTTCTTACTCTTCTCCGTGGCGCTTCAGCCAGTCACCACTGGTTATCCTCTGTAACCCCTCAACCGATAATTTATAGAGGTAGATCCATGCCTTACCATAAGGTGTTTCAATCAGTTCCCTTTCGTACTCCTGAGTGTATTTTTTCAACTCATCCAATTCTGTCAGGATGGATGGCGTAATACGATAGACTTCACATTCGATTGTTCCTTCGCCACGGACAACCGCCGGATAATGCCCCAGATCATAAATTTCATAACCTTCTAACCGGTGCCCGCCTAACAATTGGGCATCCGTCATCCAGTGGTGATTGCCTTGTTTTCGTCTCAGGCTACCATAAACAATAACTCGCATCTTTAAAACTCAAACTCATAGAGCAGATCTAAAGCCTGATCAATACCAGATACCGCTTCCAGATACAATCTCGGCATGACACGATAGCGTAATGTCAGGGTTGCCAAAGAATCAAAAATACCCACACCATATTTCACCTGTAAGTCATTGGTAATTCTGCCACTAACCACAACCTGAGATTTATCACCCACCCCTTGGGTATCCAAAGCCAAATCAGAAACGCCAAACGTTTCCCCAATCTTACCGACTAATTGCCCACTTTGGGCAATACCCAACCCAATCAGCATCGCGGCCATTTGCGAGTTGTCAGAATCCCCTTTTTCCAACCCTTCACCACGTAACAAATAAGACAAAGCTTCTTGTTGTGATTTGACGGGATCAGAAAAAACCTCCACTTTCGGTTTATCTGCCAACCCCGTGACCCGCACACCCGCGATGACTTTATTTGCGGTCGATTCTGGATTACGGATAGCTTCAATATTCAGCAAAGGCTGATCCGGCGGGCCAGAGAACATAATGGTTCCCTTACGCACTTGCAAATCTTGCCCATAAGCATGGAAATTACCTTCCGGGATATCAATCTGGCCATTCAGCCCCAACCCCTGTTTATCCTGAAGGACTTTCAAAGCACCTTTAAGCTGAGCCTTCAAGCCAAATGCACTCAGGTGCACATCATCACCAATATGCACATTTAAGTTACTTTGAATCAAAATCGGTGATTTTTTCTTCTCGATGGGCTGGAGGTGCTTATCCAGCATCACTTCATCCGCAGAAACCCCAACCGCGGATTCCGGTAACTCCTGAACCGTAATACGTGCCCACGGGATATCCACATTACCGTCGAGTTTCAATAGGTTTGGTTTCGCTTCCAGCACCAGATTTGGACTGACATCCACCTTCACCATCGGCGGGATCGTGACACGGAATTTGTCACCATTGACGGCCATTCTGGCATACCACTCATCCAAGCTGCGCCAATCCGCATAACCACTCAGGTTTAATTGCCCTTTAGGCGTTTTAATCATGCCATGCAAATCAGAACTGGCACCGGCAAAATGAACCGCCAACTGGCCTTGGGTAATGTCAAATGGCAGCCAATGATTGCGCATTTTCACGACATCAACATTAAGTTGACCAAAGAGCAGCGGATTCTTTGCATTTCCACCAAGACGTAAATTGGCATTTAACCCGCCTTCCCCTTTTTCGTCTTTACCCAAAATCGGTTTAATCAGCTTTAGGGAAAGTGCCTGAATATCGACATTTCCCGATAATTTTCGGCTGCCTGCTAAATCATCGACCTGCACATCGCCTTTCAACTGCCCATTACCCGCCAGTTTGAATAACCATGCCAAATTCGCTTTGCCATTTGTCAGCCCCGCATGCAAGGTGACGGTTTCAAAATTAACCGGTAAGGTATTCCCTTCTACAACCTGACGAACTTGTACACCGTTCCCTTGCAGAGCCACTTTTGCCTGCGGCAATCCCTGATCTGCTGTCCACCGGATATCAGCATGACCACTGAATATCCCCTTAAGTTGGGTATTTCGATCAAGGAATGGCTGGATCATCGCCAAATCAAAGCGGTCAAGCGCCACTTGGGCATGACCGCTGGCTCCCGCCTCAATCGGTTTTGGGATACACAGGCGCGCATTAGGATTGAGCCAGCAATGCGTTCCAACGATGGCCTTTTGTTGCAGATTGAAGTAATCAACGGATATCGCCCGGCTTAAACGCCATTCACCAACAGGCGTAGTCAGGTCAGTCTGGTTGATATTGCCTTTCCAGTGCTCCTTTTGGCGATCAAAGCTGCCACTGAGTGCCAACTGGCCTGATACCGGCGCGCCTTCAATTTTCAGTTGTAATTCATGTTTCTTTTCTGTGCCCTTCGCGTTGAGCGTCAGGTTCTTGATCGTTACGTCTGCCTGTTTCAATTGACGCACCACGACCGATAGCTGGCCTTGGATCTGTTCAGCCGAGCGGATATCACCTTTAATCATGGCGCTATCCACCCTTAACGCATCCTGCCAGCGCAACCCACGGGCATTCAAATCCGCCATGATTTGCGGCGCTTTGATATTGCCGCGCAGTTTGACCTCACCGACAATAAAGCCGGCCAGCCCCGGCAGTAAGCCGTTTAATTGCGGCGCATGAATATCACCATCAAGTTTCCACGCCTCATCCGTCAGCCGTCCCTGAACATTCAACGTATTATGCCCAATGGCGACATCGAGTCGGGGAATATCCCACTGTCCCGCTGCGTTGCCTGACGCCTTACCCTGCACTTTGATCACATTTTGTTTCACATGACCATCAAGGGCAATTTCAGGGATCTGAAGCTGCCAGCTTCCCCCGTACAGGCTGCCACGCACAGCGACTTTGCCGTCTATTTTGGCCGGCCATTCCGGCCACTGTTTAGCCGTATTGATGCCATCCAACATGAGCTTGGCATTCCAACTAAGGGCTTTGCTCCAATCAACTACACCGGTAATATCGGCTTTGCCCTGCAATGCCACCAAACGCAAACGTGTTAACCGAAGCCATTCTTCATTCCCCTTGGCGTCCAACGTCAATAATGCCGGAGGCAGATCATTGCCCTTAATATCCGAACGGAGAGAAAGATCGTAATGACTGGCTTGACCATTCAAACGTAATTTGACGCCATCAAGCTGATATTCGGGCTTGCCCTGCAACGGCCATTGCAGTTGCAGGCTTTTCAAGGCCAGACGTACAGGCAAATCGGCTTTTGCCAATTCAGTCTGGGCATCCAGACTGGCGGTTATCGGGCCGGAAAGATTCAACGCGAGATCAAGCTGCTGCAATAAAGCGCCTTTTAGCGTTAAAGCAATCTGTTGCCCTTTTAAGTCGTCCAGGCCGACCTGATTTAAATCATCAACATGACCTTTCACTGCCAAGTTGACCGGCCAGTGTTCGGAAAGTTTTACCGTCCCTTGTAGCGCCAGTGCGCCTTCCGCAGCCTGTAAGCCCAATGTTTTTATATTGATTGCCTGCCCATGGTTACTGGCCTGTAGCCGTAACTCATTAATATTGATGTCAGTAGCCCCCGTCAAACGCAGTTGACGACCGTGGATACCTTCCAGCGTAATATCAAGGGGAATGGGAATATCGGGTAACGCCGCCAGCAGTGGCTTGGCAAACAACGCCTGCAAGGTTTCACCCAACGATTTTTCCGGTTCAGCCTGCGGCTTGGTTTTTTCCACTGCCCCGATTTTTTCAGATGCGTTTTTTGGCAAGGCCACCCGCAGGTGATTAATTTCCGTCGGCTTGAATATCAGTTGCTTTTCCTGCCATTGAGCCGCCGTTTTGAACTCATCCAATGCAATGGCGATACCATCGACCTTCACATGCGTATTTTTCAAAGACAGTAAGTTGAGTGAGATAGGATACGGTGTTTGTAATTCAGTCAAGGGGGACGATTCAGTCTCAGGCGCCGATGGCGGAAGTTCAGCGGTATTCACCGAAACAGTGACCCCTTCCGTTGTCAGCGCATTGACACACATTTGACTGTGTTTCAGGCAGGAAAGCCGTAGAGAAAGGTGCACATGATCAGCCTTAACATTAACGCCCGGCATCTGATATTTCACACCTTGCAGGGTTAAATCTCGCCAACCGCCACTGACACTCGCAATATCCAATCCGGGAACCCAACGCGCCGCACTATTAATCATAAAATGCAAACCCGTTTGGGTGCCGACCAATCCGACAGCAGCTATCAATAACAGGCCAACCATCAGCAGGAAAACGATACTCATCCTTTTTACCCACTTCATAGTTCAGCCCCTAAACCGATATAAAACTCAACATTATGGCTATCCGGATCTCCGATTGGCATTGCCAAATCAAATTTTATCGGCCCTACCGGTGAAGCCCAACGCACGCCGAATCCTGCGCCGGTTTTAAAATTAGTCTTTTTAATATCACTCACCGCTTCCCCCGAATCGACGAACAATGCACTCCACCAATTACCATAAATATTGTATTGATACTCCAACGAGCCAACCGCCAACTTGGATGCCCCGATGAGTTTACCCTGACTGTCTGTCGGTGAGATTTTCTGGTACTTATAGCCACGAATACTGCGATCCCCGCCGGCAAAGAAGCGGAGATCCGGTGGCACTTGGTCGAATTCATTGGTTTCTATCCAGCCCAAATCTGCCCGCACCACAAAACGGTGATCCTCACGATAAGTTCTTATCCAGACGTGATGTGCCTGTAATACAAAAAAATCGACATTGGATCGCCAAGTGGTATCAGAAATATCAAACGAGTAACGCTGGCTGTCTCCCCAATAAGGCATCGTGCCGCCACGCTGGCGAATGCGGCTGAGGCTGACGCCCGGATACAGCAGCATGGTGGTATTGGTGACATTGGCTTGGGTAAAGTGGCTAAGACTCCAGCGCAGGTTAACGCCGTACTGCCAACCCGTAAAACGATCCCAGTTACGGGAGAGGTTTAAGGTTGCTGTATCCGAAATCGTATCGTTAATATCTTTACGTTTATAACCTGTTTGTAGCTGGTAATATTCTTCAAGGGGATTGACCTTAAGCGGCATTTTGTAGGATGCGTCAATAACCTGTTCTCGGGCAGAAAGGTTAAGGCTGGTGCTCAAACTGTGCCCGCGGGAATTGAGCCACGGTTTTTTCCATTTTGCCTGAACACGAGGCCCGACATCCGTTGCATAACCGCCGCCCAATTCAACATAGTTGGCAGAACGAGGCACCAAGGAAGCATTCAGCGGTAATACCTTATCCCTGCTCTGACGCCCTGAGTTAAAATCCGGCACCACCACCGCAGAGTTGAACCATCCGGTGTCAACCAAACGGCGGTTAAACTCGGCTAATTGTTCTGAGGTATAGTATTCATCTTGTTTGAAAGGAATCAGGTTATGCAGGTAAGTTTCACGAATTTGCGATCCGTGGAATGTCACTGGGCCAAAACGGTAGCGTTGGCCGCTATCGAAATCAAAATCCCAAATTGATTCGTGTAACGCTTCTGCTACCCCCAACTCACTTTTTTTCATTACTGCATCAAAATAACCTTTCTTAACCGCCAAATTCGTCAATGCACTTTTAAAATCTTCATATTCACCGTGATTGAGTATCGCTCCCTCTTTTGGCCTATTTTTTCTGATCAGGGCGGCATAATTGTTATCGGTTTTAGCACCCCCTGCCAAATCAATATTCACTTTAGCGACCCGCACGGGTTCACCAAGGATGACCTTTGCCGTTAACACGGGACGGGCAGGCGGGGTATTCTCTTGATAGGTAAATTTAACGGTAGGTTCATAATATCCCAATGGACGAAGCCCTTGTCGTATCGCTTTCTCCACACGCGCCTGAAAACGGCCATCAGGAGCAACTTCATCGGTACTGATATTGGAAAGCTGGACTCTGGTATTTTTTTCTAATTCGCCGGAAAGCCCTTCTACTTTCAAGCGTAAATTTGCACTATAAGCCGATGGAGTGACGATAGAGACAAAAAGCGCACCTATGAGGGGATATCGTGACACTCGAACTCCTAATATTTATCTATCTGTAGGGTATTAAAAAAATGCCGTAATAAATTAATTCTGGTAAAGTTTTAAAGATATACAAGCCACATATAATGATAAAACTGGTGCATATACAGGAGATAATCTTGCCAAATTTAACCAATGAAAGACAACATGTTTCTTCACCCGATACCCTGACCGGCAGGAGCACGCCACTAACGGTATCACCCTACCATGACATCACACAGCATGCGATAGATAACATCCCTGAAAATATGGAAATTGCCTATGTCGGCATGGGGTGTTTCTGGGGCGTGGAGCGCCTTTTCTGGCAACAGGAAGGCATTTACACGACCTCTGTGGGTTACAGTGGCGGTACTACGCCCAATCCAACTTATGAAGAAGTGTGCACTGGCTTAACGGGTCATGCCGAAGTCGTCAGGATCGTCTTTGATCCCAGCAAAATCACTTATTCACAATTACTCACGCTGTTCTGGGAAAATCACGATCCTGCCCAAGGTATGCGTCAACATGGTGATATTGGTACTCAGTACCGTTCCGTCCTTTACACCGTATCACCACAACAGCATGAGCAGGCCATTGCCAGCCGAAACCAATACCAGCAAGCAATGACACAGAATGATGACCAACGCACGATTACCACGGAGATCCGCGAAACCGGGCCGTTCTATTTTGCGGAAGATTATCATCAGCAATACCTGCATAAAAACCCTGAAGGCTATTGTGGATTAGGCGGTACTGGGATCTGTTTCCCGCCATCGCTCAGGAACTAGCATATAAATAACCCGCGATCAAAAAACGGCCGCAAGGCCGTTTATTAAACTAATGTTATGTATCATATTAATCTTATTACATTATTCATTAGTCGATGAGCAGTGATAAAAAATCACCCCATTTCGGTTTGTAAGCGCAATACTTGCTGATTAACTTCACTCATTACATGAAAATGGCGTTTATCTTTTATTTTCGGGGGTAGAATTTTTCCATAATTGAATTCAAAAGCGCCCATATCCTGAATATATAATCGCCCACGAAATAGGGTTTTTACGTAGAGAGCAATTTTCATTGGGTTATAATGGCGAAAGATTTTCATCTCTGTTTTTCCTCCCATGCTTCTTACGATACATGCTATTGCATCACATCTATTACATAACATCTATTACATAACATATTCAGTGCATCAAGAAGACACCTCACTGTTATGCCAACTGTATAGACTACGTATATGGAACTTTGTTCCCCTCAATTCAAGAGCTAATCACTGTTTTAATATAACATTATGATATTAATGAGCATTATATTACATTTCTCTTCTTGTTTACTGCTAGCTTATGCTGAATGTTATCAAGTTGTTTATTTTTTTGAGGACAGACCAGTTAACAAGCGCTATGCTGAATATGACATTCCCTGATAACATGCCGCACCATGATAGATAAGGAATAAATATGTTAAAAAACATTGTGTTATCTGCAATATTGAGTGTAACGCCAATATTCGCATTCGCTCATAACATCACGTTAGAACACCCCGTTCCCGCGGTCAGTGTGGCCGATAAAGGTGAACTGTTGCTAAACAATGACAAGTTCAGCTACCAACATTGGAGCAGTACTGATCTTGCGGGAAAAGTCAGGACGATCCAGCATATTGCCGGGCGTAGTTCCGCAAAAGAGATGAATGATCCTTTGATCCAAGCCTTGAAAGAGGCGGATTTACCCAAGGATAAATATCAAACGACCAGTATCGTGAATACCGACGAAGCTATTTTTGGTACCGGCGTTTTTGTGCGCAATAGCCTTGAGGACAGTAAAAAACAGTTTCCGTGGTCACAATTTATTGTAGACAGTAACGGACTGGCTAAGAAGGCTTGGGGACTGGAACCTAAAAGTTCGGCCATCATTGTGCTGGATAAACAGGGTAACGTGAAATTTGTCAAAGATGGCAAGTTAAGCCCCGAAGAAGTGACGCATGTGATCAGCCTTATCAAAGCAGAATTGCAAAAATAGCCTAAGTTTTCAATCGCGCTCATTTCAATGTTGTACAGTGATAATGGTTCTCCCGCCGTGAACCATTATCACCTTAACCTTATCACCTTGGCATCAGAAAATGCTGACCCTGAATCCTGGGTTGAGAAAAGATTCGCGTGGCGTGTAACTTAGCGTTTTGCCTGCCCAATCTGTTACATGCGCGCCCGCCGCAATAGCAATCGCATGACCGGCAGCAGTATCCCAGATACTGGTTGGCCCAAAGCGTGGATAAAGTTGAGCCTTTCCCTCTGCAATCATGCAGAATTTAAGGGAAGATCCGACGGAAAGGATATCGTGCACCCCTAGCTGGGAAAGGTAATCTTTCAACTCCTCATCATCCTTATGAGAACGGCTGACGACCACAACCGGCAGCTTCGCTGGCGTCACTTTAATCGGAAGAGTCTGCCCATTGGTTTCTTTCCACGCCTGACGCCCTTGTGCTGAATATAAGACATTCTGTACAGGAACATAGATAACCCCCATCACAGGTACGCCATTTTCTACCAATGCAATATTGACGGTAAACTCGCCATTACGACGAATAAATTCTTTCGTACCATCCAATGGATCAACCAGCCAATAACGCTGCCAATTTTTCCGCTCTTCCCATGCAGGGGGATCTTCTTCCGATAACAATGGGATATCAGGCGCAATACGCAACAATCCCGCTTTAATGATCTTATGAGCGGCAATATCCGCGGCAGTCACAGGTGAATCATCCATTTTACGTTCTACTTGCAATGGTTGCTCGGCCTGATAGATCGCCATGATCGCCGCGCCAGCTTCCCGTGCCAATTGACAGATTTGTTGTAACATCATACACCTCTGCATTTATGGTTCAGCTATCCGCTATGCTTCAAATTGCACCTTTTTTGGCGGTACTGCAAATTGAAATCGATTTTGGGCATATACGCGTCGTACTGCGACGCGCACTGATTATCTCTCCCACGCTGCGGGGGGAGATAATCATCTGCCGTTTTACGGGCTATAACTTGAAGTTTATAGGGTATGCCATTTGAAACGACACTTAAAAAAACAGCCGGCTAACCGACTATTTTATTAATTATCAATAGCATTTCAGGATCAATAGCTTACAGAATTTCCAATAATTCCACTTCGAAGATCAGTGTACTGTAAGGAGGAATGGATGCACCTGCACCACGCTCACCATAAGCCAGATTGTGTGGAATATAGAGTTCCCACTTAGAACCGACCGGCATCAGCGTCAATGCTTCAATCCAACCTGGGATCACACCGCTGACAGGGAATTCTGCTGGCGTACCGCGCTGTACTGAACTATCAAATACCGTGCCATCAATCAAACGGCCTGTATAGTGAACACGAACTCGGTCAGTACGGGCAGGGATTGCGCCATCACCTTGTGTCAGAACCGAAAATTGCAGGCCAGACTCCGTGCTGCTGACGCCTTCATGCTGAATATTTTCTGTCAGGAATTTTTTGCCTTCTTCTGCCATCGCCTGCTGACGTTCACGTCGAACGCTGTCAGCACGTTCATGTATCTCGCGTAGCGCACGGTGCAGTTCTTCTACAGGAATAGCAGGAGAACGGCCTTCCAGCGCATCACACAACCCTGCCAACAATGCTTCCGGCTCTAACCCTTGTAAACCCGATTCCTGTAATTGTTGCCCAACCTGTAAACCAATACCGTAACTTGCCCGCGCTTCAATAGACTCAAAAGAAGGTGTTGTCATGAAAATACCTGTTATTAAATGAGTGAAGGCTCAAGCATAACAGCACTGTCTGGACGGGTAAACGCGTGAAAAACAAAAAACGCTGGCATTGCCAGCGTTTTTTGTTGTCACATGTTCTTTAGCTAATCAGCGATTAAGCTTCTGGAACGATGTTAACGTTCAACTGTGCGAATACATCGCTATGTACCTGGAAGTGAACTTCGTGCTCACCAACAGTACGCAGAACGCCGTTAGACAGACGAACTTCGCTCTTAGATACTTCAACGCCAGCCGCAGTCACTGCATCAGCGATATCACGAGTACCGATAGAACCGAACAGTTTACCTTCGTCACCCGCTTTAGAAGTGATGGTAACAGAATCCAGTGCAGTGATTTTCTCTGCACGAGCTTCTGCTGCTGTCAGAACGTCAACCAGTTTAGCTTCCAGTTCAGCACGGCGAGCTTCGAAAAATTCGATGTTTTTCTTAGTTGCAGGAACAGCTTTGCCCTGTGGTACTAAGAAGTTACGGGCATAACCCGCTTTAACGTTAACTTGGTCACCCAGGCTACCCAGGTTCGCTACTTTATCAAGCAGAATAACTTGCATTACCTTATCCTCTCAAAGTCGTTAATGGACTGAACCTATTACTGATGGCGATCAGTGTAAGGCAACAGAGACAGGTAGCGTGCACGCTTGATAGCACGAGCGAGCTGACGCTGGTATTTTGCACGAGTGCCAGTAATACGGCTTGGTACAATTTTACCACTTTCGGTAATGTAGTTTTTCAGCGTAGCAATGTCTTTATAATCGATCTCTTGTACGCCTTCCGCGGTGAAGCGGCAGAACTTGCGACGACGGAAATAACGTGCCATTTGGCTAGTCTCCAGAATCTATCAATTCAATCTGCTCGGCATGAAGAACCAGTTTGCTAAGACCATTGCGCCCATCATGGGAATTAATGAATCCTGCAACGGTTATTCGACTGCCGACCGTTATACTGTGAGTATATTCCTGTAACAACTGTCCGCTGGCAATAACGGGCATTCTGCACCATGATTGCCTGCTGAATCCGGCTTCCTGTTGCTGTGAACGATGTTCAAGCACAAATTGACAATGTGGAATACCAGATGGACTGACTTTTCGTATCGGTGCCTTGCACACTGTGCCAGTAAGCACCAAACGATTGGTTGTCACGGTAATTACTCTTCAGAATCCCCAGCTTCATCAACATCATCAACCAGGTCTTCTTCCAAGACCAGATCACGGCTGCGACGTTCGTCTTTAGCCTTAACCATTGGTGATGCTTCAGTTACTGCGTGCTTAACGCGCATAACCATGCTGCGGATAACGGCATCGTTGAAGCGGAAGTTAGTTTCCAGCTCATCAATCGCTTCTTGTGGCGCTTCAACGTTCATCAGAACGTAGTGAGCCTTGTGCAGTTTGTTGATTGGGTAAGCCAGTTGACGACGACCCCAGTCTTCCAGACGGTGAATCTGACCTTGCGCGTTAGCGATAGTCGCACTGTAACGCTCGATCATGCCCGGAACCTGTTCGCTTTGGTCAGGATGGACCATAAAAACGATTTCGTAATGACGCATTAGATTGCTCCTTACGGATTATTCAGCCTCCTGTCAGGGTCAGCCGTGGCCCATGGAGGCAAGGAACGTGTTTAGTACGGCTGAAAAATTGACGGGTCACTATACCCGTACCCTATAAAAAACTCAAGGTACGGGCAGAGAAAAACGCGTTTATTCTTTTTCTGCTAACTTCTTCCAACTTACTCCGAGTTTCAAATCAGTCGGAATAGATAACACATTACTGGGCACTTCTCTGGCGCATGACTTCAAACAAGCATACCCCGGTTGCAACCGATACGTTCAAAGAAGAGACGGAACCCGCCATTGGAATACTGATCAATTCATCACAATGATCACGCGTCAGCCGGCGCATCCCTTCACCTTCCGCCCCCATGACCAGCGCCATCGGGCCGGCCAGCTTGCTCTCGTATAAAGAGTGCGTGGCTTCACCCGCCGTTCCGACAATCCAAATATTGTGTTCTTGCAGTAAACGCAGTGTCCGCGCAAGGTTAGTCACCCGGATCAACGGTACACTTTCTGCCGCGCCACAAGCCACTTTTTTCGCCGTTGCATTCAATTGTGCAGAACGATCGCGAGGAACGATAACCGCATCAACCCCCGCCGCATCTGCCGTGCGCAAGCACGCGCCCAGATTATGTGGATCGGTGACACCATCCAGTACCAGCAGGAATGGGCGATCCAGACGAGATAACAAATCCGGCAAATCATTTTCCTGATACTGACGCCCCGGCTTGATGCGGGCAATGATCCCCTGATGTACAGCACCTTCTGTCTGGGCATCTAACCATTGGCGATTGGCAATTTGTACCGCAATGCCGATACCTTCCAATTCCTGCAATAATGGCGTTAAACGGCGATCTTCACGCCCTTTCAACACATAAACTTCCATGAAACGTTGTGGATCGCGCTCCAGCAAGGCTTTGACGGCATGGATACCGTAGATAATTTCACTCATGTCTGACTGATACCTAACTTACTGATATCTTCAAGATACCGAAAAATAGTGGGCGGCAGAATTCTCCGCCCTGATTGACGATGGTATGGATTAACTTTTTAAGTTGCGCTTTTTTTCGCGCGCTTCGCTTTCAGTTTTGCCGTAATTTTTTTAGTCTTGTTTGACGGTTTTTTCTTTTTACTTGAATGATTACTTGGCTTGGACGCTTCAGACTTCTCCGGGCTTTTCTTTTTACGCGAGGGGCTATCTGGCTCAAAATTAGCTGATTTTTTATGATCAAAATCTTTTTTACCACTTTTACTTTTACGCTCCGGCGCACCGTTTCTCGCCTTATTACGTGCCGTTTTTCCCTGATTACGCGCTTTACGCGTCGTTGAAAGCAAGGCGAAATCAATCTTACGCTCATCCATGTGAACCGCTTCCACACGGATCTCGACTTCATCGCCGAGGCGGTAAGTCTGCCCGGAAGACTCACCAATTAAACGCTGGCCAACATTGTCATATCGATAATAATCGTTATCCAATGTCGATACATGCACCAAGCCGTCAATAAACAGCTCATGCAAGCGGACAAAAAAGCCGAAGCCTGTCACGCTGGTAATCAATCCGGTGAAAATATTACCCACCTGATCCTGCATGAAATCGCATTTTAGCCAGTCTGCCACATCCCTTGTTGCTTCATCAGCACGGCGCTCGGTCATGGAACAGTGGTTACCCAATTGCAGCATCTGTTCCATATCGTTGTGCCAACCACCTGTTGGCGTCCCGCGAGGCTCAGCCGCATCGTTTTCTGGTGCGCCATTTTCTTCCTGTGCCAATAGATATTTGATCGCCCGGTGCAGTGCCAAATCAGGGTAGCGGCGGATGGGTGACGTGAAGTGGGAGTAAGCGCGCAATGCCAAACCAAAGTGCCCCCGATTCTCCGGCTCATAGATCGCCTGCTTCATGGAGCGCAACAGCATAGTTTGCAGCAATTCGCGATCCGGCCGATCAGCGACGGCTTTCATCACTTGTGCATAATCTTGCGGCTCTGGCTTCAAGCCCCCCAACAAGCTCAATCCCAGCTCGTTGAAGACCGAACGCAAATTCAGGATACTCTCTTCTTTTGGTCGATCATGGATACGATATAATGCGGGTTCATGGTGTTTTTCAACAAAGCGGGCGGCGGCAATGTTCGCCAAGATCATACACTCTTCGATAAGCTTATGCGCATCGTTGCGTACAACGGGTTCAATACGGTCAATGCGGCGCTCTGCATTAAAGATAAACTTGGCTTCTTCCGATTCAAATGAAATAGCGCCCCGCTCTTCACGCGCCTGTTCCAGTGCTTGATAAAGCTCATGCAGGTGCCCGATATGTTTTACCAGTGGCTTGTAGTGCTCACGCAACTCTTGATCGCCCTGCAAAATCTTCCACACTTTTGTATAAGTCAAACGGGCATGTGAATTCATCACCGCTTCGTAAAACTTATAGGAAGAGAGTTTACCTTGGGCGGAAACCGTCATTTCACACACCATACACAGGCGGTCAACGTCTGGATTCAGGGAGCACAATCCATTAGACAACACTTCCGGCAGCATAGGTACGACTTGGGACGGGAAATAAACCGAGTTACCACGGCTGCATGCTTCACTATCCAATGCCGTTTGCGGACGAACATAGTAGCTGACATCCGCAATGGCTACCCATAACCGCCAACCGCCACCGCGTTTTCTTTCGCAATACACCGCATCGTCAAAGTCTCGTGCATCTTCACCATCAATGGTCACCAGCGGCAACTCACGTAAGTCTACACGGCCTTGCTTAGCGGATTCCGGTACATTTTCATCCAAATCCGCGATCTGTTTTTCTACCATTGGCGGCCAGATATGGGGAATTTCATGGGTACGCAGCGCAATTTCAACCGCCATGTTTGTGCCCATGGTTTCGCCCAGTACTTCAACAATTTTACCGATGGCTTTAGTCCGGCGGGTAGCGCGATTTGTCAATTCAACCACCACGACATTCCCCATTCTCGCCCCGCAGGTTGCTTCTTTCGGGATCAAGATATCGAAACACAGGCGGCTATCATCAGGGACGACAAATCCCATGCCCGCGTCGATAAAATAGCGGCCAACAATCTGGCTACTCTTTGGCTCCAAAACCCGCACAATACGCACTTCAATGCGGCCTTTCCTGTCTGGAAGCAAAGGTTGTGCCAGTACGACATCACCGTGGATTGCCATTTTCATCTGCTCGGCTGACAGAAAATAATCTTCTTTATGGCCTTCCACACGCAGAAAACCATAGCCATCACGGTGGCCAATTACCGTGCCTTTCAATAAATCCAACCGTTCCGGCAACGCATAACATTGACGACGGGTAAAAACCAACTGCCCATCACGTTCCATTGCCCGCAAACGTCGGCGCAATGCTTCCTGTGCATCTGGCGTGGTTAACTGAAGTTCTTGTGCTAATTCCTGACGGCTTACCGGGATGGTGTGTTTAGAAATGATATCCAAGATGTATTCACGGCTTGGGATAGGAGATTCGTACTTTTCAGCCTCTCGTTCCCGAAAAGGATCTTTTGACATCGTCGTTCCTCTGTTGTCATCAGCAAGCTGTTTATCCCCTTGCTTCACTTAACCAAAAGCAATTGATAAAGGGGACGATTGTCTTTGACCATATCGGCCACAGTATATTTATCCAACTCTTCCAAAAAATTTTCTACCGCTTGATTCAAGACTGACTTTAAGCGACATGCCGGCGTGATTTGACAGGCACTACAGTCAACCAATGACAGTGGCTCCAAGAAGCGAACCACATCACCAATGCTGATCTCGTTGGCAGGTTTCCCTAAACTGATGCCGCCATTTTTTCCCCTGACAGCATTCACCAATCCTAAGTGGCTGAGTTGATTGATGATTTTTACCATATGGTTACGTGAAACACCATAAACTTCAGTGACTTCTGTAATGCTCGTCATTTGCCCTTCGGGTAAAGAAGCCATATAAATCAAGGCACGTAATCCATAATCGGTAAAACTGGTTAACTGCACACTCACCTCTGGGAGACTGAATACCACGGAGTTTATTTGGAACCAAAAAATGTGGGTTTATTGGTTTTCGTTAGTTGATCATCATTATGTGGGTATTTTAAAAATTAAGCAAAACAGGGAAAAACAAAAACCGGGCAATAAGCCC
>NZ_JAQRFK010000056.1 GCF_028598745.1 Xenorhabdus sp. IM139775
CGCCCTATCGCTAATACCCAGATTTATATTCTGGATACACAGGGCCAGCCCGTGCCCCTTGGTGTGGCCGGTGAAATCTATATCGGCGGGATGGGTGTGGCCCGCGGTTACCTGAACCAGCCTGAACTGACAGCGGAGCGCTTCCTGCGTGATCCGTTCTCTGTCGAACCGGATGCCCGCATGTACAAAACCGGCGACCTCGGCCGCTGGTTGACCGACGGCAATATCGAATATCTCGGCCGCAATGATTTTCAGGTCAAGCTGCGCGGTTTCCGTATTGAACTGGGGGAAATCGAGACACAACTGATGCAGTGCCCCGGCGTGCGCGATGCGGTCGTGCTGGCGCGCGAAGACGCGGCAGGACAAAAACAGCTGGTCGCTTACCTGCGTCCACACGAGGGTATCAAACTCCTGCCGGCCGAACTGCGCCAGCAACTCGCCCAACATTTGGCCGAATATATGTTGCCCAACGCGTTTGTGACATTAGACGCTTTCCCGCTGACGCCGAATGGTAAACTCGACCGTCAGGCGTTGCCGGCACCTGACGGTTCGGCGGTGATCACCCGCCACTATGAAGCCCCGGTGGGGGACGTAGAAATTGCCCTGACACAAATTTGGCAAAACCTACTGGGGCTGGAGCAGGTTGGCCGCCATGATCACTTCTTTGAGCTTGGCGGGCACTCGCTGCTTGCCGTCCAATTGGTCTCCCGCATACGTCAGATATTGTCACGTGAGCTCCCGTTACAGGCTTTGTTTGCCCGGCCGGTGCTGCAAGAATTAGCCCAGACACTGACGGACGCCGCGGCTACCACGCAAACGGAGATTCCCCTCGCTGACAGACGCCAGCCGTTACCGCTTTCCTTTGCCCAACAGCGCCTGTGGTTCCTGGGGCAACTCGATCCGGCAGCCAGTCTCGCCTACCATATTCCGGTGGCACTACGCCTGACCGGTTCACTCAATCATCCGGCGTTGGCGACGGCCTTTAACCGGCTGGTTGCACGCCATGAAAGTTTACGTACCCGTTTTGTGCTCTTTGAAGGCCAACCCTATCAACATATCGATCCCGCTGATACCGGTTTCCCCCTGACTTACCATGACCTGCGGCAGCTTGATCCGGCGTTGCTGGGCAACCGGGTGACCGAACTGGCCGAACGCGAAGCGCAGACTCCCTTTGATTTTGCCCAAGGTCCGCTGATCCGCGTTCAACTGCTGCAATTGGCCGGGGAGGAGCATGTGTTATTGCTCACCCTGCACCATATTATTACCGACGGCTGGTCGCTTGGGGTGCTGGTACGCGAATTGGAGACTTTCTACCGCGCGGCGCTTGAGGGAAATCATCATCCCCTGCCACCGCTGCCGATTCAGTATGCGGACTATGCGGTCTGGCAACATGCACAGTTCAACGATAAGCTGATCACTGCGCAGCGGGATTTCTGGCGTGACCAGCTTGAAGGTGCCCCCGCCCTGCTGACCCTGCCCATCGACCGTCCCCGCCCGTCGATACAGCGCTATGCCGGTAGCCAAATCCCGCTTCATTTTGATGCAGATTTATTGGCGGCACTTAAGGCCCTAGGCCAGCGCCATCACACCACCCTGTTTATGACCCTGCTCAGTGCATGGAGTCTTGTCCTCTCCCGGCTGAGTGGTCAGGAGGAGGTGGTGATCGGCACACCGATTGCCGGCCGTCAGCACCATGAGCAGGAGGGATTGATCGGGTTTTTTGTCAATACGCTGGCCTTGCGCGTCACTCTGGATGACAGCACCACGGTGGCCGGATTGCTCAACCAAGTCCGCGAACGGGCACTGGCCGCCTATGCCCATCAGGATCTGCCTTTTGAACAGGTGGTGGAAGCGCTCCAGCCGGAACGCAGCCTGAGCCACAGCCCGATCTTTCAGGTCATGCTGGCCCTCAACAATACACCGGCCATCGAGCTGGCGTTACCGGGACTGCAATTTACCCCGCTTGAGCAAGCACACCATAGCGCCCACTTCGATTTAACCCTGTCCCTGACCGAAACCGATGCCGGCCTGTTCGGGGCACTGGAATATGCGGTTGACCTGTTTGATGCCGCCACGGTTGCACGGATAGCCGGCTATCTGCAACACGTACTGGCCGCAATGGTGGAGGACGATGCAACCCAACCCATTGCCCGTCTGCCCCTGTTATCGACGGCAGAACACCAGCAATTGCTGATCGATTTCAACGCCACACAGGCCGATTTCCCGCTGGATGCGCTGATCCACCCACGGTTCGAAGCACAGGCGGCACAACGCCCTGATGCCACGGCGTTAGTCTTTGAAGCGCAAACGCTGAGTTATGGCGAACTGAACCGTCGTGCCAATCAACTGGCCCATCACCTGATTGCACTGGGGGTACGGCCGGATGATCGGGTCGCCATTTGTGCCGAACGCAGTCTGGAACTGATCGTCGGTTTGCTGGCTATCCTTAAGGCCGGCGGGGCTTACCTGCCGCTCGATCCTACCTATCCCGCCGAGCGGCTGGCTTATATGCTTGAAGATGCGGCCCCAGCGGTCCTGCTGACTCAGGCTGCCCAACGCGACAAACTGTCCGGCACCCTGCCAACGATATTACTTGAGCATGTCCTTGATGACCAAGACCCTCTGTTAGCGGCACAACTTGCAGCACAACCGGCTGATAATCCTGATGCGCACACCTTGGGGCTGACTGCCCGCCATCTGGCCTATGTGATCTACACCTCCGGTTCCACTGGCCAGCCCAAAGGGGTGATGGTCGAACACCGCGGATTGAGCAATTACTTGCAGTGGGCTCACAGTCATTATGGGGCTGCCGGACAGACAAACAGCATCGTATCCTCCCCGGTTTCCTTTGATGCCACTGTCACCAGTATTTACCTACCGCTGCTTTGTGGCGGCAAAATCCACCTTATTCGGGAAGGGCAGGAACTGACTGAGCTGGTGCCCGCACTATTATCCACACCAATGGCGTCCACAACGCTGGTTAAGATTACGCCCAGTCATCTTGCCGCCATTGGTCAGGAATTACTAACGGCCAAACAGTTCTGCCCTGCCCATTGTTTTATCGTCGGCGGGGAGACCTTCCCCCGTTCACTTGTTGCCCTTTGGCGTGAACTCTCGCCTGAATCACGGCTGGTTAACGAGTATGGTCCGACTGAAACGGTGGTCGGTTGTATCACATTTGATATTAATCATCAGGAACATCTCCCCGACAACGTGCCCATCGGAAAACCGATCGCCAACACCCGCATTTATATTCTGGATAGCCATAGCCAGCCCGTACCCCTCGGTGTGGTTGGAGAAATCCATATCGGTGGGGCGGGCGTGGCGCGTGGCTACCTGAATCGACCGACACTGACGGCGGAACGTTTCCTTGCCGATCCGTTCTCTGCCGAACCCGCTGCCCGCATGTACAAGACCGGCGATCTTGGCCGCTGGCTGCCTGACGGCAATATCGAATACCTCGGCCGCAATGATTTTCAGGTCAAGCTGCGCGGCTTCCGTATTGAACTCGGCGAAATCGAGGCGCAACTGATGCAGTGTCACGGCGTGCGCGAGGCCATCGTACTGGCGCGCGAAGACGCACCGGGACAGAAACGTTTGGTCGCTTATTTGCGTCCACAGGAGGGTATCGAACTCCTGCCAGCGGAACTGCGCCAGCAACTTGCTCAACATCTGGCTGACTATATGCTGCCCAGTGCCTTTGTCATGCTTGACACCTTCCCATTGACCCTCAATGGCAAATTGGACCGCAAAGCACTGCCGGCACCCGATTTGTCCTCTGTGGTGGTACGCCAGTATGAGGTGCCACTTGGCGAGATGGAAATGGCGCTCGCCCAGATTTGGCAAAACCTATTAGGGCTGGAACACGTCGGTCGCCATGATCACTTCTTCGAACTCGGCGGCCACTCGCTGATGATTGTCAGCCTGATTGAAGAACTGCGCCAGCGGGGCTGGCAACTGGATGTCCGCAGCGTGTTTGTCGCCCCCGTCCTCGCTGATATGGCGCAGGCTATCCGGTGTCACACTGAGACGTTTGTCGTGCCGCCCAACCAGATCCCGACAGACTGCACGGCCATCACGCCCGATATGCTGCCTTTGGTTTCGCTGTCCCAGGCCGAAATTGACGCCATTGTTGAACATATCCCGGGCGGTGCCGCCAATGTGCAAGATATCTACCCGCTCGCGCCGTTGCAGGAAGGTATCCTGTTCCATCACCTGCTTCAGACCAAGGGGGATAATTATCTGCTGCAAAATTTGCTCGCTTTCGACAGCCGCCAGCGTCTCGATACTTTCCTTGCGGCCCTGCAACAGGTTATCGACCGCCATGATATTCTGCGCACGGCGGTTCACTGGCAAGGATTGGCAAATCCTGTTCAGGTGGTCTGGCGTCAGGCGTCCTTGAGTATCAACATCCTTACGCCCGTCACCGCGGGGGATGTCGCGGCCCAACTGTGGGCTGATACCAATCCACGCCAATACCGTATCGATCTGACCCGCGCCCCGTTGTATGCCGTCGATATCGCCCATGAGCCGGAACAAAATGAGTGGCTGCTGGCGCTGCGTTTCCATCATCTGGTCAGCGACCATATGACACTGGAGCTGATTTTTGCCGAAATTACGCTCATCCTACAGGAAAAGGCGGGGAAACTGCCGGCCGTCCTGCCCTATCGCAACTTTATCGCCCAAACCTTGCGCATCCCGGCTGACGCACACGAGGCTTATTTCCGTGCCCAACTGGCTGATATTGACGAACCGACTGCGCCGTTTGGGGTGCTCAAAGTGCCCCCGGATAACGACCTGATTACCGAGGCGCGTCTTTCTGTCACCCCGGCGCTGGCCGATGCAATCCGTACCCAGGCGCGCCGTCTGGGAGTCAGTCCCAGCGTGCTGTTCCATGTCGCCTTGGCGCAGGTACTGGCCAAGACCTGCGGCCGTGATGACGTGGTGTTTGGCTCCGTGTTGTTGGGCCGGCTTCAGGGCGGGGCAAAGGCAGAACAAATACTGGGTATCTTTATCAATACCCTGCCCTTGCGGGTTTCCCTGACCAACCGCACCGTACAGGACGTGGTTCAGGACACCTACCACGGTTTGATGATGTTACTGGAACACGAACAGGCACCCCTGGTTCTGGCACAACGTTGCAGCGGCGTGGCACCGCCAGTACCGCTGTTCAGTACCCTGTTAAATTACCGCCACAGCGCCGCGGATGAGACAGCGGCTGCGGAGACAACGTGGACCGGCATCCGTGCTCTGGCCGCAGAAGAACGCACCACTTATCCCATCACCCTGTCAGTGGATGATTTGAGTACGGGTTTTCAACTTACCGCCCAGACGGTGGCGGGTATAGATTCAGCACAGATAACCCACTATCTGGTTACCGCCCTGAGTGGCCTCATTGAGGCACTGATCCACAACCCGCAGCAACCGATTCTGCAAGTGCCGGTGATACCCGCCCCGGAGCAACAAAAATTACTCGTGGACTTCAATGCCACACAACGAGACTTCCCACAAGATGTCCTAATCCATCAACTCCTTGAAACCGAAGCGGCACGCCATTCCACCGATATCGCCGTGGTATATGGCGAACAATCGCTCAGCTATAGCGAACTGAATCGCCGCGCCAATCAACTGGCGCATCATCTGATTGCATTGGGTATCCGGCCGGATGATCGCGTCGCCGTGTGTGTCGAACGCAGTCTGGAAATGGTGGTGGGTCTACTTGGCATTCTCAAGGCGGGGGGAGCCTATGTGCCACTTGATCCCGCTTATCCCAACGGGCGGCTGAAATATATGCTTGAAGACTCAGCCCCCGTTGTCATCCTGACACAAATGGCATGGGCTGATCGCTTTACCCGCCCTGAGTCTGACGATTTCATACCAGTATCTATACCAATAGTCACGCTCGACGCCCAAGAGCCGCTGATGAAAGCCCAACCCGAACACAATCCAGAGGTTGCGGATCTGGCGGTTCACCATCTGGCTTATGTGGTTTATACCTCAGGTTCCACGGGGTTGCCCAAAGGCGTGATGAGTAGCCACCAAGCCCTGTGCAACCGGCTGTTGTGGTTTGTCCGGGACATCGCGACATCGCCTCTGGTGGGCGCCCTGAAAACCAGTATCAGCTTTGTTGATTCAATCACTGAAACGCTGGGCGTATTACTGGCTGGCGGCAAACTGGTGGTTTTCGATAACCACACAGTGAAAGATCCGGTTCGTTTCGGCGAAGGCTTGCAGCGTTTTGACGTTAACGTCTTGGTGGTCGTCCCTTCCCTATTGAACCTCCTGATATCTGATCATGATGATGATCACCGCGATAACCGTCACTCTCTAACATCAATCAGGCTATTGATTTGCAGCGGGGAACGGCTCGCCCCTGAACTGGCGCAGCAAGTAGTAACCCATTACCCCGGACTCCGGTTGCTCAATTTTTACGGTTCGTCCGAAGTGTGTGGTGATGCAACTTGGTATGAATATTCCGCCCAATCAGGTGTACCGGCAGTTTCAGTGATTGGCCGCCCGATTGCCAATACCCAAATCTACATTCTCGACTCTCATGGTCGTCTTGTTCCCTTTGGCGCAACGGGTGAGATCTATGTTGCCGGCGCAGGGCTGGCCCGTGGTTATTTAAATCGCCCGACATTGACCGCAGGGCGTTTCCTGCTTAATCCATTCTCCCCAGATCCCGATGCCCGCCTGTACAAGACCGGCGACCTTGGTCGCTGGCTGGCCGACGGCAATATCGAATATCTTGGCCGCAATGATTTTCAGGTCAAGCTGCGGGGCTTCCGCATTGAGCTGGGGGAAATCGAAACCCGTCTCAGACAGTGCCCCGGCGTGCTTGAGGCGGTCGTGCTGGCGCGCGAAGACGAACCGGATCAGAAACGGTTGGTTGCCTACCTGCGGCCACAGGAAGGTATCGAGCTAATACCGGCTGAACTGCGCCAGCAACTCACCCGGCACCTTGCCGACTATATGCTGCCCAGCGCGTTTGTGACATTAGACACTTTCCCGCTGACGCCGAATGGCAAACTCGACCGCCGGGCGCTGCCTGCCCCGGATTCGTCTGCGGTGGTGACCCATGATTATGAGCCGCCACAGGGAAAAATAGAAACGGATCTGGCTCAGATCTGGCAGGAATTATTAGGACTGGAGCGTATCAGCCGCCACGACCACTTCTTTGAATTGGGTGGACATTCATTGATGGGCGTCAGGCTGATAGCACGTATAAGAAGCCGATTTTTGGTCAATATTTCCCTGACCGAGTTATTCATGTCGCCCAAATTGATGGAGCAAGCCGCCATCATTTTCTCAGCGCAAATCAGTACGGTCGGGGAAAACGAAATTGAATCACTCCAAAGCGATCTTGACTCAATGTCGGCAGAAGAATTGATGGCAATTTTAGGCGGAGACGATACCCGTGGAGACAGTAAACCATGACAAGAACTCACATGAACCTCGATGACTTGAAACGTGCGGTACTAGAGAAAAGAGTGGCAGAGCAATTGCAGGCTCGCGGTGATCAGCAACAGCCGTTATTGATCACACCCGCAGACAGGAATCGATCGCTACCGCTCTCTTTCGCACAACAGCGGTTATGGTTTCTCAGCCAAATCGATCCGGCTGCGGCGCTGGCCTATCATTTACCGGCGATACTGCGTCTCACCGGTCAGCTTGACCGCCACGCGCTGACGAGGTCACTTGACAGCCTGATTGCCCGCCATGAAAGTCTGCGCACCCGTTTTGTGCTGGTTGACGGCCAACCCTGCCAGCATATTGATCCGGCTGATATCGGTTTTGCCCTGTCTTACCATGACTTACGCCAGCTCGATCCCGGCCTGCGCACCCGTCGCGTTACCGAACTGGCTGATCTTGAGGCCCAGACTCCTTTCGACTTTGCTCAGGGTCCCCTTATTCGCGGTCAGCTACTGCAACTGGCCGATGAAGAGCATATCCTGCTGGTGACCCAGCATCACATTATCACTGACGGCTGGTCGCTTGGGGTGCTGGTCCGCGAATTGGGTGAGTTTTACCGCACCGCCCTTGATGGGGAAGATAATCCCTTGCCGCCCCTGCCCATTCAGTATGCGGATTATGCGGTTTGGCAACATGAGCAGTTAAAAGGAACCCTCCTTGCTGAGCAGCGTGACTTCTGGCGTGCCCAACTTGAGGGCGCGCCGGCCTTACTGGCACTGCCCACGGATCGGCCGCGCCCCGCCGTCCAGACTTATGCCGGCAACCAAGTTTCTTTCCATCTTGATGCCCCATTACTGGCATCACTAAAGCAACTGGGACAGCGCCATAACAGCACCTTGTTTATGATTGTCCTGACAGCCTGGAGTAGCGTACTCGCCCGGCTGAGTGGTCAGGATGAAATTGTCATTGGTACGCCGGTGGCGAACCGTTCGCACCATGAACTGGAAGGGTTGATGGGTTTCTTTGTTAATACCCTCGCCTTGCGCGTAACATTCAATGATGACCTCAGGGTGGCAGATCTCCTCACACAGGTGCGGGAACGGGCGCTGGCGGCTTATGCCCATCAGGATTTGCCCTTCGAGCAAGTGGTGGAAGCGTTCCAGCCTGAACGCAGCCTCAGCTACAGCCCGATCTTTCAGGTGATGCTGGCGTTGAATAACACCCCAGCCCAAGCGCTGACATTACCGGGTTTACAACTCGCGGCGATGGCGCCGGCTCATCGTGGTGCCCATTTTGATTTAACCTTGTCTTTAAGTGAATTGCCTTTGGGTGAATCCGAGAACGGTTTAGTGGGCTACCTGGAATATGCCAGCGATTTGTTTGACACGGCAACCGCTGAACGCCTGGTCCTCTACTTAACCAATACACTGACGGCGATGGTGGCGGATGAAACGCAACGGATTGCCACTCTGCCGATGCAGCCGGAATCGGAACGGCAACAATTGTTGGTGGATTTTAATGCGACTCAGGCGGATTTCCCGCAAAATGTCCTGATCCACCAACTGGTTGAAGCACAGGCTGCACAACGTCCTGATGCCATTGCCGCCGTATTTGAGGAACAAACACTCAGCTATGGCGAACTGAATCGTCGTGCCAATCAGTTGGCGCATCATCTGATTGCGCTGGGGGTGCGGCCGGATGATCGGATCGCCATTTGTGTCGAACGCAGTCTGGAATTAGTGATTGGCTTGCTTGCTATCCTCAAGGCTGGCGGGGCTTATGTGCCACTTGATCCTCTCTATCCGGCCGAGCGATTGGCGTATATGCTTGAAGATGCCACCCCCGTGGTCTTACTGACTCAGGCCGCTCTGGTTGATCAGTTAGACAACGCCATACCAGTCAGTGCCATACCGACAATATTGCTTGATACCCCAGACCCCCATTTGGCGATTCAGCCCGATGACAATCCATCGGCACACACGCTGGGGCTGACTTCGTGCCATCTGGCCTATATCATTTACACCTCCGGCTCCACCGGCCAACCCAAAGGAGTGATGATCGAACATCGCGGTCTGTGTAATTTAATTACCACCCAACAAAACGCGCTGCTACTCACCCCTGACAGCCGCGTCTTACAGTTCGCCTCAAACAGTTTCGATGCCTGCATTCTGGAATACTGCATGACTTTCGTAGCCGGTGCCTGCCTCTATCTCGCCAAACGTGCCGACCTGCTGCCCGGTGAGATTTTGTCCGGCTACCTGACTGCCCATGCCATCAGCCATGTGATCCTGTCACCGACCGCGCTGGCGGCGATGGATTCACTGTCCGATACGCTGCAAATGTTGCTGCTGGCGGGAGAAGCGTGTCCGCCAACTCTGGTCAAACGCTGGGCGCAGGGACGGCTGATGATCAATGGCTATGGCCCGACGGAAACCACCATTTGGGCCACCCTTTATCAATGTGACAGTGAGGAAGAGGGTGCGCCTCCCATTGGCCGCCCGATTGCCAATACCCGTATCTATATTCTGGATAACCACGGACAACCCGTCCCGCTAGGGGTTATCGGCGAGATTTATATCGCCGGTGCCGGTGTCGCCCGCGGCTACCTCAATCGGCCTGAACTGACGGCGGAACGTTTCCTTGCCGATCCGTTCTCTGCCGAGTCCAATGCCCGCATGTACAAAACTGGCGATCTTGGTCGCTGGCGACCCGACGGCAATATCGAATACTGTGGTCGTAATGATTTTCAGGTCAAACTGCGTGGCTTCCGGATTGAACTGGGGGAAATCGAGGCAAGACTGATGCAGTGCGATGGCGTGCGTGAGGCAGTTGTACTGGCACGTGAAGACGAATCCAATCAGAAACGGCTGGTGGCTTATCTGCGGCCGATGGAGGGTTGTGAGCTGATCCCGGCAGATTTGCGTCAACAACTCGCCCGGCATCTGGCCGAGTATATGCTGCCCAGCGCCTTTATGGTACTGGACGCTTTCCCGCTGACGCCGAATGGCAAACTTGACCGTCAGGCACTCCCTGCGCCTGATGCGTCTGCGATGGTGATCCGTGGTTATGAACCCCCGGTTGGTGAAACAGAAATTGCCCTGACTCAAATTTGGCAAGACTTACTGGGACTGGAACACGTCAGTCGCCATGACCATTTCTTTGAACTGGGGGGGCATTCATTGATGATCGTCAGTCTGATCGAGGCGCTGCGTCGTCTCGGCTGGAAGCTCGATGTTCGCAGTGTCTTCGCCGCCCCGATCCTCGCCGATATGGCACAAACCATTCAGCGTGACAGCAATACCTTTGTGGTGCCGCCCAATCTTATTCCTGACGATTGCACGGCCATCACGCCCGATATGCTGCCACTGGTTTCTCTGTCCCAGACCAAGATTGATGCGATGGCAGAAACCATTCCCGGTGGTGCGGGCAATATACAGGATATCTACCCACTCTCACCGTTGCAGGAAGGCATCTTGTTTCATTACCTGATGCAGACACAGGGTGATATCTATCTGTTACAGAGCCTGATTGCTTTTGATTCCCGTGAGCGTCTCGAACGCTTTCTGGATGCCTTGCAGCAGGTGATTAACCGCCATGATATCTTGCGCACGTCGGTTTACTGGCAAGGATTGGAACAACCGGTTCAGGTGGTTTGGCGTCAGGCCCCGCTGAATATTCATATTTTCACGCCAGCCACAACCGACAATGTCCCAGACCAACTGCAAGCACATACTGATCCGCATCGGCATCGCCTCGACCTGACGCAAGCGCCCCTGTTTGCGGCAGATATTGCCTACGATCCGGCACAGGATGAATGGCTGTTGGCACTGCGTTTCCATCACCTGGTCAGTGACCATATGACACTGGAACTGATTTTCGCGGAAATGGCCTTGATATTACAGGGTCAGGAAACACTGCCCACCGCGCTACCTTATCGCAACTTTATTGCCCAGACCCTGAGCGTATCAGCCGCAGGGCACGAGGACTATTTCCGTACCCAACTCGCTGATATTGACGAACCGACAGCACCGTTTGGTGTTCTTTCAATAGCCGATGATCCACCCACAAACAAGGATGAATCCATTACCGAAGCCCAACTGGTTCTTGATCCAGAGTTAGCGCAGGCCATTCGCTCCCAGGCCCGACACCAGAAAGTCAGCCCCAGTGTCCTGTTTCATGTCGCGTGGGCACAGGTATTGGCCAAGACCAGCGGTCGTGACGATGTCGTCTTTGGTTCCGTGCTGCTGGGCCGTCTGCAAGGCGGGGCTGATTCAGGTCAAATATTAGGCATGTTTATCAATACCCTGCCAATGCGCATTTCTCTGGCAGGTCACAGTGTACAATCTATAGTGCAAGCGACCTATCGTGATTTGATGACGCTGCTGGAACATGAACAGACACCGTTGGCGCTGGCTCAAGGCTGTAGTGGTATAAATAGTGGTGTGGCACAACCCCTGCCATTGTTTAGTGCCTTGTTCAATTATCGTCATTCTCAAGCCAATGAAGAGGATGCTAATACCGTCTGGTCGGGTATGCGTGTTCTCACCGTGCAGGAACGAACCAACTATCCCATTACACTATCGGTGGACGATTTGGGCGAGGGTTTTAGTCTGACCGCCTATACGGTGGCCAATATCGATCCGGTTCGTGTCACCCATTATCTTCTGACAGCCATAAGGGGTTTGATTGATGCGTTAGTGCACAATCCGCAACAACTGATTCTGGATATCCCCATTTTGCCGGTGGCAGAGCAGCAACAATTGCTGGTAGAGTTCAACGCCACACAAGCTGATTTCCCGCAAGACGCGCTGATCCACCAGCTAGTTGAAGCGCAGGCCGCACAGCGGCCTGAGACTACTGCGTTGGTATTTGAGGAGCAAACGCTCAGCTATGGCGAGCTTAATCGCCGGGCCAATCAATTGGCCCATTATCTGATAGCACTGGGTGTACGGCCGGATGATCGGGTGGCGATTTGTGCCGAACGCAGTCCGGAACTGATCATCGGTTTGCTCGCTATCCTTAAAGCCGGCGGGGCTTATCTGCCGCTTGATCCCACCTATCCGACCGAGCGGTTGGCGTATATGCTTGAAGATGCCACGCCGGTGGCCTTGCTGACTCAGGCCGCCCATGCCGATAAGTTATCACGTTCTGAATCTATCATGCCTGTGGTCATCCTCGACGCTCAAGCACCATTCCTGGCGGAACAACCGATTCACAACCCCGATCCACTGGCTTTGGGGCTGATGTCACGCCATCTGGCCTATATTATCTATACTTCCGGCTCCACGGGACAACCCAAAGGGGTGATGGTTGAGCACCGCAATGTCCTGCGTCTGATCGTTAACAGTGGTTTTGCGGATATCAGTCCGAATGACTGCATTGCCCATTGCGCCAATCCGGCTTTTGACGCCTCGACCTGGGAAATCTGGGCGGCCCTGCTCAATGGTGCACGCCTGCATCTGGTTGCCCAATCGGTACTGCTTGATCCGGTGCTGTTCTGCCAGACACTGATCAACGGGCAAGTCACGGCCCTTTGGCTAACGGCGGGGCTGTTTAACGAATACCTGAATGCGCTCAGCCCCCTGTTCGGACAATTGCGTTACTTACTGGTTGGCGGTGATGTGCTCGACCCAAGGAAGATACAGCAAGTACAGTTGGCTGAATCCCGACCCGCCCATCTGATTAATGGCTATGGCCCGACGGAAACCACCACCTTTGCGACAACGTATGCCATTGCCTCTCCCGTCGAGCCTGACCGTTCGATTCCCATTGGCCGCCCGATTGCCAATACCCAGATTTACATTCTGGACAGCCACCGCCAGCCCGTACCCCTCGGTGTGGCTGGTGAGATCCATATTGGTGGTGCCGGCGTCGCCCGCGGTTACCTGAACTGGCCAGCCCTGACGACGGAACGTTTCCTCCGTGACCCGTTTTCTGCCGATCCCGATGCCCGCATGTACAAGACCGGCGATCTCGGTCGCTGGTTGCCCGACGGCACGATTGAGTATCTCGGCCGCAATGATTTTCAGGTCAAGCTGCGCGGCTTCCGCATTGAGCTGGGTGAAATCGAAACCCGTCTCAGACAGTGCCACGGCGTGCGTGAAGCCGTCGTTCTGGCACGCGAAGACGAACCGGATCAAAAACGCCTGGTGGCCTATCTGCTGCCTCTGGAGGGTTGCGAGCTGATTCCGGCGGAGCTGCGGCAGCAACTCGCCCAGCACCTTGCCGACTATATGCTGCCCAGCGCCTTTATGGTACTGGATGCCTTCCCGCTGACGCCCAATGGCAAACTCGACCGTCGGGCCCTGCCTGCCCCTGACGCGTCGGCGGTGGTAACCCATCATTATGAGGCGCCAGACAGTGAGGAAGAAATGATTCTGGCCCAAATCTGGCAGGAGGTGCTGGGATTAGAACAAGTGGGTCGCCATGACCACTTTTTTGAACTTGGGGGGCATTCACTGATGCTTATGCAGTTATCAACACGCATTCAAGACGAATTCTGGGTCGATATCCCCATCTCTTCGCTGTTTCTTTCCCCGCAATTAGCGAAACAGGCGGAGATCATCTTGGCAGTCCAAATGGAGGCCATCGGGGAAAACGAGGTTGAATCGCTGCAAAATGCGCTGGATTTCATGTCAACCGAAGAATTAATGACGATTTTAGACGGAGAAAATAATCGCGGAGGTAATCATCAATGATACGGTCTAACAACAATCACAATAACCTGAAACGTGCTGTTTTAAAAAAGAAAATTAAGCAACAATTACAGGCACAGAAACATCAGAAGCGGCCGCCAATCAAATCGGCGCCCCGTGATACGCCTCTGCCATTATCTTTCGCCCAACAACGTTTGTGGTTCCTTAACCAACTCGATCCGGCCGCAAGCCTGGCCTACCACATACCGGCAGCGCTACGCCTGACCGGTCAACTGAACCGTGATGCCCTGAATAACACCCTCAATCGCCTGATTGCGCGCCACGAAAATCTGCGTACCCGTTTTATCCTTATTGAGGGTCAACCTTGCCAATACATTGATCCGGCCGATATCGGCCTTGCCCTCGCTTATCAAGACCTGCGCCCGTTGGACACAGAACAGCACGCGACCCGCATTGCGGAAGTGACTGAGCTTGAGGCACAGACGCCTTTCGATTTGACTCAGGGTCCGCTGATCCGCGGCCAATTGCTGCAACTGGCAGATGAAGAACATATCCTGTTGCTTACTCAGCATCACATCATTTCTGACGGCTGGTCTATTGGCGTCTTGGTGCACGAATTAGAGGTACTCTATCGCGCCGAGCGTGATCACGTTGATGCCCTGCTCCCTACCCTTCCCATTCAGTACGCCGACTATGCGGTCTGGCAGCGTGAATGGTTACAGGGCGAAGTGCTTGCCCAACAGCGCGATTTCTGGCATAGCCAACTCGAAGGTGCCCCATCCCTGCTGACGCTCCCCACGGATCGACCTCGTCCGGCGGTACAAACTTATACCGGGCACCGATTATCTGTTCAGTTCGATCCTGACTTGCTGGCATCACTTAAATCGATTGGACAACACCATAATACGACGCTGTTTATGGTTGTACTGACAGCCTGGAGTGTTGTCCTCGCCCGGCTGAGTGGTCAGGAGGAGGTGGTTATTGGCACTCCCATCGCCAATCGTCCGCACAAAGAACTGGAAGGGCTGATGGGTTTCTTCGTCAATACACTGGCTTTGCGTGTCACACTCAGTGATAACCCCAGCGTTGCCGACTTGCTGACCCAAGTCCGCGAACGGGCGCTGGCAGCCTATGCGCATCAGGATCTGCCTTTTGAACAGGTCGTGGAAACGCTGCAACCTGAGCGTAGTTTAAGCCACAGTCCAATCTTTCAGGTGATGCTGGCGCTCAATAACACGCCCCCCAAGACGCTCACGTTACCGGATCTGCAACTCACCCCGATTGAATTGGTACGTCACAGTGCCCACTTCGATATGACATTATCACTGACTGAAACCGAATCAGGTCTATTGGGGGAGCTGGAGTATGTGGTTGATCTGTTCGATGCCGCAACCATTGAACGGATGATCGGCTATTTGAAACAAGTACTGGTTGCAATGGCGAATGATGCGACACAACGCGTAGACCAACTGCCCCTGTTATCGGCGGCAGAACGCCAACAAATCCTCGTGGACTTTAACGCCACTCAGGTCGATTTTCCGCAAGGGGCGCTGATCCACCAGCTATTTGAAGCGCAGGCCACACAGCAACCTGAGGCGACCGCCGCCGTCTTTGGGGAACAAACCCTCAGCTATGGCGAACTGAATCACCGTGCCAATCAGCTGGCGCATCATCTGATTGCGCTGGGGGTACGGCCGGATGATCGGGTCGCCATCTGTGTCGAACGCAGTCTGGAACTGATCGTCGGTTTGCTGGCGATCCTCAAGGCGGGCGGGACTTATGTGCCGCTTGACCCCAGTTATCCGGCCGAGCGACTGGCGTATATGCTTGAAGACGCCACGCCGGTGCTCTTGCTGACTCAGGCCGCCCAACGCGACAAACTGGCCGTCTCCCTGCCGACGGTGTTACTTGATCATCTCCTTGATGACCAGGACCCGCTATTCGCAGCACAACCGGCTGACAACCCTGATGCGCAGGCCTTGGGGCTGACCGCCCGCCATTTGGCCTATGTGATCTACACCTCCGGCTCCACCGGCCAACCGAAAGGGGTGATGATCGAACATCGCAGCCTGTGTAATTTAACGACCACCCAACAAAATACGCTGGCACTGACTCCTGACAGCCGCGTCTTACAATTCGCCTCAAACAGTTTCGATGCCTGCATCTGGGAATGCGCCATGGCTTTTGTGGCAGGCGCCCGACTCTATCTCGCCAAACGTGCCGACCTGCTGCCGGGTGAGATCCTGTCCGGTTATCTGGCGGCCCATGCCATTAGCCATGTGCTCCTGTCACCGACCGCACTGGCGGCCATGGATGCTCTGCCCGATACCTTACACACCTTGCTGGTGGGCGGTGAAGCGTGCCCGCCAACCTTAGTCAAACGCTGGGCACAGGGACGGCAGATGCTCAATGCCTATGGCCCGACAGAAATCACCGTCTGCGCCACCCTCTATCCCTGTGACCGTCAGAAAGAAAAAACACCACCGATTGGCCGCCCGATCGCCAATACCCGGATCTATATTCTGGATGGGCACGGGCAACCCGTGCCCATTGGGGTAAGTGGTGAAATTTATATTGCCGGCGCCGGCGTGGCACGTGGTTACCTGAACCGGCCGACACTGACGGCCGAGCGCTTCCTCCGTGACCCGTTCTCTGCCGACCCCGATGCCCGGATGTACAAGACCGGCGACCTTGGCCGCTGGTTGCCCGACGGCAATATCGCGTACCTTGGCCGCAATGATTTTCAGGTCAAGCTGCGCGGTTTCCGCATTGAACTGGGGGAGATTGAGTCCCAACTCATGCAGTGTCATGGTGTACGTGAAGCTGTCGTGATCGCCCGCGAAGATGAGCCGGCGCAAAAACGTTTGGTTGCTTATCTGCGACCGCAGGAGGGGGTTGAATTGGTGCCCGCTGAACTGCGTCAGCAACTCACGCAACATCTGACCGACTCTATGCTGCCCAGCGCGTTTGTGATGCTGGATGCCTTCCCGCTGACGCCGAATGGCAAGCTCGACCGGCAGGCACTGCCGGCACCTGACGCGTCGGCGGCGGTTACCCGCCACTATGAAGCACCGGTGGGGGAAGTGGAAATTGCCCTGGCCCAGATCTGGCAAGAATTGCTGGGACTGGAAAAAGTCGGCCGCCATGACCACTTCTTTGAGCTGGGCGGGCACTCGCTGTTGATCGTCAGCCTGATGGATCGGCTGCACAAACTGGGCTGGCGGCTGGAGGTGCGCAGCGTGTTCGATGCCCCGATCCTGCGGGCGCTGGCACAAACCCTGTTATCTCCCCAGAATGCACCACCGGCTTTCGCCGTGCCCCCCAATCTTATTCCTGCTGATTGCACGGCGATCACCCCCGACATGTTGCCGCTGGTATCACTGACCCACACCGAGATCGCCACCCTGACGGCGGTGATCCCCGGCGGCGGCGGCAATGTGCAGGATATCTACCCGCTCGCGCCGTTGCAGGAAGGGATTTTCTTCCAGCATTTATTACAGGCCCAAGGGGATGATTATCTGCTGCGCAGCCTGTTCGCCTTTGACCGCCGTGAACAGCTCAATGCCTTTTTGACCGCCCTGCAACAGATTATCGACCGCCATGATATTTTGCGCACCTCCGTCCATTGGCAGGGCTTGTCCCAGCCCGTTCAGGTGGTCTGGCGTCAGGCAATATTGCCCGTGAATATCTTTACCCCCGCCCCGGACACCGGGGAAGACGTTGTAGCCCAACTGCGTGCCGCCACCGATCCCTGCCACCACCGCCTCGACCTGAGGCAGGCACCCTTGTTTGCCGCCGATATTGCCCATGATCCGCGACACAATGAATGGCTGCTGGCCCTGCGTTTTCACCATCTGGTCAGTGACCACATGACACTGGAGCTGATTTTCGCTGAAATGGCTCAGGTATTGCGGGGCAATGCCGAAACCCTGCCGGCAGCCCTGCCTTATCGCAACTTTGTTGCCCAAGCCTTAAGTGTGTCTGCCGCCGAGCACGAAGCTTATTTCCGTACCCAACTGGCCGATATTGAAGAACCCACCGCCCCCTTTGGGCTGCTTGAGATCCCCCGCAACAACGATGTTATCAATGAAGAAACCCTGTTGCTTGCTCCTGCGCTGGCAAACGCCATTCGCGCCCAATCCCGCCGTCTGGGCGTCAGCCCCAGCGTGCTGTTTCATGTTGCCTGGGCGCAGGTGCTGGCACACACCAGCGGCCATGACGATGTGGTGTTTGGCACTGTCTTGCTGGGACGCCTGCAAGGAGTCACGGGTGCCGACAGAATATTGGGCATGTTTATCAATACCCTGCCGATACGGATTGCGCTGGCTGATTTGAGCGTGCAGGCCGTGGTGCAGGCCACCTATCAAAATCTGACCACCCTGCTGGAACATGAGCAGGCACCGCTGGCGCTGGCCCAACAGTGCAGCGGCGTGGCCGCGCCCTTGCCCCTGTTCAGTACCCTGCTGAACTACCGCCACAGTCATGTCAGTGAGACAAACACGGAGGCCGTGGATGATGACATTGGGCGCGGGATGCGCTTCCTAACGGCAGAAGAACGCACCAACTTCCCCATCACCCTGTCAGTGGATGATCTGGGCGCCGAAGGTTTCCAGCTCACCGCCCAGACCGTAGCGGAAGCCGATCCCACACGCATTATCCGTTACCTTGTCACCGCCCTGCATAGCCTGATGGAAGCCCTGATCCAGCATCCACAGCAACCGATCCTGTCCCTGTCAGTGCTCCCCGCCGCGGAACGCCAACAAGTCCTTATGGACTTTAACGCCACGCAGGCCGATTTCCCGCAAAATGCGTTGATCCACCAGCTAGTTGAAGCGCAGGCGGCACAACATCCTGACGCCACGGCGCTGATCTTTGAGGAACAAACGCTCAACTATGGTGAGCTTAATCGCCGTGCCAATCAGCTAGCCCATCACCTGATTGCACTGGGGGTACGGCCGGATGACCGAATCGCCATTTGTGCCGAGCGCAGTCTGGAATTGATCGTCGGTTTGCTCGCTATCCTGAAAGCCGGCGGGGCTTATCTGCCACTCGATCCCACCTATCCGGCTGAGCGGCTGGCGTATATGCTTGACGATGCTGCTCCCGTGGTCTTACTGACCCAGACAGGCCAACGCGATAAACTGTCCGGCACCCTGCTAACGGTGTTACTTGATCATCTCCTTGATGACCAAGACCCGCGGTTAGCGGCACAACCGGCTGACAACCCTGATGCGCAAGCCCTGGGGCTGACCGCCCGTCATCTGGCCTATGTGATCTACACCTCCGGTTCCACCGGCCAGCCCAAAGGGGTGATGGTTGAGCACCGCAATGTACTGCGTTTGCTGATCAATAATGGTTTTGCCGATATCACCCCAAATGACTGCCTTGCCCATTGCGCCAATATCTCCTTTGATGCCGCCACCTGGGAAGTGTGGTCCGGCTTGGTTCATGGTGCCCGTATCCTGTTGATCCCCGAAAAGATCTTGTTGCAACCCGACGATTTTGGTCGTTGCCTGTCAGCGCAAGGGATAAGCGCCCTGTTCCTCACGTCTGCCCTTTTCAACCACTATGCCCATTTGATTGGCCCTTCACTGGCAGGATTGCGTTATGTCCTGTTCGGGGGGGAGCAGACTGACACCCGTCCGGCGATTAGTCTGCGCGCCGAATATCCCCCCCAATATTTGCTGCATGTCTATGGGCCAACGGAAACCACCACTTTCGCCACCGCCTATGTTATCCCTGAGGCGGAAGATAAAGATGGCCGCCAAGACATTCCTATTGGCCGCCCAATCTCCAATACCCAGATCTATCTTCTGGATAAACATGGTCAGCCGGTGCCCCTCGGCGTGGCCGGTGAAATTTATATCGGCGGAGCCGGTGTGGCGCGCGGTTACCTGAACCGGCCTGAACTGACGGCGGAACGTTTCCTGCGTGATCCGTTCTCTGCCGACACGCAAGCTCGGATGTACAAGACCGGTGACCTTGGCCGCTGGCAGCCCGATGGCAATATCGAGTACCTCGGCCGTAATGATTTTCAGGTCAAGCTGCGTGGCTTCCGTATTGAACTGGGCGAAATCGAGGCAAGACTGATGCAGTGTCACGGCGTGCGCGAGGCCGTCGTTCTCGTTCGTGAAGACGCGACAGGGCAAAAACATCTGGTGGCTTACCTGCGGCCTCAGGAGGGTATCGAACTGCTGCCGGCGGAACTTCGCCAGCAACTCGCCCAGCACCTTGCTGATTATATGCTGCCCAGCGCCTTTGTGATGCTGGATGCTTTCCCGCTGACCCCCAACGGCAAACTCGACCGTCAGGCGCTCCCAGCACCTGACGGTTCGGCGGTGATCACCCGCCACTATGAAGCCCCGGTGGGGGAAGTGGAAATTGCCTTGGCCCAAATTTGGCAAGACCTGCTGGGACTGGAACACGTCGGCCGCCATGACCACTTCTTTGAACTCGGCGGGCACTCGCTGTTAATCGTCAGCCTGATGGAGCGACTGCACAAGTTGGGCTGGCGGCTGGAGGTGCGCAGCGTGTTCGATGCCCCGATCCTGCGGGCGCTGGCACAAACCCTGTTATCTCCCGAAAATGCCCCCCCGGCTTTCGCCGTGCCCCCCAATCTTATTCCTGCTGATTGCACGGTGATCACCCCCGACATGTTGCCGCTGGTGTCACTGACCCACACCGAGATCGCCACCCTGTCGGCGGTGATCCCCGGCGGTGCCGGCAATGTACAGGATATCTACCCGCTCGCCCCGTTGCAGGAAGGGATTTTATTCCACCATTTATTGCAGACCCAAGGGGACGATTATCTGCTGCGCAGCCTGTTCGCCTTTGACCGCCGTGAACAGCTCAATGCCTTTTTGACCGCCCTGCAACACATTATCGACCGCCATGATATTTTGCGCACCTCCGTCCATTGGCAGGGCTTGTCCCAGCCCGTTCAGGTGGTCTGGCGTCAGGCAACCTTGCCTGTCAAGGTCTTTACACCGATCCCAGACACCGAAGAAGACGTTGTAGCCCAACTGCGTGCCGCCACCGATCCCCGCCACCACCGTCTCGACCTGCGACAGGCCCCTCTGTTTGCCGCTGATATTGCCCACGATCCACAACCCAATGAGTGGCTGCTGGCGCTGCGTTTTCACCATCTGGTCAGTGACCATCTGGCCATGGAGTTGATTTTCACCGAGATGGCCCAAATATTGCTGGGCCATGCCGACACCCTGCCTGCCGCCCTGCCGTACCGTGATTTTGTTGCCCAAACGCTAAGCGTGCCCGTCGCTGAACATGCAGCCTATTTCCGTACCCAACTGGCGGATATTGAGGAACCCACCGCCCCCTTTGGGCTGCTTGAGATCCCCCGCGATGACAATGCGATCAGCGAAGCCCACCAGTTGCTTGAGCCAGCGCTGGCCAGCGCCATCCGCACCCAAGCGCGCCGGTCGGGAGTCAGTGCCAGCGTGCTGTTCCATGTCGCCTGGGCGCAGGTTCTGGCCAAGACCAGCGGCCGTGATGACGTGGTGTTCGGCTCTGTCTTACTGGGGCGCTTGCAGGGGGTCGCAGGTGCCGACAGGATATTGGGCATGTTTATCAACACCCTGCCGGTACGGATTGCGCTGGCCGGCCTGAGCGCACAAGCCGTGGTACAGGCTACCTATCACAACCTGACCACCCTGCTGGAACATGAGCAGGCACCGCTGGCGCTGGCCCAGCAGTGCAGCGGCGTGGCCGCCCCCCTGCCCCTGTTCACTACCCTGCTGAACTACCGCCACAGTCATGTCAGTGAGGCAGATCCGGTCAATGATGAAATTTGGCGCGGGATGCGCCTCCTGACGGCCGAAGAACGCACCAACTTCCCTATCACCCTGGCGGTGGATGATATGGGCGCGGATTTCCGGCTCGCTGCCCAGACCGCAACGGGAGCCGACCCCGCACGCCTGACCCGTTACCTTGTCACCGCCCTGCATGAGCTGGTTGAGGCGCTGATCCAACAGCCGCAGCAACCGATCCTGTCCCTGCCGGTGCTCCCCGCCGCAGAACGCCGACAAATCCTTGTGGACTTTAACGCCACACAAGCCAATTTCCCGCAGGATGCGCTGATCCACCAACGATTTGAAGCGCAGGCTGCACAGCGGCCTGATGCCACCGCCATTGTGTTTGAGGGGCAGGCTCTCAGTTATGGCGAACTGAATCGCCGTGCCAACCAACTGGCGCATCACCTGATCGCGCTGGGGGTGCGGCCGGATGATCGGGTCGCCATTTGTGTCGAACGCAGTCTGGGGATGGTGGTGGGATTGCTGGCGATCCTCAAAGCCGGCGGGGCTTATGTGCCGCTTGATCCCGCCTATCCCGCCGAACGGCTGGCGTATATGCTGGACGATGCGGCACCGGTGGCCTTACTGACTCAAGCAACGTTACACGATGAATTACGCGACAAGCTGGACAGCACGTTGCCGACGGTCTTGCTGGATAATACGCCGGAGAGTCACGGATCGTTTTGGGCAACCCTGCCG
>NZ_JAQRFK010000057.1 GCF_028598745.1 Xenorhabdus sp. IM139775
TCGGCATATTACCTTATCGCTTCTGGCTCATGCGGTTCTGGCGGTCTTACGGATCCGGGAGAAAAAAAACGCCGACAGGACTGATAGCCCTCAGTGTGGCGGAACTGCGTAAGCTGCTATCCAAATTAATGGAAAGAATGGGAGAAACACTCGAACAAATTTTGCATTGGTCATATTGGCGGCGACGACATCAATATTACGCACAACAATGCCATTATCGTCGTCGGGATAACCGCATGATTACAGAGCAATTACGACTGTAGTATTAGGTAAAACATTTACCCAAATAAGAGTGCGGCTGTCAACGAACTAATGCGAACTACTACGAACGTTTTCTTTTGGGGTACCATGATATTTAAGGAATTCTGCGAACGGGGAAGAACTATGATGAACCATAGGATGGCGTCCCCTGCAGGAATCGAACCTGCAATTAGCCCTTAGGAGGGGCTCGTTATATCCATTTAACTAAGGGGACAATGGAACGACGTACAGTATACCTGTTTTTCTTGTCAGAGATAAGGCATGACGAACTGTTTGCCTATATAATCACCATTTTTTTGATTACCATTAATGGAAAATTGGCAGTATATTTAGCATATTGGGTGCATTAGCTGGTGTGCAGCGTGATAGTTGATGTCTAAAAATAATTATGTGGAGAACAATATGAAGTATCGTCTGAGCGGGGTTGCTCTTACAGCACTCTTACTGGTGGGATGTGCCAGTTCATCGGATACGATGGAACCGGGGCGTTCTGATCCGCTGGAAGGGTTTAACCGTGCTATGTTCAACTTTAATTATGATGTTCTCGACCCTTATATTCTGCGCCCTGTTGCTGTCGCTTGGCGCGATTATGTGCCGATGCCCGCGCGAAATGGTATTGGCAATTTTATGAGTAATCTTGAAGAGCCAGCCAGCATGGTGAACAGTTTTTTGCGTGGCGATGTTCATGGAGGGGCAAAACACTTTAACCGTTTCTTTTTGAATACTCTTTTGGGAATGGGAGGGCTTATTGATGTTGCTTCCATGGCGAATCCCAAACTGGTAAAAGAAGATCCAATGCGTTTTGGTACTACATTGGGGTATTACAATGTGGGGTATGGCCCATATGTTGTTCTGCCCGGTTACGGCAGTTTTACATTGCGTGATGAAGGCGGTAACGCTGCGGATATGACTTATCCCGTGCTGAGTTATTTCACGGGTTGGATGTCGGTAGGAAAGTGGGTGTTTCAGGGTATAGAAACCCGTGCCCGCCTGCTGGATTCTGACGGCCTGTTAAAAAATTCTTCAGATCCTTATTTAATGGTGCGCGATGCCTACTTCCAACGCCACGATTTTATGGCTAATGGCGGCAAGTTGGAACCCGAAAAAAATCCTAATGCGGCAAGCATTCAGGATGAATTGGATTCTATCGACTAACTCAGTCTTCATCATTAAAAAGGATAGCGGGTTGCTATCCTTTTTTAACTTACGGAATTCGGTCAGGAAGAGGATTAGAACGTATAGTTAAAGTTCACGCCGTACAGCCATGCGGTTCCTTTGGAATCGAACTCATAGGCGGTATCAAGGGGAGCAGGTTTATCCTCTGACAGTTTTTCGCTAACGTGGACTTTCTTGCCGCGCATATAGGAAACACCGACATCCACGGAGGCATCTTTATTAAATGCATAAGTGGTTCCTACGCTAAACCAGAAGCGATCCTGATCCGGAATAGAGATAGAGCGGTTTTTGGCCGGTACAGGGCTTTCATCGAAAGCGACACCGGTACGGAATGTCCAGTTATCGTCATGGTAGTAAGTGGTACCCAGTGAGAGACGGTAAGCATCGCGGAAACCTTCGTGTTTCTCAAACGCAACTTTACCGGTGTCATTCCTCACTGCTTTTAATTCCTTGAAATCACCCCAGCCAGTGTACAGCAGGCTATAGTGGATCGCCCACTGTGGCGCAATACGGTTATAACCTGAGAGTTCCCACATATCCGGTAAGTTCAGATCCAGCCTGCCTTTGACTACCTCACCGCCAGTACCACCCTCAGATATTACAGGTGCATATGGAAAATCACTGCTGTAATCGCCGCTTTTGAACTTCACTTTGACTTTTGAGCGATAAGTCAGGCTGTAACGGTTATTTTCGTCATACTGATACAGGAGTCCTGCATTCCAGCCGTAGCCCCAATCTTTACCTTCCAATTTGGCTGCTTCAAAAGTTGATGACTTATTACTTAGAAGGCTGATCTCACCCAGATGGCGGGTAATTTTGGCATCGGCATAAATAGCGTTGACACCTAGGCCAAGGCTGAACTGATCATTGAATTTGTAAGCACCGCTTAGGTTGAGGTTCAACGTCTTGAGATCAGTTCTACCGCCAATGAGGCCAGCAGGATAATTATTACTGAAACTGGTTGCCAGACCAAAGTTAGACGTCGCTGATGCGCCAACATACCACTGATCATTGATCGGGCTGATAAAATGCAGGTTTGGGATCCACGCATGGGGTGCGATATTTTTCGCATCAGTGCTATTTTTGGTGAGCGGTGAATTCCCGGTAATATCAACATTCGGATTGACATACACAAGACCACCAGAAAACGCTGGGTGAGCGAATAAGGTCATGGCCGCAGGGTTGCGACTTCCCACGGAAGCGTTGTCTGCAACAGCGCCTGCTCCAGAAAATGCCCGACCTAATCCTGATGATGAATACTCATTCAATTGAAAACCGGCAGCACTAGCGTTGGATGAAAGGATTGCAACCGCCACTGCTAATGCTGAACGTGTAAATAGGTTTTTCTGGTTCATAACCAAAACCTCATTGTTTAATTATTATTAACATGCTACTCAAGTAGCTGAGAGCGCGGGATTGTAGGGTTGGTTTGCCGTAATGACAAATCAGACCAGTGCACGAAGTATAGGCCTGATAATAGAATATGTTGCAAGAATGTTTTCTAAATATATCTAAAATGATTCTTAAATTGGGACTTGCTTAACAAAAAATCGACAACCTCCGTTAACGAAGTGTAAACAGATTTTTGTTGGCGTGGTCAGATCAATAAATAGTGAGATAAATGGTTTGAAACAGCGCAAATGCTGGTTATCGTCAGTCAGGAGCACGTAGAATTATCAGCAAATTTTTATCGTTGGAGAAATGACATGTCTGATGCGATTAACCGTTGCAGCGCCAATGAAACGGCGGCCTGCTGCTGTGTTGATGTGGGAACAATCATTGACAATGAAGATTGCACCGTATCTTACCAGCATATTTTTGCCCGTGAACAAGACGCTCAGGTTATGCTTAATACATTGATTAAAAAGGTAAAGGAAGTGGAGTCTGATCCCTGCGTCATACGCCATAATATCGAAGCGGTTGAGGGTGGAATGCAATTATCTGTGGATTTCACCTTTAGTTGTCAAGCAGAAGCCCTCATCTTTCAGTTAGGTTTGCGTTAATTTACGCTAAACAACGGTTTTCTCATTGTTTTATCATGACAAACAGTGAGAAAACCGCGTGTAAACGATGGTAAATCATTGCCTTTTCTTTGTACTCTTGTCGCATATTCTTCATCTAAGTTGTATAAATAATTTAAAGTTGAGTTTGCTCTCATTTTTAGTTTATTCCTATTTGCTATTTTCCAACATTGCGTTAACAATGCTTCAGCAGGTCTGACCTCTTACAAGGTGAGTCAATCTTTTTAATCAATCAATTGATTTAGTTAATAATAATGCTTAGGAGTTGCTATGGGTCGTTCTTCAACAAAAGTCATACCGCAAAAGGAACGTGTCGCTATTGTCAGCGGGTTACGCATCCCTTTTGCGAAACAGGCAACTTTCTACCACGGTATTCCGGCTGTTGACTTGGGAAAGGCTGTCGTCAGCGAGCTGGTCATCAGGAGCGGTTTGTCGCCTGAGAAGATCGACCAATTGGTTTTTGGTCAGGTTGTGCAAATGCCGGAAGCCCCCAATATTGCAAGGGAAATTGTTTTAGGCGCAGGCTTAAGTGTGAATACGGATGCCTATAGTGTTTCCCGTGCCTGTGCGACCAGTTTTCAGGCAATTGCAAACGTGGCTGAAAGTATTATGGCGGGTACTGTCAACGTGGGAATTGCCGGCGGAGCGGATTCCTCATCCGTCTTGCCCATTGGCGTGACGAAGTCATTGGCCCGCACTTTAGTTGACATGAACAAAGCCAAAAGCCTCTCCCAACGATTAAAATTACTCAGCCGATTGAAATTACGTGATTTATTGCCTGTCTCTCCTGCGGTTGCCGAGTATTCCACAGGATTGAGAATGGGGGATACCGCAGAGCAGATGGCAAAAACCTATCATATCAGCCGCGAAGATCAGGATGCCTTGGCACACCGTTCCCATGTATTGGCAGCTCAAGCATGGGAGCAAGGGCTTTTGCAGCAGGAAATCATCTCGGCCTATTTCCCGCCATACAGCAAGACATTGGTAGAAGATAACAACATCAGGAAAAATTCAACGTTGGCTTCCTATGCTAAATTGCGTCCGGCCTTTGATCGCAAATATGGCACAGTGACCGCAGCAAACAGCACGCCACTGACGGATGGTGCAGCCGCCGTGATGTTAATGCGGGAATCGGTTGCAAAAGCACTCGGCATGACGCCGCTGGGGTATTTACGCAGTTATGCGTTTTCTGCCATTGATGTTTGGCAGGACATGCTACTGGGGCCATCTTATGCAACTCCGCTGGCACTGGATCGTGCTGGTATCACATTGAATGAACTCACGCTCATTGACATGCATGAAGCCTTTGCTGCGCAAACACTCACGAATCTAAAGATGTTTGCCAGTGAGAAATTTGCCCGTGAAAAGTTGGGGCGTACTCAGGCAATGGGGGAAGTGGATATGGATAAATTCAATGTCTTGGGGGGATCAATTGCTTATGGGCATCCATTCGCGGCGACCGGTGCCAGAATGGTGACCCAGACGTTGAATGAATTGCGTCGCCGTGGTGGCGGGCTTGGGTTAACGACAGCTTGTGCCGCGGGTGGTTTGGGTGCAGCAATGGTATTGGAGGTAGAATAATGGCTCAGGCGGAAAAAGAAACGGTCATCTCAGCAGCGATGCAACCGGAACAATCGGTATTCAGTTTTTCTGTCAGGGACGACAAGGTGGGAATTATCACCATTGATGTGCCTGGCGAGAAAGTCAACACACTGAAAGCCGAATTTGTCGAACAGTTCTTGATCATATTTGAAAAAGCCCGACAAGTTTCAGATTTGAAAGGGCTGGTGATTATCTCCGGTAAGCCAGATACCTTCATTGCCGGCGCAGATATTAGCATGATAGCAAACTGCCAATCCCCGCAAGAAGCGACAGCATTGGCTGAAAAAGGGCAAAACCTATTTGCGCAAATCGCCGATTATCCTGTCCCGATTGTGGCCGCTATTCATGGCGCGTGTTTAGGCGGTGGGCTGGAGTTGGCATTGGCTTGTCATGCGCGCATCTGTTCTCTGGATGAGAAAACCCGCCTTGGCTTGCCGGAAGTCCAGCTTGGCCTATTACCGGGTTCAGGCGGAACGCAGCGATTACCTCGCCTGATTGGCGTCAGTGCCGCTCTGGACATCATATTGACTGGCCGTCAGCTCAAGGCAAAACAGGCACAACGGTTGGGCGTTGTCGATGATGCGGTTCCTTTGGATATCTTGCTGGATGTTGCGGTGCAATATGTTAAAAAAGGAAATGTCAAAAAAGGCAATGTTAAAAAAGGCATCGTGAAGCGTAAGCCATTGGGCTGGTCACAGCGTATGCTGGCCAGTGCACTGGGCAGGCCGCTGTTATTCTCGATGGTTCATCAAAAGACACGAGAAAAAACTCGCGGTCATTATCCCGCACCAGAGAAAATCATCAATGTGATCCGTGCCGGTTTGGAAAAAGGTTCAGGGAGAGGTTTTCAGCTTGAAGCCAAAGCATTTGGTGAGCTGGCAATGACGCAAGAATCAGAAGCATTGCGGAGCCTGTTTTTTGCTTCTACGGCGTTAAAAAATGAAACTGGCTCTTCAGAGCAGCCCGCTGCAATTAAACAGGTGGGGATTCTGGGCGGAGGCTTGATGGGCGGTGGTATTGCCAATGTCACTACGACGCGGGGAAACGTGCCTGTCCGCATTAAAGATATTAATGAAAAAGGCATCAATCAAGCATTGAAATATAGCTGGGATCTGCTTTCCAGCCGGGTAAAACAGCGTCGGTTGAAATCAAGTGAGCGCGCCCAACAGATGTCCCTGCTGTCAGGAACCACGGATTACAGTGGGTTTCAGCAAGCGGATATTGTCGTTGAAGCTGTGTTTGAAGATTTAGTCTTGAAACGCAAAATGGTTGCCGAAATTGAAGAGAATACGAAACCCGAAACTATCTTTGCGTCTAACACCTCTTCACTACCCATTCACAAGATCGCTGAAATAGCGACTCGACCAGAACAGGTCATTGGCCTGCACTATTTTAGTCCGGTAGATAAAATGCCGTTGGTGGAAGTCATTCCCCATGCAGGAACGAGTGAAAAAACCATTGCAACTGCCGTGGCGTTGGCAAAGAAACAGGGAAAAACCGCCATTGTTGTCGGGGATAAAGCCGGATTCTATGTTAACCGGATCCTGACCCCTTACATCAATGAGGCGGGGTATTGTCTGGTGGAAGGTGAACCGATTGAACATATCGATAAGGCGTTGACAAATTTTGGTTTTCCGATTGGCCCCATCAATCTGCTGGATGAAGTCGGGATCGATGTGGGCACCAAAATCATCCCTGTCTTGGTCGAACAATTGGGGAGCCGATTTGCGGCGCCGGAGTTTTTGTCTGCCATTTTGCAGGATGACCGGAAGGGCAAGAAGAATGGACGTGGCTTCTATTTATATGCGGGTAAAAAGCGCGCATTCTGGCCTTTTGGGAAAAAATCCAAAAAAGAAGCAGACGCATCGGTTTATGCTTTATTAAATATCAAACCTGCGATAAAAATGTTGCCTGCTGATATTGCCCAGCGTTGCGTGATGCTGATGCTGAATGAAGCCGTGCGCTGTTTGGATGAAGGCATTATCAGAAATCCCCGTGACGGCGATATTGGGGCGGTATTTGGCATCGGATTCCCGCCATTCTTGGGCGGCCCATTCCGTTATATTGATAAACTTGGCAGTGATAAAGTGGTCGAAATTTTACGTCGTCTGGCGTCGCAATATGGGGAACGATTTGCCCCGTGTGAATATTTAGTCCAGATGGCTGAACAGAAGAAGAAATTTCACGCATAACTTAAAACCAGACGGTGGATTATGTACGTTTTTATTATGCGTCATGGTGATGCTGCTTTAGATGCAGTCAGTGATGTAGCACGGGAACTGACACCCCGCGGGTGTCAAGAATCACAAAAAATGGCTTGTTGGCTTTCACGGCAATCACCTGATATTGATTGTATATTGGTCAGCCCTTATATCCGTGCAGAACAGACGTTAAAGCTCGTGCGAGAAAACGTGACGCTGCCGGACAAGCAGGAAATGCTGGCTGAATTAACGCCGGCGGGGGATGTCGCGCTGGTTGCCAGCTATTTACACGTTTTGTCAACACAAGGGCACCAATCCGTATTGGTGGTATCCCATTTACCGCTGGTCGGCTATTTGGTTTCTGAGCTTTGCCCCGGGCAAACTCCCCCGATGTTTGCCACATCCAGCATTGCCTGCGTCAAGCTGGATCACCAAACAGAAAAAGGGTGCCTGTTATGGCAAACATCGCCAGCGCAATTAGCCGCGAAATCCTGACCCGTTCACCTTAGCCACCCGGCCATTTCATTAACGCTGCGTAAAATCATCTGTCTCGACCAGAATGAGTAACGCAGCGTTCCCGCCCCACTCTTTAGGCGCTTGATGGAAGGCAATAATATCAGGATGTTGGGCAAGCCATAACGGCGCTTGTTGCTTGAGAATATGCTTACCGTGGCCATGCATAACACAGGCACAATAAACATGTTCGCGACGACAGGCAGCGATTAATGCGCCGATTTCTTGTTTGGCTTGTAACTGAGTGAGTCCATGTAAGTCCAGAAAAAGCTCTGGGGGATAATCTCCCCGCCGCAATTTCTTTAATTCGTAATGATTGGCACCTTCCCGAATATAACGGGTCGGGCCTTCCATATCCAAATTGGGCTGGAACTCATCGGAAAAATAGTAACTGGCATCAACCTGTTCCTGCATTAAGCGTGCAGGGGCAGCCTGGTTAATTTTTTTTCTTTTTGGGGAATGGGAAACAATATCTTGCACAATACGACGAGTTCCCATAACAGATGTTCTAAAGAGACTGATGTCGTCTGGGTTTAATTGATCTTTTTTCTTCATCACACGTTCATTTACTCACAGCTTTTGGCAAGTGTACCTGATTTTTTGTGATTTTTCTTGGAAGCTATCATTTTAAGTAACAAATTGTTCACAAAATGATTTGACAATTAGATTGGGTTATAAAATAAATGTATATACAACATGAGGTTTAATCCCGACAAGAAAAATAACAGGATAATAAAATGTCAATTGAATTAAGAGACACTGATGTCATATGGCGTAATGCCAGACTTGCCACCCTGAATCCTGCCATGAAAGATATTGCTGGTGAAGGCAATTACGGTGAAAGCAATCACGGTGAAAGCAATTACGGCATGTTGGAACAACATGACCTGATTGTGCGGGATGAAAAAATCTTAGCGATCTTGCCGACAGCCAGCGTACCCGCCAACCAATGCAAAATCATTGACGTCTGGCAGCGGCTAATAACGCCGGGCTTAATCGATTGTCATACCCACTTAGTTTTTGGTGGCAATAGGGCTTCTGAGTGGGAACAGCGCCTGAATGGGGTTTCTTATGAAGAAATCAGTGCAAAAGGTGGCGGGATTAATTCCACCGTCAATGCCACCCGCAGTAGTTCAGCCCAGCAGTTGGAAATCGTATCTCAGAAACGTCTCAATGCTTTGATGGCTGAAGGAGTGACAACGATTGAAGTGAAGTCAGGTTATGGGCTGGATCTGGCAAGTGAAGAAAAACAGTTGCAGGTTGTGCGGGCATTGGCACAGAAAAATCCCATCGAAATTAGCCCGACGTTACTTTCTGCCCATGCCGTCCCACCTGAATATAAACATGATCCTGATGCCTATGTCGAATTCGTTTGTGATTCCATCTTGCCCGCTCTCTGGCAAAAACAGTTATTCGAAGCCGTAGATGTATTTTGTGAAACGGTGGGTTTCAATCTGAGCCAGACCCGGCGTCTTTTTGACACCGCCAAACGCCTGAATATTCCCGTAAAAGGCCATGTTGAGCAACTTTCCAATTTGGGCGGAAGTGAACTGGTGGCTGAATATCAAGGCTTATCCGTTGATCATATAGAGCATTTGGACGAAAAAGGTATTGAAGCGATCAGCCATAGTGGGACAGTAGCCGTGTTGCTGCCGGGAGCATTTTATTTCCTGAGGGAAACTCAACGTCCTCCGGTTGCCTTATTGCGCCAATATGGTGTTCCGATGGCGATTTCGACCGATTTTAATCCCGGAACCAGTCCTTTTGCTTCTTTGCGTTTGATGATGAACATGGCTTGCGTACAGTTTGGTTTGACACCCGAAGAAGTGTGGCAGGGAGTCACCGTTCATGCTGCCCGGGCATTGGGGCGATCGAAGAGTCATGGGCAATTGGCGGCAGGTTTTATGGCGGACTTTGTTGTTTGGGATGCTCAGGATCCCGTTGATATCTTATATGAGTTAGGCCATAACCCGTTGGTTTATCGTGTTTATCATGGCGAAATTAGCAATAATTCAGGGCGATGAGGGGAAAAAATATGAACTTATGGCAGCCAACACCAGAAAATATTTGGCAAGGGCGCAATGATCTTGCCGAAGCCAATAATGCCTTACGGATATTCCAGACAATAAAACAACCAGCCAGTTTCTCCCCCGCAGCGTTTCCCCGTCACATTGCGCTATTGGGATTTGAATGTGATGAAGGCGTCAAACTCAATCAGGGGCGTCCGGGCGCGAAATCGGGGCCGGAATATTTGCGCCAATCGTTGGCAAATCTGGCGAGTTATGAGGGGCATGACAGGTTGGTGGATCTGGGCAATATTTGTGCTAATCCGGGGGGGCTGAGTGAGGCACAAAAGGCGCTCAGTGATGCTGTCTATCAATGCCAGCAGCATAATATGAAGACGCTGATTTTTGGTGGTGGGCATGAAACGGCCTTTGCGCATGGGATGGGGATTTACCGGGCGTTTCCGGAGCAGCGTGTTGGCATCATCAATTTTGATGCACATTTGGATCTGCGAAATTCGCCGCAGCCGACATCCGGCACCCCGTTCCGGCAACTTGCCCATGACTGCCGGCAACATCAGCGCCCGTTTAATTACAGTTGTATTGGTGCCAGTTTGGCATCAAATACACAGGCATTACTGGATGAGGCTAATCAGCTTGATGTCACCATTATTTGGGATACCCACTGTGTTGAATCCATGTTGGATAAGGTACAGCAGCAACTTCAGGATATCATTAATCAGGTTGATATTATTTATATGACTATCGATCTGGACGTGCTGCCAATTTGGCAAATGCCCGCCGTTTCTGCGCCTGCGGCACTGGGCGTTCCGTTGGAGCGTTTATTGCCGTTGGTTCAACTCATCTGCCGGAGCAAAAAATTGCAGGCTGTCGATTTAGTAGAGCTTAACCCTTTGTATGATATTCAGGGAATGGGGGGAAAAGCCGCGGCTCGCCTTGCATGGCAGGTGGTGCACTGGTGGGGCAAATAGGCTGGGGTGCCCCCGTTGGAGAGAGTCAAAAGTGAGAAGGAAGAAAGCGTGACAGACAATTTACCCGATAATTATTTACCAGATAGTTATTTACCAGATAGTTATGCCAAACCCGTGCCTTTGTACGCGCAAGTCAAACAATCGATTATTGAAAAGATCTATACAGGGGTGTGGAAACCGCATGATCGGGTTCCTTCGGAAGCGGAATTAGTTAAGCAATTTAACTGTAGCCGTATGACGGCTAATCGGGCATTGAGGGAGCTAACGGCAGAAGGCTTTTTGTTTCGTTTGCAAGGCGTCGGGTCGTTTGTTTCTGAGCCGAAAGGACAGTCTGCGCTATTTGAAATTCACAGTATTGCCGATGAAATTGTTGCCCGCGCTAACCGACATCGCTGCAAGGTGCTGAAACTTGCTGAAGTGAACGCCAATATCACTCAGGCTGCCGAATTCAGCATTGCGGTAGGTGCCCTGCTCTACCATTCCATCATTGTCCATTATGAAAATGATGTGCCGGTGCAAATTGAAGATCGTTATGTCAATGTGCAGGCGGCACCGGAATATTTGCGGCAAGATTTCCGTCAGCAAACGGCCCATGATTACTTATCTCACGTCGCGCCATTGACAGAAGGGGAGCATATTGTTGAAGCCGTGGCGGGAGATGCCCTCTCTTGCCGGTTGTTGCACATTGAGGCCAATACGCCCTGTTTGTTAATCAGTCGGCGAACTTGGTCGAAAGCATTTATTGTTTCCAGTGCCAAGCTATTGTTTCCCGGACATCGGTATAAATTAAAAGGGCGCTTTAATTCATAGCGTTCCGACTTAATTTGTAAAAATTAAACATCGCAAAAACCTCTTTTTCCTTGCAGGGCGGAAGCGGTTTTTTATTGGTTTTGCATTAAGCGTTGTGACGATAATGTAAAATCAATGTGATATTAAACACAAAACCAGCAAAAATATTTCCCCATTTATCACGAAATAAATCAATATCATCTGATTGATTTTTATCATAAATAATATTATACCCGCATTATCCGCTTTATCTCCGTCACATTTTTGCCTATTGAATACACATGTATATACAACTATACAGTTAACAAAATTCACAACGATGAAACAGGAAAAAATCGTGACGATACAAAATAATAAATTCAGCAACACAGTCATTCGCTCTCCCAGAGGAACACAACTCACAGCAAAAAGTTGGTTAACCGAAGCACCACTTCGTATGCTCATGAATAACCTTGATCCCGATGTGGCGGAAAATCCCTGCGAATTGGTTGTCTACGGCGGCATTGGGCGTGCCGCCAGAAACTGGGAATGCTATGAGAAAATCGTTGAAACCTTAACAAATCTGGAAAATGACGAAACCCTGCTGGTGCAATCAGGTAAACCGGTGGGCGTGTTCAAAACCCATGAAAACGCCCCGCGTGTATTAATTGCCAACTCGAATTTGGTTCCGCATTGGGCGACATGGGAACACTTTAACGAACTGGATGCCAAAGGGCTGGCAATGTATGGTCAGATGACCGCCGGTAGTTGGATATATATCGGCAGTCAGGGCATTGTTCAGGGAACTTACGAGACGTTCGTGGAAGCCGGCCGCCAACATTACAACGGTAATCTGGCCGGGCGCTGGATATTGACTGCGGGCTTGGGCGGCATGGGCGGTGCCCAGCCACTGGCGGCAACATTGGCAGGGGCGTCTTCATTAACGATAGAGTGCCAACAAAGCCGCATTGATTTTCGTCTGCGTACCCAATATGTCGATGAGCAGGCCGTTGATCTTGATGATGCGTTGGCGCGTCTTGCACGTTATGCCCAAGAAGGTAAAGCCGTATCGATAGCCTTGTGTGGCAATGCGGCCGAGATTTTACCTGAGTTAGTCCGCCGTGGCGTGCGCCCTGACATGGTGACAGACCAAACCAGCGCCCATGATCCATTACATGGTTATTTGCCCGCCGGTTGGACATGGGAAGCCTATTGCAGCCGCGCCGAAAGTGAACCCGACGTGGTGATCCAAGCGGCAAAAAACTCAATGGCCGTGCATGTTGAAGCCATGCTGGCGTTCCAGAAGCAGGGAATACCGACATTCGATTATGGCAATAACATTCGCCAAATGGCGAAAGAGTCGGGTGTTGAACACGCTTTCGATTTTCCCGGCTTTGTGCCGGCTTACATTCGTCCTCTGTTCTGCCGTGGCATCGGGCCTTTCCGTTGGGCGGCACTCTCGGGTGATCCTGAGGATATTTATAAAACCGATGCCAAAGTCAAAGAACTGCTGCCGGACGATGCTCATTTACATCGTTGGTTGGATATGGCGAGAGAACGTATCAGTTTCCAAGGGTTGCCCGCCCGTATTTGCTGGGTGGGACTGGGTGATCGCGCCAAATTGGGATTGGCATTCAATGAAATGGTTCGCCGTGGGGAACTTTCCGCGCCAATCGTGATTGGCCGTGACCATTTGGATTCCGGTTCGGTTGCCAGCCCGAATCGTGAAACTGAATCCATGCAAGATGGCTCTGATGCTGTTTCTGACTGGCCACTGCTGAATGCCTTGCTGAATACGGCGGGTGGCGCGACATGGGTTTCCCTGCATCATGGCGGGGGGGTTGGGATGGGATTTTCGCAACACGCCGGTATGGTCATTGTTTGTGATGGCACTGACGAAGCGGCCGAACGCATTGCCCGAGTATTACACAATGATCCCGCAACGGGCGTGATGCGTCACGCTGATGCCGGCTATGAATTGGCTATCCAGTGTGCGAAAGAGCAGGGATTAAACCTGCCAATGTTAAACCAGCCTGTGACCGACACCAAATAAGGGGCATTGTTAAAATGAAAAATATCACTATTCATCCGGGGAAAATGACGCTTGAAGAATTACGCCACGTTTATCAGCACCCTGTTCACATCCGTTTGGACGAACAATGCGTTCCAGCCATTGAGGGCAGCGTCGCTTGTGTGAATCGCATTATCCGTGAAAACAGAACGGCTTATGGTATCAATACCGGTTTTGGTTTGCTGGCAAATACCCGGATTGCTGCGCAGGATTTAGAAGAGCTGCAACGTGCTATCGTACTGTCACACTCAGCAGGCGTGGGTGAACCCCTGCCGGATGACATTGTCCGGTTGATTATCGTGTTGAAAATCAACAGCCTTGCCCGTGGCTATTCTGGCATTCGCCTGGAAGTGATTCAGGGATTGATGGCCTTGGTGAACGCCGAAGTTTATCCCTGTATTCCAAGCAAAGGTTCAGTCGGGGCGTCCGGCGACTTAGCCCCACTGGCACATATGAGCCTGTTATTATTGGGAGAAGGTAAAGCCCGCTATCGGGGTGAATGGCTGCCGGCAAAAGCGGCACTGGAAAAAGCGGGACTCAGGCCGATGACGCTTGTGGCGAAAGAAGGGTTGGCGTTGCTCAACGGGACACAGGCGTCCACCGCCTTTGCCTTGAAAGGGCTGCTTGCCGCGGTAGATTTACTGGCATCAGCGGTTGTTTGTGGTGCCTTGTCCGTTGAAGCGGCGCTGGGTTCCCGTAAGCCGTTTGATGCGCGTATCCATGAAGCGCGGGGCCAGAAAGGTCAGATTGATGTGGCCGCCCTTTACCGCTGGGTATTGGAAGAACAAAGTGGGATTTCTGAGTCGCATAAAAACTGCCCGAAAGTCCAGGATCCCTATTCATTACGTTGCCAGCCACAAGTGATGGGTGCCTGTTTAACCCAAATCCGCCATGCGGCTGATGTCATTATGGTTGAAGCCAATGCCGTCTCTGACAATCCACTGGTCTTTACGGAAGAAGATGAAGTGATTTCTGGTGGTAACTTCCATGCTGAACCTGTCGCGATGGCTGCGGATAATCTGGCTATCGCGTTGGCAGAAATGGGGGCATTGTCAGAACGCCGCGTTGCATTGTTGATGGATAGCAATATGTCGCAGTTACCTCCATTCTTAGTTGAAAACAGCGGGGTGAACTCTGGTTTCATGATTGCACAAGTGACGGCGGCTGCGCTGGCAAGTGAGAACAAAGCCTTGGCGCATCCTTCCAGTGTCGATAGCCTGCCAACGTCTGCCAATCAGGAAGATCACGTTTCAATGGCACCCGCCGCCGGCCGCCGCCTGTGGGAAATGGCCGATAACGTGCGTGGGATCTTGGCGATTGAATGGCTGACGGCTTGTCAGGGCATGGATTTCCGTCATGGCTTGAAGAGCAGCCCGGTATTGGAAAAAGCCCGCCATATTCTCCGCGACAAAGTGGCACATTATGATAAAGATCGCTTTTTCGCCCCGGATATTGATGCTGCAATCCAGTTGTTGGCTGAACAGCAACTTTCTGCCTTGTTGCCCGCTGAAAATATCTTAGAAAATTAATAACAAACATCTTGTTTTAGGCCGGATCAGCTCCGGCCTTATCATCGTATTTATCTTTTTTTTCCCAATCTAATAATAAAGGCACAAGGATAAATTATGCAAAGCATCTCACAACTCAAGCGAGGGTTAAGCGTTCGCCACATTCGATTTATGGCACTGGGTTCGGCGATTGGCACAGGTCTTTTCTATGGTTCAGCAGGTGCCATTAAAGCTGCGGGACCCGCGGTATTGCTGGCTTATGCCATTGGTGGTGCCGCTGTTTTCATGGTGATGCGGGCATTGGGGGAAATGGCGGTGCATCGTTCTGCACCGGGATCATTCGCTTATTATGCGACTCACTACTTAGGGCCATTAGCGGGTTTTCTGACCGGATGGACTTACGTCTTTGAAATGTTAATTGTTTGTCTTGCTGACGTCACCGCATTTGGCATCTACATGAAGCTCTGGTTTCCCCATGTTGACCAGTGGATTTGGGTACTGGGCATTGTCTTTTTTATTGGGGCAATAAACCTGTGTAACGTCAAGGTTTTCGGTGAAATGGAATTTTGGTTGTCCATCATCAAAGTGGTTGCGATTATTGCCATGATTGTCGGCGGCTTCGGCATCATGCTGTATGGATTCGGTCAGGAAGCCGGACAGGCCACAGGCCTGTCAAACTTGTGGCAGCATGGCGGATTTATGCCAAACGGCATTGCGGGGGTGATTGCCTCGTTTACGGTCGTGATGTTTGCCTTTGGTGGCATTGAAGTTATCGGCATCACGGCCAGCGAAGCCAAAAATCCGGAAAAATCCATCCCACGCGCCATCAATGCCGTCCCATTCCGTATCCTACTGTTCTATGTTTTGACGCTGTTTGTTTTAATGTGCATTTATCCGTGGAATCAAGTGGGGCAAAATGGCAGCCCGTTTGTTCAGATATTTTCCAGTTTTGGCATTGATTTCGCCGCCAATATCTTGAATGTTGTCGTGATTACCGCAGCTATTTCCGCAATCAACAGTGATATTTTTGGCGCTGGGCGGATGATGTATGGGATGGCGCAGGAAAAACAGGCCCCGGCATCGTTTTCCCGACTGACTAAAAACGGCGTGCCGTGGGTGACGGTGTTGACGATGTCAGGGATCTTGCTGGTAGGTGTGGTTTTGAATTACTTGCTGCCCGAAAAAGTTTTCGTCATCATTGCGTCTATCGCAACATTTGCCACCGTCTGGGTATGGCTGATGATTTTGCTGTCACAATATACCATGCGTCGAAAAATGCCGGCGGAAGAGGCCGAACAGCTTAAATTCCCCGTCCCCTTCTGGCCGGTTGCGCCAGTGTTAGCCATTGCTTTTATGGCATTTATCATTGCCGTATTAGGCTATTTCCCCAATACCCGAATCGCATTGTACGTTGGAATAATGTGGATAGCATTATTAACCATCAGCTACTACTTATGGGTGAGAAAACGTGGGTGAAAAACGGGGAAGCTGATTTGTGCCCGGGATCATGGCAAACTAACAATCTGATATACTCGTCGCACTTCAAGAAGCATTGATTATCTCTCCGCCATGCGGGAGATAATCAGCGGCGTTTGCTTTGCAGACTGCAACCTGAAGTTTCTAGGATATCTATCTTTTTTGTTATTTGGAGGTGTTTTTTGGATAAGATTTTAGCCGATGAGGCTGTTGCCGAGCTGCATACCATCCTGGATATGTTGCGTTGGTCTGCCAGCCGTTTTAACGAAGCGAATATCTATTGTGGCCATACGTCATGTCATCCGTGGGATGAGGCTTTGCAATTAGTGCTTCCCACGTTGCACTTGCCTCAGGATATTCCAGATTCAATGATGGCTTCACGTCTGACATCAACCGAGCGTCAGCGCATTGTGGAATTTGTCATGCGCCGGGTTAATGAACGTGTTCCTGTGGCTTATTTGACCAATCAGGCCTGGTTCTGTGGGCATGAATTTTATGTCGATGAGCGGGTTTTGATTCCACGTTCACTGGTTAGATATGTGATTGACAACCAATTTGAAGGGCTTATTTCACATCAGCCATCAACCATTTTGGATCTTTGTACCGGCAGCGGTTGTATTGCCATTGCCTGTGCCCATGCCTTCCCGGAAGTGGAAGTGGATGCGGTTGATATTTCTCCCGATGCTTTGGACGTCGCAGAGATCAATATCGAGAATCACCGGCTTTCCCAACGAGTGATCCCGATCCGTTCAGATCTGTTTCATGATATGCCACCCGTGAAATATGACATCATTGTGACTAACCCGCCTTATGTCGATGAGGAAGATCTCAGTGATTTTCCTGAAGAATATCGTCATGAACCTGAGCTGGCGATGGCTGCGGGTGTTGATGGGTTGAAGCTGGTTCTCCGTATTCTTGCGACAGCCCCGGATTTCCTGGCGGAAGATGGCATACTGCTCTGTGAAGTCGGTAACAGTATGGTTCACCTGATTGAGCAATACCCTGACGTTCCCTTTAAGTGGCTGAAATTCGACCATGCTTATGGTGATGGTGTTTTTGTGCTGACTCGCCAGCAGCTTGTTGAATATCACGAATATTTCCAGCAATTCAAAGCGTAACATTTTTCACGCCACTCAATGGTTAAAACTGATATCTCATGACATTAAACAGGTTTTCATCATCGTGATAGCTTGCTCTCTTGTTCCGCGTGTCGCGGGACAAGATTTACGCCTATCATTTTGAAACGCTGTTTAACGTCAAATAAAATGACGGGAATAAGATAGGTTTTCATCATTGGGTGAGTTATTGTTATTCGCTCTCATTTTTAACGCATAAATAATGATGGCAGGGTAGGAATAGGTATGGCAGGAAATAGTATTGGGCAGTTTTTTCGTGTCACCACATTTGGTGAATCCCACGGCATCGCACTGGGATGTATTATTGATGGTGTCCCACCAGGCATTGCGATCACCGAAGCTGATTTACAAATCGACTTGGACAGGCGTCGTCCGGGGACTTCCCGTTATACGACCCAGCGCCGCGAACCCGATCAAGTCCGCATTCTTTCTGGTGTGTTTGACGGCGTGACAACAGGCACCAGCATTGGCCTGATGATTGAAAACACCGATCAGCGTTCACAAGATTACAGTGCGATCAAAGATGTATTTCGCCCGGGTCATGCTGACTATACCTACGAACAGAAATATGGATTGCGTGATTACCGTGGCGGCGGACGTTCATCTGCCCGTGAAACCGCCATGCGCGTTGCCGCCGGGGCAATTGCCAAAAAATACCTATTCGAAAAACACGGAATTCTTATTCGTGCCTGCCTGACGCAGATGGGCGATATTCATTGTGAATTGCAAGATTGGGATCTGGTTGAACAGAACCCTTTTTTCTGCCCTGATGCCAGTAAATTGACCCAACTTGATGAATTACTTCGGGCGCTGAAAAAAGAGGGCGATTCCATTGGTGCGAAAGTCAGTGTGGTGGCTGAAAACGTTCCGGCAGGGTTGGGTGAGCCGATTTTTGACCGTCTGGATGCCGATATTGCCCATGCCCTGATGAGTATTAACGCGGTAAAAGGGGTTGAAATCGGCGACGGTTTTGGTGTTGTCAACTTACGTGGCAGCGAAAACCGCGATGAAATAACGGCAAAGGGCTTTACCAGTAATCATGCCGGCGGTATTTTGGGCGGCATTAGCAGTAGTCAGCCGATTGTTGCACATATCGCCCTGAAACCGACCTCCAGCATTATGGTGCCGGGCAGAACGATCAATCGTCAGGGAGAAGAAGTGGATATGGTGACGCGCGGCCGACACGACCCATGTGTGGGTATCCGTGCCGTGCCTATCGCAGAAGCAATGATGGCGATTGTCCTGATGGATCACTTACTGCGTCAGCGGGCTCAATGTGCCGATGTGACACCACCGCTTCCACGTTGGTAGGAAATGTAAAATGGAATGGTCATTATTGGGGCCGGAAATTTACGGTTTCCTGTTTTTGGTTGCGATGGTTGCGGGATTTATCGATTCTATTGCCGGAGGGGGTGGGTTACTGACCATTCCCGCGCTGTTATCGGTCGGCATTTCGCCTGTCCAGACACTGGCAACCAATAAATTACAGGCGGTAGGCAGCTCTTTCTCTGCCAGCCTTTATTTTATCCGTCGTGGTATCGTGGATTTACGCTCCCAGCGTTTTGCTATCATCATGACGATCATTGGCGCCATGTTGGGGGCTTTGCTGGTTCAATTTGTGTCACCGGATTTTCTGCGCTATTTATTGCCGGCGCTGGTGATTATTATCGGCCTCTATTTTCTATTGATACCGAATATTGGCGCAGAAGATCGGCAACATCGCCTTGGCCCAGTTGCATTTGGTTGCCTTGCCGGATGTGGAATTGGCTTTTACGATGGCGTGTTTGGGCCAGGGACGGGATCTTTTTTCGCACTCTCTTATGTCATGCTTTGTGGCTACAATTTGGCAAAAGCAACAGCTCATGCCAAGATACTGAACTTTGCCTCTAATATCGGCGCGTTGGGGTTCTTTATTCTTGGTGGACAGGTCTTATGGCTGGTCGGTGTTGTGATGTTGATAGGGCAAATCATTGGTGCACGGTTAGGGGCAAGTTTGGTATTGAGCAAAGGGCAGAAACTTATCCGCCCGATGTTGGTGACCATTTCTCTCTTGATGAGCATCAAACTGCTTTATGATCACCACGGAGCGACTCTCCGTTCCTGGCTGGCATTTTATTTTTGATTTAGGGTTCTGCATTAATACATGACTGCACATCATTATCAACAACTGATTGAAATTTTTGATAATTGCTTTAGCAATGACGATAACACCCGTTTGATAAAAGGTGATGATGAGCCAATTTATCTGCCGGCAGATGATGACGTGGGCTATCACCGGATCGTGTTTGCCCACGGGTTCTATGCCAGTGGGTTACATGAAATTTCTCATTGGTGCATTGCGGGTAAAGCACGTCGTAAGCTGATTGATTTTGGTTACTGGTATTGCCCTGATGGGCGTGATGCCCAAACTCAGGAGGCGTTTGAAAACGTGGAGATCAAACCACAGTCGCTGGAATGGTTATTCTGCATCGCAGCCGGATTTCCTTTCAATGTCAGTTGTGACAACCTTGACGGCGATTTTGAACCAGATCGCCTTGCTTTTCAGCGGAAAGTGCACGCACAAGTCATGCAATACCTTGAAAATGGTATACCTACACGAGCGGCACGCTTTATTCAAGGTCTGCAATCGTTTTACAATACGCCGCCACTAAAAGCAGAGCATTTTCCTTATCCGGAAGATCCCTTTGCTAATTGAAATTGATTTTGAGGAAAAAATAATGCTCGCAGAGTTTGAAACACGCATTCTGGCGCAAATTGATGATAGGGTTGAACATGCCAGTGATGACGAATTATTTGCTGGTGGATACCTCCGCGGGCATCTGACATTAGCCATTGCTGAGTTGGAGCAAGAAGGCGCAAATACGGTTGAACAGCTTCATCAGCGTGTAGAAGAAAGCATCCATAAAGCGATTAAAGCGGGAGAATTGGCGCCACCCGATCAGGCGTTGGTTTTGACAACGTGGCGAACATTGCTGGAGAGAGCAAAAGCCTAACTGATTGATATAAAATCTGTTTTATTTTGGGGCTATTGATATAGCCCTTTATTTTTGCTGTGTGAATAGCGTAATGCCCATCCCGGATTACAAAAAAACGCGTAGCGCTTCTCAATAATGAGAATAAATAGCGATAGTTTAATCTTTATGGGTTTTTTTATAGTCAATATAAAGTACAGTAATGCTGTAAGGGGAAATAATAAATAAAATAATGATATTCTATTTATTACTGTTATTTAAGGCAGATTTTTTCAAGTGAAGTGAAGAATAACATATAAATGTTCCATGCTTTAACCGATATAAATATCATTATTTATTATCGAATTAAAATGTTCATGTTATTAATGGAACAACTGATGATTAATATAAGTCGTGATGCTAAGATTTGGACGATGACATATTGGAATATAAAGTAAATCAATAAATCTTCATATTGGCAAAGCAAATAAATTCCCCTTGAGACGTCAAAACGAGAAAAGGATACTTCTGGAGAGCGTGACATGAAGCAGGAAAGCAGTTTTGTTCAAGGTCGTTACAGAGATCATGCTGAAAATAATAAAATACTTTTGTTACCTGAATCGATAAATTCTAACGCACTAAATTTTGCTGAGAAAAGAATGATGAATACCAGGGCGAGAGCGCGAACGTTTTTTGACCTTAATTTGTATTCATCATAATCAATTATAGGGTGAATATCACTCAATTCGGTCTTGTTAAAGTATCAATCAGTATTTTATTTGCACGGATCGTTCAAAAAACAGTCTTTCATGCTCTCGCCCTGTGATGAATACCACATTGGAAAAAAGAGTTGAAAGTCTGCAATCGGATGTGACTCAAATAAAAATGGATGTTGCTGTTATAAAATCAAATTATGCAACAAAAGCGGATGTTGAAGCTATTAGCGTATTGATTCATAAGAAAATATATTCCATACGTGAAGATGTATTACCCTTGCAAGGTAATATGGGTTTTATAAGTAGCGATATATCGACCTTGCAGAGTGATGTGGGCACTATGCGTGGTGATATATCGACCTTGCAGAAAGATGTGGGCACTATGCAGAGTAATATGGTTGCAGTACGTAGCGATATCTCGATTTTGCAGAGTGATGTGGGCGCTATGCGTGGTGATATATCGACCTTGCAGAAAGATGTGGGTACTTTGCAGAGTGATGTGGTTGCAGTACGTAGTGATATCTCGACCTTGCAGAGTGATGTGGGCACTATGCGTGGTGATATATCAATTTTGCAGAAAGATGTGGGTACTTTGCAGAGTGATATGGTTGCAGTACGTAGCGATATCTCGACCTTGCAGAGTGATGTGGGCACTATGCGTGGTGATATCTCGACTTTGCAGAAGGATATGGTCGCAGTACGTAGCGATATCTCGACCTTGCAGAAGGATATGGTCGCAGTACGTAGTGATATATCAACCTTGCAGAAGGATATGGTTGCAGTACGTAGTGAAATTGTCTCTATACATAAGGATCTATCATCAATACATCAGAGAATATCATCTGTACAAGAGGATTTATCCAGTAAAATAGTCGTTCAAACCAAATGGATGGTCACAATGATGTTTGGTTTTTCGGGCGCTATTATTGCAGCAATGAGGTTTATGATTTGAATACACTGTTTTCAATTCGGTTAACACAAAATCGTAAACAGGGTCAGGGTCGATGGGTGGGCTGCATATTATGGAGCTTACACCAAGTATGATTTTTGCCATACTTGGTGCAACAAAATAAATCACG